>JADDPA010000146.1 GCA_016782125.1 Thermobaculum sp.
AACCGCGCTCGAGGCGCTCTCTGCGTCGGGGGCATCCGGTGCGGCGGCGGGGCAGTTACACGCGTTCGCACAGGGGCACGCCTGGTGACCAGCGAGCCGCTTTCGGCGCTGCTACTGACTGGTGGGCGGTCGAGCCGTATGGGACAAAACAAGGCCCTGCTGCGTGTCACTCCCAGTGGCCCGTCGATTGTCGAGATGGTCGCGGCGCGACTCGCTGACGTCGCAAGCGAAACCCTTGTGGTAGGCGCAGAATCCGAACCATACAAGTTTCTCGGCTTACGTCACGTGCGGGATGTGTACCCCAACGCGGGGTCGCTGGGAGGTATCTACTCCGGTCTCCAAGCGGCGTCTTGTCCATACGCGCTCGTTGTTGCCTGCGATATGCCGTTTCTCAATGCTGACCTGCTCCGCTATATGGCCTCGGTACTCAGAGAGTACGACGTGCTCATTCCTGTTATCGATGAGCCCGAGCCGATGCACGCCATTTATTCGCGCCGCTGCCTGCCGTGGATGGAAGAAAAACTCGATGGAGGGCGTTATAAAGTCATAGGCTGGTTTGCTAACGCCAAAGTACAGACAATCGAACGCGATATGATCGAGCGGTATGATCCAGAGCATCACTCTTTCTTCAACATGAATACGCCCGAAGAGTGGCAGCGCGCCAGGGAGATAGCCCTCCATGGATAACGTGGTGGCTACTGCAACGCTGGGCCGGAGGCGGAATCTTACGTTCCCGCTGACCCTCCTTACTGGGGTACTCGCTCTTGTAACTGGCACCGCAGCGTTCGGAACTGAGCGCGCAATGGACGCGATGCGTCTCCTGCATGCGGGCGTGGATTATCACCCGGATTCCACTCACTCATTTTTTCTCGGAGGTGAACAGAGCGTGCAGTGTGCGCGTAACTCCGGAATCTACATCGGTGCGTTCTTGACTCTACCGTGGGCGTGGCTGACCGGACGAGGGCGGGCGTCGGGATTCCCGCCGATCCGCTTGGGCATGGTGCTTGCGCTGGGCTTTGGGCTTATGGTGGCTGACGGCATCAATTCGCTTGTTGCTGATCTGGGGTATTCTGCGGCCTACCCACCCAGCACGGCGCTTCGGCTCGGCACGGGGCTGCTTGCCGGCACAGCGGCTGGCTGGTATTTCCTGCCCGTGGTGAACGGACTGCTCTGGCGACAGTCCGACGAGCGGCCGGCGATCCGGGGAGCGCGCTGGATGGCGGGTCTGCTTGCGGTTGAGTGCAGCTTACTGCTTGCCATTCTGCTGGACGTTGCGTGGCTCGCAGTACCAGTGGCAGCGCTAACGAGTGTCGCGTCGGTCACCCTGTTCGGCAGCGTGAATCTCCTGTTGCTTGTGCTAATACTGCGCTCCGACAATCGGTATGAAAATGTGCGTGAACTCGCCAGTCCTGCGGCGGTCGCGGCCTGCGCGGCTTTGGTGCAACTTGGCCTTCTGGCAGTGCTTGTCCGGACGGTTGTGGCCACGTGAGTGAACGAAGAAAGGTCGAACGGTCAGAGTTCTCGAAGATATATCTCTTGATTGTCACGGCGCTCTTGCTGTCTGTGACCAGTTCCGTAGGGTCTGCCGCCGTTCTGCAGCCGGAGCGCGGCAGCAGCGTCAGCCCGGCGGTGAAGTCGCTTGCCAAACTGCAGACGAGGCGTGCACCAGTTCGCACTCAGCGAACCGAGAACCGCGATAAGCGCTTGAAGCCGGTTGCTAAGATTGCGAACCGGCCCGCCGTGTCTATTCCTCCGATTCCAGTGCGCCGGTATCTCGGCAATCTCCCGTATGATGAGCAGTGGCTGAATAACTGTGGGCCGGTCACCACGAACATGGTGCTCGGGTACTATGGCATACAGTTGTCGCAAGGTTTCACCGCGAATAAGATGCGGCCCAGTCCCCGCGATGTATCCGTTGGTGCCATCGAGATGGTGACGTTTGCAGAGATTGAGTATGGGTTCGGTGGCGAGGTTGGCTGGGGCGGCAACATGCGTTTGCTCGAAGCGCTCATCGCGAACAATGTTCCCGTGATCGCGCTGCAACCGCTCGATCCCGATTCCGACATCAATCACTTTCGAGTCATTCATGGCTACGATCGTAGTCGAGGTATCGTGCTGGTTAGCGATTCGTATCGCGGACGCAACCTCGAATGGTCGTATGAGTATTTCGAAGGTCTGTGGAACCGGCGCGGTTACTCCTACTCGCTCATCTACCCGGAGAACAAGACGGCCCTCGTCGAGGCCATCACGGAAAAGTACCGGGCGGATGACGCGACGCGTGACCGCGAGGGCTTGAAGCGGACGCAGGAATACGTCGAGAGTTCGCCGAATGATCCATGGGCGTGGCTCCAGTGGGGACAGACGCTTTACCACCGGGAGCGATTCCAGGAATCATTGCGAGCGTGGGAACGCGCCAACGAGCTTGGCCTGCCCGAGAAGGCGCTGTGGTACAACGTTTGGCCGATCGCGCTTATGAACGAGACGGGAGGCCACGAAGCCGCCCGGGACCTGGCATCGGGTGTTGTAGCCAATAACCCTGGGAGTTCCGAAGCATACTTCGAGCGTGCGCGGGCGAGTCACGCCCTTGGCGATCCGCAGGGGGCACGACAAGACTTACGCCTCGCGCTCGACTTCGCGCCGTACAATCCGTACTTTCGCGAGGCGTATGCGCAGTATTCCGGAGAGCGCTGGGTTGATCCCAGACGATAGTCGTCGCCGGGCGCCTCAGCAGTATCGCATGCGCCCAAGCGAACTCAGATGGCTTGAGGCGCTTGGGTCTCTAACGCGCCGAGCATCACTGAGTCTGGGTGGACCAAAGGCTAGGGAACGGAGCTATCGATTGCATCAAGGCATAATGCGTGCTTTGATAGAAGACGACGATTGCGTCGAATTAAGCGGTTAGTAGGGAGAAGGAAAACTTTGGAAGCAACTCGGTTATATGCTCAAGTCACTGGCGTAGTATTGCTCTTGCTTGGTATCGTCGGCCTGTTCGCAGGGGGGCGGCTATTCGGCATACTGAACATTGAACTAGCGGAAGACATCATCCACCTGCTCGCTGCGGCGGTTGCCCTGTACGCGGGCTTCGGTGAGCGCGTGTCGATCGGCCCAGCGCGGGCCTACGCACGAATCTTCGGTGCGATCTATCTGCTGCTGGGAATCCTGGGCTTCATTGTTCCGAACTTGTTTGGACTTCTAGGGGATAGGGGTTACACTATCTACGACAACATCGTACACCTGGCGCTCGGTGCAATCGGCCTATTCGTCGGGTTCGCGGCCGGAAGTCGCGGTACGACGCGAGTCTAGTACTTCGAGCCGAAGCGGGCGGCGAAAAGTTCGCCGCCCGCTTTTTCTGTCTATTGATCGGTCAGCGGTCAGCCGCGCAAGCGTCCCTTTCGGATTGCCTCGTCGATCCGCGCGGCGTCGGCGCGGTCTTCCAAGGCTAGCACGAACTCGGCATTGAGATCTTCCAACTCCGCCATCCGGGCCTGTAGCAGCGCAATCTGCCTCCGCAAGTGCCGAATGTAGTCGAGCACGAACCAGAATACCCCACCGAACCCGACGCCAAAGATCAGAAAGTATAAGAGCGCACCCCTCATCGGCTACCCCAGACCTTTCGTATCGCGATCGGGCGGCTACTTATTGTTGGCTGGGATCTGCAGAAGCGCGCCGACCCCGCTCCCCTGGCCGATCTGCGTGGAAGGCAGTTGCCCGTTCCACTGCTGAGCGTATCGGTAATTAATAAGCTCTGGGGTGACCGTCTTGTTCACTCGGGTGTTTGCCTCAGCCTCGGCAGCGGCTCGCAGCTTAACCGAGTCCGCCTCGCCCTGTGCGGCCTCGCGAGCCGCATTTGCCTTGCCCTCCGCCTCCAGCTGGGCACGCTGTGCATCGGTCTGTGTCTGCTGAATTTCCTGCTGGTTCTTCGTCTTGAGCTTCTCAAGGTTCGCTAGCTCGACCTGCTGCTCCTGCTGCGCTTTGGCCTTTGCGTCGATGGACTTGCGGAATTCCGGGTCGAAGTCGATGTCCGACAACGTGATATCGACGCTGTTGGGCACGATATTGTATTCCTCGAGGTCCGCGGACAACCGCTCCTCCATCTTCTGCTCGAGTTCCGCGCGCTTTGGGAAAACGTCGGCTGCGGTGTACAGGGGGGTGATCGTCTTGATTGCGTTCTGCAGCTTCGGGATGACGACCTTGTCTTCAAACGTCTGCTGCGAACCGATCCGCTCCTGCAGCAACTGTGCGGCTTGCGGCGAGAGGTTGTACTGATAGGCTGCGCTATTCACAAACAGCGTCTGCTGGTTGCTCAAGGCGGCTCGCTGCTCACTCAGGGTGTTGACAACGCGCAGGTCGTACTCGACCATCGAGAAGCCGATTGGCAGCGCCCAGAAGCCGCCAGCGGCCTTGACGCTCTGAATTTCCCCGAAACGGCGCGTCACGCCGACCTTGCCGGACTCGACTGTGTTCCATCCCGAGATTCCGAATATGAGCAGCAGGAAGAGCAGGCCGGCTCCTGCCAGCCCGGCACAGCCTCCCCGGCCCCACCGGCCAACATTCACCTGTGGTCGTGTCACTCTGTCCTGCGGCGGCCTCATTTTAGACTCCCTCTGCTGTATCGTGACGAGCTTCGCTAACGGAAGTGCTCATACCCTTAACGCACGATGACGCGAGCACGTTACAGGTGGGGTTGATCCCCCAACTGATGGATTATAGCGACCTCTACCCCCGTGCGTAGCAGATGGAGCGCTTTGGCAACTCTGCCCCTAATATCCGAGTTCAGATAGGTGCCGATCACATAGTCGGTTGCAGGGGAAAGCCGACACAGCCGAAGTTGGGGCCATCCGTGTCAACGCACCAAGTTTGCGTTGGCACGGATGGCAAGCGGTACCGTTTGATCGCCAGCTATTGAAAGCGAGCCGTTCGTGCGGGCAGTGCCGGCTAGGCTGCTGCCTCACCGATGCTGACGATGCGCTTCTCCTCGTCAGACTTGTACGCAGCGAGAATCACCTCCAGCACCTTGGTGCCTTCCTCCTGGGTGTTCAGTGGCCTGCGGCCTTCGCGTATGCACCGCACGTAGTCAGCGATCTCGAGATGAAACGTCTGAACACCCGGGTGGTCGAATACTTGAGGCTCGGCGTCCCGCAGCTCCAGGTGCAGCGCGTCACCCTGACGGTACATCTGCCCATGCTCACCGACGACCATGAACTGCCACCAGCCTGCCGGCCGCGGGTATGCCCAGCTCGTCACGATGTTGCCAACCATGCCGTCCGCGAATCGGACCAGAACTTGTCCGGAGTCCTCGCCCTCAATGGCAAGCGCGTGGCGTGTAAGCATCGCCACAACCTCGGTGGGAGCGCTACTCGCAAGATGAAGCAGCAGGTATGTCGGATGGTAGCCCGTATCGATCAACTCGCCGCCGCCGACCATTGCGCGGGACGCTCGCCAGCCGGCATTTGCCCCCACGCCGCGGTTGAAAAACGTGTCCACCGTCCGCGCCTGGTAGATCTGGCCAAGCGTGCCGGAATCGAGAAGTTCCTTGGCCTGCTGTACCGCGGGGTAGAACAACTGGTTATGGGCACACATTAACGTGACGCCACCTTCGCGAACAACCGAGTCGATCTCGCTGGCTTCTTCGAGCGTGAGGCAGAGCGGCTTCTCGCACAACACGTGCTTGCCAGCCCGCGCCGCGGCGACAATCGCATCCTTGTGCAAATGATGCGGCAGGCATACGTCCACCGCATCAATGTCAGACTGCGACAGCATCCCCTCTATGGAATCGAACGGACGAGCACCACCCACGTAGTCCGCCATTCGAGTCCGGTTTTCCTCGACGACATCGCAGACGGCTGTGACCTGCGCCTCATCCGGGATCTTGAGGTAGCCATCCGCGTGGGGTACCGATATACCGCCGCATCCTATGAGTCCAACTTTCACTGTCACGTTGCATCTCCTTGTTTCAGTCGCACACTTCGTGACATAGAACTCCGCACGATATAGGCCGACACCAAGAGGAGGGCCTCGGAAGTGATAGACCTACGGCCGTGGGCGCGGGTGTTACCGTTCACGGCAAGGGTACGGTGGTGATGTGCAGGGCCAGGCGATGTCACGCGAGCTGATAGGTTGCGCGAGACCGGAGACGGGGCGATCCAGTGGGGCGTCCCTACGAGCGACACGGCGAAACGTCCCCCCGGCTCATGTCTTGAGGCGGAACTGTAGCTTGTTCAAGTGAACCAAGATCAGGCGCGAAAACACTGGCGCCGCGTACCTGACAATACGGAGGGTACCCTGCAGACAGCCGCGTCTAACTGCTGCTTGGCACCTGTCGAGTTGCTCACCTCCGACGCAGTCGCATCGCCCACCACGGCGGGTATTCCTTATCTCTGAACTTTCGCGGCTCGTCTACGCCGCGCGATTCTTGAGGTGTCGGATCAATTCTGAGTTCGAGGGCTCAACGAGCACCGAGCCATCTGGAAAGAGGATCGTCGGCACGGACTGCCGCCCGCCGTTGAGGCGCATCATGTCCGTGACCGCGCCGGCTTTGGTTTCGATGTTGATGTTTTTATACGGTGCGTCGAGCTCGTCGAACACGCGCTTCGCCCGGTGACAGTCACCACACCAAGTGGTGCTGTACATCACGATCGATTGCTCATTCATCATCTGCCATCCTTTACAAGACGTCTACACGACGTCTTTATCGAAGTAGTGGTAGTGTGATCTTCGCCACATAGGATTGAACGCGGGCACAAACCAATCCATTCCATCGGGCACGACCATAGATGGAGGAGTCGAGAAGAGGGTTAGCCGAGCCGGTCGAGCAGCGCGCCCTGTGTGAGCCAGTAGTAGATCACGTACGCACCGGCCAGCAGCAGGAGAACCGGACTCAGGTTGCTGATCCAGCCGCCAAACCTTCGGATCCGGCTAACTGCTGCCCGCTTGAAGATCGCCGTACTCAACGTCAGTGCGGTGATCACCGCTCCCATGCCGAGTGCGTAGAGCAGGAACTGGGAAATACCCGCGCCAAAGCCACCACGAGTGATCGGGAAGACAACTGCTGCCATAAACAACGGCAGAGTGCACCCGAGGGACGCAGCGCCATACGCCAGACCGTACGCGAGATAACCACGGTTGCTCATCTGGCGCGTCGTGCCACTGAGCTGACTCGCCAACCGGTCGCCGAATCGCGATTGCAGGACACCGCCGCCGATGAGCCTGCCACCGGTAAGCACGAGCGCGATACCGACGAGTAGCCCGAGCAGCGGGAAGTAGCCTGCGATCGCAGTTGTGACGACACTGAGAACCAGCCCCATCAGGCCGAAGAGAACGATAAATCCGGCGGTGACCATCACACTCACCTGTGCCGCTCGAAGCAGCGTGCCACGCGAGCGGGCCGAATCAGGAGACCCTCCGTCCCCGAGGTAGAAGCCGAGATACACCGGAAGGAGAGCGAAGCCGCATGGATTTACGGCGGCGACCATGCCAAGCACAAACGCGTAGCCGAATGGAAGGAGCGCGCCCGCACGCTGGATCAGCGAGCCCGACCCAAAAGACAGCTCCTCGACAGCGCCAACGAGTGGCGCATTGCCAGATCCCGAGATCAAGGCGGCGCCGATCGCACCGAAGATAACGAGAGCGGATAGCAGGTATCCCGTCTCCGCGCGGTTTCCTCCTCGGTGCCACCAGTGCGTCGTGGCCATACACTCTCCTGTTCCCTGCCCATCCGCGGCCGCTACTTCTATTCTACGCCACTTCTCGACCCAAAGGCGTCCGCCGCTTCGGCTCCCATAGACTGCCACTCCTTGCCGCTGGCCGGGGCGCCGGAGTACACTCTCGCAGGAGGTGGCTCGGCGATGGACGACAAGAGACGTGCAAGTATGCGCGGCTCCGACACGGGGGGATCCACAGCGCTCGTGCTACTCGCCGTGCTACTACTCGGCCTCGCTGGTCTCTTCGTCCTCGGGTATATGTACGTCGATGCTCGCCAGCGCGTCTCCGATCTCTCGTCACAACTCGGGAACCAGGTACCACTGCGAGAAACCGTCGTCGTGCGCGCGGATGGTCCGGCGGTGGTCCAGCAGATTCAAGGACTTTCCAAGCTTGAAACGTCTCACTTCACGATGGAGAAGATCCTGGACGCCGAGCGAACGCGTCGATACGTTCCCTCGTTTCTCGCTGGGGAAAAGCTTATCTTCGTGGCGCACGGCGAAGTGGTGGCCGGCCTTGATCTGTCCAAGCTGACCGAGCAGGATGTCGATGCATCGGGCACTTCCATCTCGATGAAGCTACCCGAGCCGGATATCCTTTACAGCCGACTGGATAACGAGAAGAGCCGAGTCTACGACCGCGATCAAGGACTTTTCTCGGAGGCGGACAAGGATCTGGAGAGCCAGGTGCGCGCCACGGCAGAGGAGCAGTTGCGTGAAGACGCGCTGGAGGCCGGCATCATCGAGCAGGCTCGAACCAATGGCGAGCAGAGTGTTCGCGCGCTGCTGTCGTCTTTGGGCTACACCGACGTGACGTTCCGGTAAGCATCGACCATGTGACGTTATGTGTCCGGCCGGGAGATCACGCCACCGCTGCGATATACTGAGTACCTGCAGTATCACAAGCATGGGAGCCGCCCTGGCTTATGTTTCCAAGCATTCGCTCCTATCTCGCCTTTAGCTACACGCTCGTAGTCCTGCTGGTTATCGCGGCGCTCGGGCTGGGTATCCAGCTTCTCGTTGAGCGAAACCTTCGCGCCAACCTCGACGCGGACCTCGTCGCCCGTGCCCGCCAGGTCGAGGAGTTTATCCTCAGCGACCCGGATGCGGATCTCTCGCGACAAGTCGAGCAGCTCACCACCGCCACGGGACTGGGTGGACAGGAAGCGGATACGACGTACCTGCGGGTGTACATCGCGAACGGTTTCCCGCTCCCGGGACCCGTACTTCCGGTCCAGGAGGCCACCCCACAACAGTTGCAGCGCTTGCCTCCGTTTTCAGTCGGTACCTGGCTAACGGAAGATGGTACATCCTTCCGGCTACTCACACGGCGCGTTGTCTACAACGATCAGCTGATCGCGTACTTCCAGGTGATGCGCAGCCTGGAACCCATCGAACGCATCACATCTCGCTTGCGGACCACCCTTGCCGCCGGCGGCTTGCTCGCCGCTGTCGTCGCAGGCGCAACGGCATACGCGCTCGCGTACCAGGCGCTGAAGCCCTTCTCGGCGATCGTCGATGACACCCGACAGATCGGCGCTGACCGGCTGGATCTGCGTCTGCCGATGAGCTACGGTGTGGACGAAGTGAGCCGTCTCGCCTATAGCTTCAACTCGTTACTCGACCGGTTGCAAAAGGCGTTTGAGCTCCAACGGCGGTTCGTCGCGGATGCGTCACACGAGCTCCGAACGCCGCTTACGACGATCAGGGGCAACGTCGATGTGCTGCTCCTTGATCCCGCGCTGGACGAAGAGACGCGCGAGGCTTTGCAGCAAGTGAGCGGGGAGTCGGCACGGATGAGTAGACTTGTCACGAATTTGTTGCTGCTGGCGCGGGCTGATTCGGGACAACAGGCTCCGTCGCCGCACCCGGTGGATCTGCATGGCCTCGTGCTGGAGACTGTGCGGCAAGCGCGATCGATGTCGAGTACGGTGTCGGTCTCACTGGTCCGGGAGGACCAGGTCATGGTGTCGGGCGACAGTGACCAACTCAAGCAGGTCCTGTTGAACCTGCTGGAGAATGCGCTGAAATACACGCCCGACGGCGGACGCGTGACCGTCAGTGTGTACGCGGAAGGCACGTGGGCAAAGCTCGAAGTCCGAGATACCGGAATCGGCATTGCGCCCGAGGATCAGCAGCGCATTTTCGATCGCTTCTATCGGGCGGAGGGTCGTCGGCACGATGCAGGAGGGAGCGGGCTGGGGCTGTCCATCGCGAACTGGGTAGTATCCGCGCACGGAGGGCGGCTTGCCGTCGAAAGCGTGCCGGGCGTCGGCAGTATCTTCACCGTTTGGCTTCCGCTCCGATCCGCTGTTTCTAACCAAGCTCTAACCCCGCCGTAACGCCCGCTTAACCCCGAGCGCTTAACATTCGCTTAATGTGATTCGGAAATCTCGGGGTTGAGCAGGGAGGCACTGCGACATGGAGAAAAAGCGGATCGTGGTGATCGGGAACCACTGGGAGACCCAAATGATGGCGACGTGCGTCCTCGAGGGCGCGGGGTACGACACGATCACGCTTTTCGACCGGCGTGCCGCGCTTCGGGCGGTACAAGATACAAGGCCGGACCTGGTATTGCTTGATATGGCACTGCCAAAGCTTAAATCGTGGCAGATTATCCGCTCGCTGCGACAGGATCGCCGCACGCAGGACGTGCCGATTATGGGAATAGTGCCCGATCACGAACGGGGCGAGGCTGCTGCGATGGCGCATGGCGGGCTCGTCGACGTTTTCTCCCGACCGATCGATAATCGCTCTCTGCTTCGAAGGGTACGCAAAATCCTCAGGGACGATGGATAATCACAATTCGCGCTCCGGCTTCCAGCGGTCGGAGATCTCGTTCACCCGCACAACAGTTGTCCTGCTCCTCCTGGGTTCGTTCATCGTAAGCGCGCTGGCAGGCGCCGGAGCAGCGATGTTGCTGGGACGGTCGGTCCCGCGTCCGGCTACCCGTGTTGCCTCGGGTGGTGCAAGTTCCAGTCCGGCGCTTGCGGTACAGCGCGCAGATCCCGTGACAGTTGCTATTACGGCGGTTGGCACCGATGCGGCGACCGCGGTTACCCCCGGTAGTTCGACCCGCAAGGTGCTGGGTACGGGTGTCGTGCTCGACCGCGAGGGCCATATCCTGACAACTCGCTCGGTCGTCAATACGAACCAGGCACAGGTTGTCTTCTCGGACGGCCGCAACGCGATTGCGACCGTGGTAGGCAGGCCGGACAGCGCGACGGGTCTGGTCGTCTTGCAGGTGAGTGCGACGATCCCGCAGCAGCCAATGTTTGCCCGCTCTGCACGCATGCGGGTTGGCGACTACCTTGTGTCGATCGGCACCGCCACGCGAACGCTGGATCGAACGGTCGATGTCGGTATCGCCGCGGGACTGAGTCACAAGGCGACGCTCGGGTCGCGGCAGGAAGTGGACAACCTCATCCGCTCGGACGCTTCGGCGCCCGAAGGAGCAGTTGGTGGCCCGGTCGTCAATCTGAGGGGAGAGGTTGTCGGCATTACCGTCGGGGAGGCTGCTCCACGGGACGGATGGGCGCTAATATTGCCGGCCGAGACAGCACAGAGCATTGCGAAGCGCATCCTAAGCGGGGGAACCGGTCCCCAGGCCAGTCTCCGGATAAGCACGGTGACGATCACACCACAGCTGGCGAAGGCTCAGGGTCTCTCTCAGCAGTCCGGCGCACTGGTAAACGCGATTTTGCCCGGCTCACCGGCCGCTAAGGTGCTCCGGCCAAGGGACATCGTCTACTCGATCCAGGGTCGAGCTGTGGATGAACGACACACGCTGAGCTCGCTGCTGGCCGCATACCGGCCGGGTCAGCGGGTGAATGTACAGTTCTTCCGCAATGGCCTGGTAAACGAGGGCGCAGTCGTGCTCGCAACCGAGCCAACGCCGGCTGAGACGCCGGTGGTCGGTGAAGCTACGCCGTAATACCGAAGACGGCGATCTTCCACTCACCATTACTTACACGCATGTGATACACACCGCTCGATAAACCACTGAACTGGAACACGCCCTCCCGGTCCGGAGCCGTTGAGGCCACAACACGTGCATGATTGAGTATTTCGACGTTGAGCATGGCCAGGGGGGAATCGAATCCGGGCCGAGGGAGGATCTGTCCAGAGATGTCCAAGTCAGCTCCCTCACGCTTGGGCAGGATGTGCAGATCGACCCGCGCTCCGCGAGCCCGGTAGTACAAGGAGTCGGAGTGAAGCGCGGGCTCGTCTGCACCTTGCAACGCGATCGGCTCTGGTTCGTGGCAAACCATTTCAATCATTGCGAAACCTCCCAACAGCGAAAGCTGGACTGTACTCCGCGCGTTCGACAGGTCCGACCGACGCTCTGATCCGTATACAATACAGAGGCAGTACTCACGACCAGGCACCGTGCGGATACTCGCATCGCCGCCATGCCATTAGCCTAACTGTCGCAATAGCGATACCACGGGTCCTGGGGGAAAGTTGATGCCCAGCCGTGAAGGAAA
>JADDPA010000040.1 GCA_016782125.1 Thermobaculum sp.
GGACGATGCCAGTGGACGAACGCGTTGCCAAGCACCGGCCGCCCGAGCAGCCCCTGTTCCACCGCACGCTTGAGCCGCACGGCGTCGCGGGTGAACCGATTCTGGAAGACACACGACAGCTTGACCCCCGCGTCCCGGCAGGCAGCAATCATGCGGTCCGCGCCAACGAGCGTAATCGCCATCGGCTTCTCCGTGACGACGTGCTTTCCCGCCTGCGCCGCGAGCGTGGCCTGATCCGGGTGCATACCTGAGGGAGTGGCGAGGATGACCACATCCACATCGGAGCGCGCGAGCAACCCCTCGATATCCGGGTGCCACGTTGCGCCGTTCTCATCTGCAAGCGCGTGCCCAGCCTCTTGGCGCGGCTCCACGACCGCCACCAGCCGCGCCTCGGGCACCGTCCGCAAAGCCGCAACGTGGTTCGCGCTGATCGTCCCTGCGCCGATCAATCCCACGCCGAACTCTCTCACGCGCATCTCATCCGATGTTGCCCTATACCGCCGTGCTTAAACCTGCGCTTCCCGATGCGCTCGGTGCTCCTGTAGCAACCGGGCCACCTCCGCGGTCAGACTGCTCAAATCAAACGGCTTTTCGACCCGGCCCTCCACCTCGACGTCACGGGCAAGGAGTCGGAGCCTGAGCGAGGCCGAAGTCAGGATAACGGGGATATTCCTGGTCCGCTCCGCATCCCGTAGATGCTCCAGCACCGTGAGGCCATCGACATCGGGCATCTGAACATCCAGCAGAATCAGATCGGGCTGGCGGACACTGGCTACCGCCACGGCTTCGCTGCCCGAACAGTGGAGGGAGTGATACCCCTCGAGGCGGAAGATCTCCTCGAGCATCTCGACCATATCGAGGCTATCGTCCACGATCATGATTACGGCACCCGGCGTGGCAACGTCGTACCCGCAGGCGGAACACTTCGCCCCAACCGCCGGCAAGGAGGTGCCGCACAGCCGGCACTCCGAAGCGTATGGGGCGTCCTCCCCCACCGCTCGTACCTGGTGGCCGCAGATCGGGCAGAAGAACTCGCCCCCAGTCAGCGGCGAGTTGCAGTTTTCACAGGCCAGGGCAATCGGGCTGTCCATAGCCACTCCTCTCGGTCTTGCGTGTATCGAATGTCGCGAAGGATCGAACAAGTGGCGATTGTAACATAATGACTACTCTAGTTCGCACTGCGTATGAACGCCCGCCTATCAGGTACCTCCGTTGGCCGACACTCGTGCCCAAGTCTCGCGAAGATGCGTAGCGCCCTTCGCGAGTTGGTCCGGAGTCCACTTACCCTCGACGCTCACCCGCCCATCGTAGCCAGCCGCGAACAACGCCCCGAAGTACCGTTCCAGCACAACCTCGCCGTGGCCCGGTAGCGGGATCGCGCGGTCCTGTGGTGTGGCGACGTGCACGTGGGCGAGCAGCGCACCCGCGAACCTCGTGTCCTCGAACTGCTCACCGCCAGCGTCCACGTGGTACAGGTCGGAGAGCACCCGCACGGAGGGATGGGCCACGCGCTCCGCCACCCCGACCGCTTCCCGCACGGTGTTCAGCAGGTTCGTCTCACCGGGATTCAGTGGCTCGATCGCGATCGTCAGCCGATGCCGCGCCGCGACACCGCCCGCAACGGCGCACGCCTCCGTGAACTGCTCCATCGCCCGCCCGTGGTCCCACCCCTCGGGCACGGTGCGCGAGCCGCCGCTGCCGAACACTACCACCGAGCCGCCAAGCTCCGCCGCGCGCCCGAACGCCCCATCCAGGTATCGCTCCATACCCTCCAGGTCGGCATCCTGGCCCGTGACCTTGATCGTGCCCGGCAGCATCACGTTGAACGCCTCTGCCCGCACCGGCAGGCTGCTGCTCAAGTCCCGCAGTGCGGCATATTCGCGATCACCGAGTTCCGCGATGCTACGGAGTGGCCACTCGACGTACTCGAATCCCGCCGCCGCGATCTCCCCGGTGTGCTCCGGTGGGGCGCATATCCCGAATCGCATGCTTCCCTCCCAGCTACGCGATACCCAGCCGCGACTCCGCACCGCGGATGGCCCGCACGTACGCTGGCAGGGCTACCTCCGGCTCATCGATCTCCGGGTGCCACTTTTTCTCCCACTCGAACGAGAGCCACCCGTCATACCCGCTCGCCGTGAGCAGACTAAGCACTTCCTCAAGCGGGACATCCCCGTCTCCCACGACGCAGTAGTGCGGACCATCGGGCGTCTGCTGGGAATCCTTAAGGTGCGTGTGGCGGATTCGGTCCCGCAGCTTGTTGTAGGTCTGCGCCACCGGCTCGCCATAGAACCGGTACGGGTGATGCACATCCCACAGGGCGCCGACCTGCGGGTGCGCCGCTCGCTGCAGCGTCTCGTACAGGTCATCGGAGCGCGAGAAATCGCCGTGCGACTCGATCAGCACCCCGACCCCTGTTCCTTCCGCATACTCGCCTAACGTCATCAGCCCACACACCACGCGGTCGATGACGGTTTCCCTGACCTCGTCCTCCGGGATCTTGTCCCCGAAAACTCGTATCCACGGACAGCCCAACTCCGCGGCAAGGTCGATATGCCGCCGTGCCTCGGCCAGGTTGGGCTCCGTATCGCGGTCGTGGAGCCGGCAGGAGGTATCGACGCACACGATCGGCAAGCCTCGTTCCTCCAGATCCCGCTTCGTCGCCGCGATGTCCTCGCTCGTAAAGGGCCGGGCTTGAGTCAGATCCATCTCCCCCTCGACCCCGCGCAACTCCACTCCCTGGTATCCGTATTCCCCCGCCCGGTCCAGCACCTGCTGCCACGTCCAGTCCGGACACGCGAGCGTCGTAAAGGCCAGGTTGTACATGGTCGCTTCGCTCCAATCATGCGTGCAGCGCTATGAGAAACGCGGGGAGGCACCCACCGCACCCGATGCTCATGGCTCGATATTCGTCACACCCCACTCCACGCGCCGAAGCCGCCGTCCACCGGGACGACGATTCCATTCACAAAGCGCGCGCCCTGGCCGCACAGCCAGATCACCGTGCCGACCAGCTCCTCCGGCTCGCCAAGTCGCGCGACGGGCGTGAGGTTGACGACCGTCTGCGCCCGCTCCGTGTAACTACCGTCCGGCTGCAGGAGAATCTTCTCGTTCTGCTCCGTAATGAACCACCCGGGGGCGATCGCGTTCACCCGAAGCTTGTCTCCATGCTGCCGAGCGAACTCCACGCCCAACCAGCGCGTGAAGTTCTCGACCGCGCTCTTCGCCGTGGAGTACCCGACAACCCGGCTTACCGCTCGCGCCGCCGTCGCGGAGGAAATATTCACAATGCTCCCGCTCGAACCCTCGGGCGCCGCGACCATCGCCGCTCCGAACACCTGGGTCGGCAGGATCGTCCCCAGCAGGTTCAGGTCGAACACCTCACGGAGTGCACCTTCCGGCAGGTCAAAGAGCGACGCACCGGGAGCAAGAGTCGCGGCCGGCACGTTTCCGCCCGCGGCGTTGATCAGGATATCCACCCGATCCCACCGCTCCATCACGGCGTCGAGCGCGGCGCGCAACTGCCCGGTCTGGAGCACATCAGCCGGCAGGGCCATTGCCTCCCCACCAGCCTCCTCGATCTCAGCCGCCACCTGGCGTGCCACCTGTTCACGCCGGCCCAGGATACCAACGCGTGCCCCTGCCCGGGCCAGCCCGCGCGCCATCACCCCACCAAGCACCCCGGTGCCGCCCGTGACCACCGCCACCTGGCCGTCCAGCCCGAACAACTCCCCAAGGTACCCCGATGTCGCTAATTGCCGCATTCGTACCTCCTGCCGATACGCTCCCATAGGTGAATAGGCAGGCACGGATACCTGCCGCTACAGCCGGACTCCTGCCTGCTGGGTGCTCAATCGTCGAGCCGGTATGCTCGCCGCGCCAGCCGGTACGAGAGGTCCATCGCCATCTCGGACGCGTCCTCCTCGTCAACGATGCCGGTAACAACCTGCCCCGCGAGCCAGTCGCACGTCACGCGTCGCCACACGTCGTGGCGGACCGGAATGCTCGCGAAAGCGCGCGTGTCGTCATTGAATCCAGCAAGGTTCTGGATGCCCGCCGTTTCCACCACCGCGTCGAGGTAGCGTCGTATGCCCAGCGGGCTGTCGAGGAACCACCACGGTGGGCCGAGCAATAGCGCCGGATAGTGCCCTGCCAGCGGCGCAAGCTCACGGCTGAAGGTGGACTCGTCGAGCGTGAACACGATCAGCCGAAACCGCGGGTCGTCGCCATACTCCGCGAGCAGGGGGTGCAGGTTGCGCGTCCACTCCACCGCGACCGGGATGTCCGCGCCCTTATCCGGGCCGAACCGCTCGAAGAGCGCCTCGTTATGGTTGCGGTACGAGCCCATGTGCAGCTGCATCACCAGCCCGTCCTCCGTGCTCATGTGCGCCATCTCCATCAGCATGTGCGCGGCGAAGCGAGCAGCGTCGGTCACGTGGGTATCCTCACGCAGTGCCCGCTCGAAGATGATTCCCGCCTCCAGGTCCGACAGTCTGGCGGCGCGCGGAGACTGCGCGCTGTAGTCGGTCGCCGTGGCCCCCAGGTCCTTGAAGTACGCGCGGCGCTCCTCCATTGCCTCGATGTACGAGGCGTAGTCTACGATGTCGATGCCCGTCGCCTCTCCCAGACGCTCAATGTTCTCCCGCCAACCGGGGGTGTCCAGGTTCACGACGGCGTCGGGCCGGAAGGTGGGACGCACGTCTCCGGTCCACCCTTCGACCCGCAGGCGTCGATGCTGTTCCAAACCGGAAGTGGCGGCGTCCGTTGTGCAGAGCGTCTCAATCTGGAAGCGCTCGTACAAGGCGCGGGGGGAGTACTCGGGCCGCGCCAGCTTCTCCACGAGCTCGTCGTAGATCCGCTGCGCACTCTCGCCCGTCAGCTTCTCGGCGACGCCGAATACACTCTGCAACTCGTCCGTCAACCAGAGTCCCGTTGGCGTCCCGCGGAACAGATGAAAGTTCTCCCCGAACACCTGCCACACCCGCCGATGGTCCGCCTCAGCGGGCGCGCCGTCGCCGGCCGGGATCCCAAGCTGCTCCAGCGGTATCCCCTGGCTGTACAGCATTCGAAAGACATAGTGATCGGGAATGATGAACAACTCCGCCGGGGAGCCGAGGGATGCGTTGGGATCGGAGAGAAGGGTGGGGTCAACATGACCGTGCGGGCTGACCAGCGGCAGGACGCGAACCCGCGCGTACAACTCCCGCGCCACCGCCCTCTGCCCCGGCTCCGCGCTGAACAGTCGGTCGTCAGATAGGGTGGCTGCAGTGCTAGAGCTATTCGTCACGATGGCCCCCTTCCCGCCCGGTCGAACCAATTAGGACCATGCGATGTCCTGCTCGCGCAGCAGCCCCTTGAACGCCTGGGCAGCTTTGCGAAAAAGGTCCGGACCGCTATAGCCGGAGAACGGCCCGGCCGAGGATAGGTGTGGCTCCAGCGAGAAATAGCCGTCGAAACCTGATGACTGGAGCGCCCGCAGCGTCTCCCGCACCTCGCCGTCGCCCTCACCCGCCGGACGGATCTCCCCCGTCCTCAGCACCGCATCCTTTACGTGGACATACGCGGTGTACGGGCGCAGCAGGTCATATCCGTCCGTGTGCGGGCGCACACCGCACTGTACGAAATTGGCCGGGTCCCACGCGGCGCGCAGTGAGGGAGAGTTCACCCCCTCCAGGATATGACGGCAACGCTCCGGCACGTCACCGTAGATGTGCTTCTCGTTCTCGTGGAGCAGGGTGACCTCAACGCTTCGCGCCGCGCTCGCGAGCCGCCCCATCCGATCGAGCACCTCCTCCCGGTAGCTCGCCGGGTCCTCGCCCTCCGGGATAAAAAAGGAGAACACACGCACGTAGGGCGCATCGAGCAGCCGCGCCACGTGCAGCGCGCGCGCGAAGCTCGCCATGTGCGCATCGAAGGAGTCGGTCACGGGTATCTTGCCGATCGGCGATCCAATGGAGGATACCCCCACGCCCGCATCTGCGAGTCGGGTTTTCAACTCGTGCAACTCACCATCGGAGAGGTTGAGCACGTTCTTCTCCCAGACGCCCCGCAGCTCCAGATGGCGTATCTCCTCGGCGGCGAGCGTTTGGAGTTGCTCGTTGAGGTCGGGCGAAATCTCGTCGGCGAAACCGGTCAGTGTCCACACCGTTGTTGCCCCTCTCCTACCAAACACGTACGAGTCACAAGCTGACATTCGACGTCGAAGCCCATAACGACTGCTGAGGACATTCGGGGACCTCCCGGGTGCCGGGTGTCAAACAGGGGTCGGCCGGCCACCGTTGCGGGCGGACCCATACACTGCGAGAATCACCGCGACGACCTTGCGCGCTTCCTCGACGTTGACGAGCGGCTCACCACCCTCATTCACTGCAGAGATGAAGTCCATCAGCTGATCGCGATGCGTCATGCCGAGGCTGGCGGGATCACTGCCCGCGGTTGGGCCAGCCGGTGACGCCGCACCACCCAGCACCTCCGCCGCCTGGTTTCCGCCTCCGCTCGCGCCGTATGCCGCGCCTTCCTGCTCCGCCGGTGCGGAGTGGAAATACATCAACTCATCGTTATCAATAACTGCGGAGCCGCGCTCGCCATGCACCTTCAAGCGCGCGGTCAGTCCGGGATATGCCGCCGTGGTCGCCTCGAGCAAGCCGAGCGCGCCGCTGGCAAAACGCAGGGTCGCGACCGCGGTGTCCTCGACCTCCATGCGCTCGTGCGCAAGCAGGCCGGTATAGGCGCAGACCTCCGTGATGTCGCCCATGATCCACTGGAGGAGATCAAGCGTGTGGACGCTCTGGTTCATCAGCGCGCCGCCGCCATCGAGCGCCCACGTCCCCCGCCACTCACCGGAGTCGTAGTAGCTTTGCGCACGCCACCAGCTCACCTGCGCCGTGCCCAGCGTGAGGCGGCCAAACTTGCCGCCTTGCGCGGCAGCGTGCACGATCTGCGTCGCGCGATCAAAGCGATGCTGGCTGATTACCGCGACCTTGCGGTCCGTGGCCCGCTGCGCCGCGATCAGGGCGTCAATCACCCCGAGCTGCACATCCACGGGCTTCTCGATCACCACGTGTTTTCCCGCGTGGATCGCGTCCATCGCGTGCTGCGCGTGCATCCCGCTGGGAGTGCAGACGCAGACCGCGTCAATGTCCTGCCGGGCGAGCAAGTCCGCCAGGCTGGAATGATGCGCGCACCCGTACTCTGCCGCGAGCTTCTCCGCCCGTCCCGGCACGGTGTCCGCAACGGCGACGAGCTCGGCCGTGTCCGACAGCCCTTGAAGCGCGATTGCGTGCTGCGGACCGATCACGCCACAGCCCAGGATACCAAACCGCAGCTTGCCCGTCATCGTTCCTCCTCACCACACTCGCGCCGCCCCGCAATATACCCCAGCAACCCCGGGGCGTCAACAGGAGGCACGGCACAGTCGCCATCTTCGGTCGTTGTGCCCGCGAAGCGCGAAACGAGGGAAGCCGAGCGTGTTGTTGACAACTTACCGGGCGAAGGGTATAGTGCATCTTCGGATGCGACGACCGCGGAAGATTGAGTGCATTCCCCCGCTGAGGACACCACGCTTGAAGCTAGTCGTTATGATTCCGGCATACAACGAGGAAGCGACGCTCGGGCGGGCGATCCAAGAGATACCCCCACACTTCGCTGGTATCGACTGCACCGAGATCATCGTGGTGGACGACGGCTCTAAGGATCGCACGGTTGACGTCGCGCTTGCCGCTGGAGCAGCAGAAGTCATCTCGCTCAAGCGCAACTCGGGCCTTACAGTCGCCTTTCGTACCGGGCTAACAGCCGCCCTCCGGCGTGGCGCGGACATCATCGTCAACACGGACGCCGATTGTCAGTATGTCGCGGCGGAGATACCGGAGCTCATCCGGCCCATTCTCAGCGGCGAAGCGGACCTGGTATCCGGCGACCGGCAGATACACAAACTCACCCACATGCCACCATCCAAGAAGTACGGAAATACGGCGGGGAGCTGGCTGCTGCGAACGGTGGCGGGCAGCCCCGTCATGGACGCGTCTAGCGGCTTCCGGGCTTTCGGCCGGGAGTGCGCCCTCCGGCTGAACCCGACCATCGGGCACACCTATACGCACCAGACCATCATACAGGCCATACACAGCGGTCTCGTCATCCGCGAGGTGCCGATCACGTTCCGCATGTCCGCCCGTGAAGGGGGCCATTCGCGGCTCATCTCCGGCGTGACTACGCACATCGCGAAATCTCTGCTCACGATCATTCGCACGCTGACGCTGTACAAGCCCCTCTCCGTGCTCGGCGGGGGCGGCCTCGCACTCCTTTTGCTCGGCGCAATCATCGGCCTGATCCCCTTGACCAGCTACATCTCACAGGGGAACACCGCCGGACATCTGCAGTCGCTGTTGATCTCGACCGGGTTAGTGCTCATGAGCTTGCAGCTAATCGTGTTTGGTCTGCTTGCGGACCTGGTGAGCGCGAACCGCAGGTTGAACGAGGAAGCACTGTACCAGCTTCGTCTGCAGGCCGTTCCACGCGACGAGCAGCGGATTGAGGCAAATACTGTTGCTGCTGGCTCTGGCCGGTAGCACTACGGCGTTGACGGTGGCCGCACCCAGAACGTCGTGCGGCTAGGCGAGATCGAGTACGGGCGGACACCGCCGAACTCCTTCCGAGGCCAGTTATCAAGGTGCCGCATCGCGGCGTCGTAACGCCCGCGATAGGAATCGTCCAGCATCAGTATCCCGCCCGGCTTCAGCTTCGACGCTGCGGCTTGCAGACACGCCTCCCGACTGCGGCCGTCCACGAGCACCACGTCGAGGCTGCCATCTGCGAAGGTTTCCGCGACCTGAACGTACGCTCGGAAGCTGCCCTCCATTCGTGCGGACGGGTATCGGTTGTCCCCGCCGCTAATAGCGCCGACCGGTTCAGGTGCACGCAGCAGGACCGTGCAGTTATGTAGACTGTGACAGTGCAGTTTCTGCTCGACCATTGAGTGCCACGTAGCGTCGTGTTCGACCGTCGTCACCGTGCCGGCGCGCTTTGCCAACCACAGCGTTGAGCCACCACTGCCATACTCCAGTACCGTCGCGTCCCGGGATAGATGCTGTTGCAGATAGTCGAGCGCGGGATACGGGATCCACGGCATCTGGGAGGTGAGCGGACTCTTTCTGGAACGCAACGATGCAAGCCACACCGGGAGGTAACGCACGCTGTCCGCGCGGAAATACAGTGTCACAAGCTTCGCGATATCGAAGATCAGCGGAAGGGGGTTCGCCGGCCTGGCGCGCTCTCCGTACAGGGCGTTGCGCACCTTGGCGATAGACGGGCGGAGCGCGCGAAAGGCGACCAGCACTACCGTAGCTGCGGCGGCAAACTTAGCCAGGGATAAACGCACGGTAGGCAGATTCTCCATGCTGCTCCGGGGTGGGAATCAGTCGCGTCCTGTCGGGCGCGCATTGGGATACGGCGCACATTATCGCACACGCGCCCATGTACCGGCAATGAATTCGGCCCGCTGCTAATCAACCACGTGAGGCACGATGGTGCGCCTGCATGCGTGTGCTAGACTGAATCCGTCAAGCTGGCCCGTGCTCGACAGGAGTATCCGTGAAAGTCGTTCCTCTCCGGCGGAGCCGGACCTCGCAACCCGCGACCGCCATGTCGCTCGGCCAGGGGACGCTGTATCTCACGATCGCATCCCTCCTGTTCATCGCTTCCGGCTACATCATCCACGTGTGGCTCGGCCAGTACCTCGGGCCGGAAGCGTACGGGGTGTACGGGGTGGTCATTCAGGTGATGACCGCGCTCAACATGATCCACTACGTCGGGGTGCCACAGGCGGTTTCCAAGTATATAGCGCAGGACGAATCCAGAGCCGACGCCATTCTGAAGAGTGGTTTTGTCCTGCAGGTCGGCTCCACGCTCGGCATTGCGCTGCTGTTTTTCCTGCTGGCGCAGCCGATTGCCCGCGTGTTGAACGATCCATCGCTCACGCCGTACATCCGCACCTCAACACTGGTGCTCGTACCATACTCGGTGATGACGCTCTATATGACTGGGTACTACAACGGCCTGCACCAGTTCAAGCGCCAGGCACTGATGAATATCGTGTACTCCGCCGCCAAGACCATCAGCGTCATCGGGCTCGTCTACGTCTTTCATGTCTACGGCGCGATTATCGGATTCATCGTTTCTCCTATCGTGGGACTGCTGGTCGGGGTACGCCTCCCCCGATTCACGGGCGAGCGTTTCCCGTACCGGCCCCTCATCCGGTTCTCGCTGCCCCTCATCCTCTTCTCCGTGCTCTCCACCCTGCAGCTCAGTGCGGATTTGTTCTTCGTGAAGGCACTACTCCCCGATGCCGCGGATAGCGGGTACTACACGGCCAATCAGAACATAGCGCGCATCCCGTATTTTGCGTTCACCGGCGCCGCGTTCGTGCTGCTGCCTTCGATATCGCGCAGCGTCAGTCGAGACCGGGTCGAGCAGACGAGGGAGCTTATCCGCCGGTCGATGCGCTACGTGCTGCTGCTGCTCGTGCCTAGCACGTTGCTGATCTCGGCGACCAGCGCACAAATCCTGCAGATCCTGTATGGGGACGATTATGCTCCCGCCGCCGAATCACTCTCACTCCTCGTGGTTGGGCTGGGCTTTGTGACGGTGTTCGGCCTGTTGAGCAATATCCTTAGCGGCGCAGGCAGACCGCGGTTGCCGATGATGCTCGCGGGCTTGGGGCTACTCATCACGGCCCTGTCATGCACCGTGCTGGTTCCCTGGCTGGGGCTCACCGGCGCCGCGCTCGCCACTGCTCTTGGCGGGCTGTTCAGCATGGCTGCTGCGGCACTCGCCGTGTACCGCCAGTTTCGCGGCATCGTGCCCATCCGCAGCCTGCTGAGGATTGCCATCACCGCCGTGCCGACCTACCTGCTGGCCACCAGTATCCCGGCGACGATTCTGCTCCTGCCGATCCTGTACGGCGCATCACTGGCCGTGTATCTGCTCGTCCTCACCGCGGTGGGCGAGCTACGGCAGCAGGACTGGCGCTGGGCACAGGACACGCTCCTGGCCCGGCTCCCGCGCGGCACTCGATTTACGCCACGCGATCCCCGCTAATCCGGGGCCGATACGCGGTACAACGTTAGCAGCTTCTTCTCCTCAATGATCTTCTTCGGAGGCGGAGAATTGGTCCATTCGGTATACGATCGATGGAGCGCTACCTGCCCGATGCGCTTCCGCGATATCCCCTCGGCCCGCCACCTGCCACGCACGAGTACTGGAACCGAACCATCGCCGGACTGTGCTTGTTTGCTTAGCCAAACGTTGAATGCGCGCCTGCCCCGCTCGGTACTCATATTGATCGGGATCACCTTACGGTCAAACGCAAGATACAGCGGTGCCGGCCACGTTCGGCGTTCCCACCTGCCAACCAGCGCGAGCACCACCTCGTCCTCGGGTACCTTCGCCGCGAGCGCCTGCATCTGCTTGTACTGTCCCTTGTGTTCCGCGAAGTTGTAGATCAGCGCGTTGCTGCGCGCGGTAAAGACGCACAGGAAGAGGGCGGCGAGGCCACCGAGCGCCACGCGTGGCTTGAGCGACAGCCGCGTGCCGATCCAGGCGACCCCGACGGCCGCGAAGAGTATCCAGCCCGGCATGACCACCGGCAGGAAGCGGCGGATGGCCCAGTAATGCAGCGGGGTTATCGTCGGATTGTACAGATACAGAAGGGCGAAGCTCAGGACCACGACCAGGATTGGAAGTATGTACAGAGCGCGCCGACTTCGGACCGCATTCCAGAGTGCAACATACCAGCCGATGATGCCCGCCCATACCACCGGTGGCGAGAGGTACACGGCGAGGTTCACAAGCGAGTCTTCCGCGTAGCTCCGCTGCCCAACGAGATGCGTGCCCGGTCCGAAAAACGGGGCGGTGGTATACGGCCGTATGAAATAGGCGTACACCGACAGGATGAGCAGCAGCACCCCGATGGCCGTCACCACCGCCCTGCTTGTCAGCCATGGGCGGACCACGTCCAGCATCCTCGTACAGCCCACAAGCAGCACACCGGCCGCGGCAAGAGCGGCCAGGCAGATGGGCCAGATGAAAGCCTGGTGCACGTCAAAATAGGGTCTGCTGTAAACGACGTAGTACACCAGGTCCAATGCGAACGCCGGAAGCGCGGTGGAGTACAAGCCAAGC
>JADDPA010000050.1:0-10828 GCA_016782125.1 Thermobaculum sp.
CGAAGCTGTACGAGGATCTGCTCCAAGGAATGGTAATCGACGAGGCCGATGCGGCACTCGCCGCACTGATTCGCGGGCTCGACATGGAGGTACTCGCCGCCCAGACCGTGATGCGCGACGACCACAGTCGTGAGGCTCTTGCCAGCTCGGTCCTCGGGTTCGCCGCATCCCTGAAAGCAACCGCCGGATGAGCACCGCCGCGATCGTGCCCGTGAAGCGGCTCTCCGACGCGAAAGGACGGCTGAGCGCCGTGCTCACCCCCTCGGAGCGCGAGGACGTGACGCTGTGCATGCTCGGCGGCGTGCTCCGCGCCCTCGACCACTCGGGCGCCGTCGACACTGTGTACGTCGTCACCCCCGACGACCGCGTTGCCGAGCGTGCCCGCGAGAGCGGCGCTATCCCGGTGCGCGACGATGGACAGGACCTCAACGCGGCCCTGCGCCTCGCGACCGACGCCGCGGTCCGTGATGGTGCAGACGGCTGCCTCATCATCTTTGGTGACCTGCTGCTCCTCACTGCCGGTGAGGTCGCCGAGATGGCCGCGTGCGGTCAGCGAGCGAACACGTGTGTCATCGCCCCAGCCCGAAGTGATACGGGCACAAACGCCCTGTATCTGAATCCATCCACCGCGCTGCCGTTCCTCTTCGGCACGGACAGCTTCCTGCGCTACGTAGAAACCGCCAAGGAGCGCGGGGTCCCTCTCGCGGTCTACCGCTCGCAGGGCACCGGGTACGATCTCGACCGGCCCACGGACCTGGACCATTTCCGCGGCGACCATGAGGACATCGAGTGCCGGGCACCGCTGGAGCGGGCGCTGGAAGCGGCGTGCTACGAATGACGGGAGCAAATCCCACGGGCGCCGTGAGCATCATCCCCGTCCCTGGCATCCCCGAGCTCCGCGCGGGTGACGACCTCACCGCGATTATCCTCGATGCCTGCCGCGCCGCCGATCTGCAACTGCAATCCGGCGACGTCCTCGTCGTCACCCACAAGGTCGTCAGCAAGGCCGAGGGGCGCATCGTAGACCTCGGGGGCATCACACCCTCCGACCTCGCCACCCGCTTCGCTCACAGCAACAACAAAGATCCGCGCCAGGTCGAGGTCGTGCTGCGCGAAAGCGCGCGCATCGTGAGGATGGACCGCGGCATCCTCATCACTCAGACCCACCACGGATTCGTGTGCGCAAACGCCGGCGTGGATGCTTCGAACGTTCCCGGCGAGGACACCGTCTGCCTCTTGCCCGAGGATCCCGACGCCTCCGCTCGCTCCCTCCGGGCACGTATCCGGGAGAGCACGGGTGTGGATATCGCGGTCATCATCACCGACTCGTTCGGGCGGGCGTGGCGGTGGGGCATCACGAACGTCGCGATCGGCGTCGCCGGGATGTCCCCCATTGCGGACTACCGGGGCGAGCCGGACCAGTGGGGCCGAGAGATGGCCGCCTCGATCATCGCCGTCGCCGACGAACTGGCCGCGGCCTCCGAGCTGGTCATGGGCAAGACCGACGCCCGCCCCGTCGCCCTCATTCGCGGCTACAACCCCGCCCCGGCGGATGGCAACGGCCAGCAACTGGTCATGCTCCCTGCCAACGATCTCTTCCGCTAAGGTCCGCGCCCACGCGTCGTCGCGGTGATGTTATACGCAATCTGCTTCAGCCGTGGTGCATGTCATCCCGAACGCGGTGAGGGATCCGTAAGCCGTACCACGGATCCTTCGTATGCTCGGAATGACAGATGCCCTATTGTTCAGCCAGAGCCCGTATCACCCGTCGCGTCCCGTCGTATTGGAAACCTGCGAGGCTGCGATCGTAGCGATAAGGCGAGCATTGAACTGTTTGGCGGCGGTCAGGTGGACGGCGTGGCCCGCGCCCGCGACATAGAGTCGCTCAGCGTGCAGGCGCTCGGTAAGCACGTTCGCCACGGCCTCAATCGAGGGGATCCACTCCCCGGACACCACGAGCTTTGGGCACGGCGCGGCGGCCACGGCGTCGAGGTCGATCTCGGCATCCCACGGCGGCGGCTCGTTCATAGTCTGCGTGACCGACCTTCGGCTCTCGGGGGCAAGCTCCACCGGCTCCGGCATGGTCTCACCGAGTGCCCGGACGAAGCTTGCGATGAACTGCTCGGGGGTGAGATCCCGGTCTGGCGCCCACAGGTACGCCATCCGCTGGATCAGATCCTCGACCGCTGGGTCGCCGCGCGCCACCCCGAACGCCGGCGGTTCTATGAGGGTGAGCGAGCGAACGAGGTGGGGGGTGCGTGCCGTGACGAGCAAGGCGAGCACCCCGCCGTACGAGAACCCCACCAGATGCGCGCCGCCATCCAGCAGCGTGGTGATATCCTGCACGTCTATGTCGAAGTCTGGCTTCTCCACCGCCGGACTGCTCCCGTAGCCGCGCCGTTCGGGGACAAGAAGGGTGTATCGGTCGGCGAGAACCTGCTGCTCAGCAAAGATGGCGTCGGGGTCCGAGGAGTTGCTGCCGTGCACAAGCACGACGCGCTCATCACCTTCGCCCCACCCGCGCACATGCAACACTGCAGTGCTGTCGCTGTCGATCATCCGTACTTCTCTTACTTAATCTAATGTGCGTCATGGCCGCCATAGACGGCATGTCCCGCCCGTAACGCCGCGTCCGCCAACTAAAGACGTTATACGCGATCCGGTTGAGCCGTAGTGCGGGTCATCGCGAAGGCAATGAGGGATCCGTCCACTTGGACCACGGATTCCTCGCACGCTCGGAATGACAAAAGCGTCACTACTCAGGCGGAGCTAGTATTACTTGTGCGGACTCGGCGACTGGTCCACGGCCGGGTCCGGGTAGCGATACAGCTTCCACATCCTGTCCTGGTCTGCCGGCACATAGCGCAATATGCTCACCATACCGTCCGGGCTAACGGCGCGCGATAGACGGGTCGCGCTCTTTCGGGAGGTTGTACCACGCATCGTTGCACATCTTCATTTCCTCCTCGTCGAGCACAAGGCCGACGCCGCCCAGGCTCTCCCGGAGCTGCTCCGGTCTGCTCGCACCGAGGATCGCGCTCGTGATCCCCTCTTGCGCGAGCACCCAAGCAAGGGCAACGTGCGCGAGGCTCTTGCCACGGGCCTCGAAATAGTCGCCCAGGCGCTCGACCTGCTGGAACACCGCGTCGTTCCAGTAGCGTTTCTGGTACATCTCACCCGCACCCGAGAGCCCAAAGCGCGTGCCCTGCCGTATCTCGCGCTCCGTGCGGTAGCGGCCGGTGAGCATGCCGCCCGCGAGCGGGTTGTACGCGATCACGCCTACGCCGTGCGCCCGGCAGAGCGGCAGCAACTCGTCATCTATCATGCGAAACAGGATGTTGTAGCGTGGTTGGACACACTCATAGCGAGCCAGGTTCCCCCGCTCGCTCGTCCACAGCGCCTCGCCCAGCCGCCAAGCCGGGTAGTTCGAGCAGCCCGCGTAGCGCACCTTCCCCGCCTGCACGAGCGTGTCGAACGCGCGCATCGTCTCCTCGATGGGAGTATCGGCGTCGAACTGGTGCGCCTGGTAGAGGTCGATGTAATCGGTGCGCAGCCGGCGCAGGGAGGCGTCGCACGCCTCGATGATGTGCTTGCGCGAGAGGCCACGGTCGTTCGGCAGATCGCTCATTGTACCGTAACACTTCGTCGCAAGGATCACGCGGTGGCGTGCGCCCCGATCCTCGAGCCATTTGCCGACGATTTCCTCCGTCCGACCCTGGCTGCCCGGCTCCCCGCCGAGAGGATAGGCGTCGGCGGTGTCGAAGAAGTACACGCCAGCATCGTCTGCCGCGTCCATGATGCCGAACGAGGTCTGCTCATCGGCCTGGTTGCCGAACGTCATCGTGCCGAGGCACACCTCGCTCACGCGCAGCCCCGTCCTACCCATCCGCCTTGTCTGCATCCCTGGTTCTCCTCATACTCCGGGTCGTTTCCACGTCAACACGCGAGCTAGCGCCACTTCATCCCAAGGCATGAACTGTTCCCGCACTCTGAACGCACACATATACGGGTCGGCGCTTCAATCACCCGAACCGTATCCCGAGCTTGATCGAGCGCTCCGGATGCTCATCGATGTCCCGATACGCCTCCTCGGCTTGCTCGAATGGGACGATCGGCGTGAGTATGCCCTCAGCGGAGAGACGGCCGGACACGAGCCAGCCCAGCGCGACCTCTACCAACCGCTGTAGGTCCCACGCGGGAGCATCCCGCAGTGGCAGACTCTCCACGCGTGAGGAGACGAGCTTGAGCTGATTGATATGGAACTCCTCGCCGAGCCGCAACCCTGCGGCGTCCCGACCATAGTAGGAGATCAGGCAGATTGTACCGCCGAAGCGCGCGGACCGGATCGCGTGGTGCAGTGCTTGAGTGCTGCCAGACGACTCTATAGCAACGTCCACCCCGAGCTGCCGGTGCTGGGAGGGTATCTCCCAGTACCCACCGATGACGCGCCGACGCTGGGGACGTTCTGGGCCGACCCGATGGTGCAGCCCAGTCATCCGGCGGATCGCGAGCCCGGCGTCCCCAGCACCCGCGGTTGGGTCGAGCGTGATGTCCGCCCCAAGCTGCTTCGCCACCTCGCGCCGGGCCTCAATAGGGTCGATGCCGATCACCGTGGCTGCGCCCGCAATGCGAGCCAGTTGCACGCCCATCAGCCCGAGCGCGCCGAGGCCGAACACCGCCACCTCGTCGCCGAGCTTGATATTCGCGTCGCGCATCGCCATCATCATCACCGCGGGGTCGAGGCAGACGGCGGCCTCGGCGGAGAGCCCCTCCGGCAGAGGATCGACGTTGGTCTCCTCGACGGTGTGGGTCTCCCGAATGGGGAGGTGGCCGAAGACGCGGTCTCCGACCGCGAACCGGCTCACCTCCGGGCCGATCTCACTGACGCTACCGACCGCCATGTTGCCCAGTGCGAACGGGAAGCCGCCCGTGTCTTCGGGATCAACGGGCACGAACGCACCCCACGCGGGGTCATACCGCCGCCCCGAGTTCTCGGCACGGTAACCCACGAGTTCGGTGCCGTGCTTCGGGGACGCGAGCTCCGTCCTGATGCGGATCTGGCGCGATTCGAGCGGTTGTTCTTCGTACTCGCGCAGTTGCGGCGTGCGCGGGGCAATGGCGATCAGTTCTCGGGGCATGGACGTCTCTCTTCCTTGGGCGTACTTGGAGCAGGCTAACACCGCGGGCACGTGCCGTCAATGGCGTGGCGCACACCTCCGGCGTCGCGCTCCCCCGGCCCCATCAACGCGCGTCACCCCACCAGGCCGAGAGGACGCCGGTCTGGAATCCAGCAGCCGTGAATGAACGGCACCTTGCGACGGATTCTGTGTCCCGGCTGCAAGCCGGTAGAATAGAGTCAGGACAAGAATCAGATGCGGAGCGAGGTGGAAGGTGCTGGTACGCCGGGTGCAGCGGAGCGGGACGCCGCAAAGCCAGGTCACAGTCGGCGGGCTATGGCGGCTGCTCGGCTTCGTGCGTTCATATATGAGCCAGCTCGCACTCGCGGGCGTCTTCCTCACCCTCTCCAGCCTCGTCTTCCTCGCGCTCCCGTGGGGTGTGCGGAACATCATCGACTCCGCGCTCGTCGAGCGCGACGCTGGTCTACTCAATCTCGTCACGGGCGCGCTCGTCGGGATCCTGCTCCTGCAAACGCTCTTCGGCTTCGCGCAGACGTATCTGCTCGCGTATGTCGGTGAGCGGGTGGTAGCGGACGTCCGCAAGAGCCTGTACGGGCACATGAGTCAACTCCCTCTCGGATATCTGAACGACCGGCGCACGGGCGAGCTGATGTCGCGCATCACGAACGACGCGACGCTCCTGCAATCGAACGTCACGAACAACCTGCCCGGGGTGCTGGGCCAGGCGGTCGTCCTCATCGGCGCAATTGCGATTATGCTCTGGACGGACTGGCGGCTAAGCCTCGCGATTGTGCTCACGCTCGTGCCCATCGCGCTCTTCGGGCGAGTCTTTGGCGGCCGGCTGCGCAGGCTGAGCAACCAGACGCAGGCAGAGCTTGGCGAAGCGAACGCCGTGCTGGAGGAGACGCTCGCTGGGGTGCGGGTGGTCAAGGCGTACGGACGCGAGGGGTACGAGGCAGGGCGATTCGGGGCGGCGGTTGACCGGGCGTTCCGTACCGCGCTCCGTCGTGCCCGCGTGCGCGCCGTGTTCGTGCCGGTCATCACGCTGCTCGGTTTTGGGGCGGTGACGTTCGTCCTCTGGTATGGCGGAAGGCAAGTGCTCGCCGGAAGCCTAACTCCAGGGGAACTCGTGAGCATGCTCGTGTACATGCTGCTCATTATCGGCCCGATTGGCACGCTCACCACGCTGTACAGCCAGCTCGCGGAAGCGCTCGGCGCGGCGGAGCGGATCTTCGAAGTGCTCGACGAGCCGGTCGAGCCGCTTGGCGGTGCCAGCGGCGTGGCGCTCGCCCAGGTTCGCGGCAAGGTCGAGCTGCAGGATGTGCGGTTCTCATATACCGGCGACAGGGACGTGCTGCACGACGTCACGTTGACCGCGGAGCCGGGCGAGGTGGTGGCGATCGTCGGGCCGTCGGGGGCGGGGAAGACCACGTTGGTCAACCTGATCCCCCGGTTCTACGAGCCACAGAGCGGGCAGCTCCGCCTCGACGGCTACCCGGTCCGCAGTCTTGCGCTGGAGAGTCTCCGCTCACATATCAGTATCGTCCCGCAGGAGACCCTGCTGTTCGGTGCGAGCGTGCGGGAGAACATCCGCTACGGCCGGCTCGACGCGAGCGACGCGGAGATTGAGGATGCCGCGCGCGCGGCGAACGCGGACAACTTCATCCGGCTGCTGCCTGATGGATATGACACGCTCGTCGGGGAGCGGGGTGTGAAGCTCTCCGCGGGGCAGCGACAGCGTGTGGCGATCGCGCGCGCGCTCCTGCGGAACGGCCGTGTGCTGATTCTCGACGAGGCGACCGCGGCGCTCGACAACGAGTCGGAGGCGCTAGTGCAGGATGCCCTGGAGTCGCTGATGCGAGATCGGACGACCCTCGTCATCGCGCATCGCCTATCCACCGTGGAGCGTGCGGACCGGATCATCGTGCTCGACGCGGGGAGGATCGTGGAGCAGGGCACGCACACCGAGTTGCTCGACATCGAAGGGCTCTACTACAGGCTGTACACCCGCTCGTTCTTCGCCTCGCGACCGATGATACCCACCGAGGCAGAACACGGCCGCTGACGCGCATGGCCGATCATCTGCTCCGCACACTCCAAGCGACCCGTGTCATCATTAAGCTGCGGAGAGGGAGCCAGCACCCCGGACGCGGATACCCCGCGAACTCGCCAGGACATGGCTGATACGGACTCCGGTTGTACGGTAGCGGATCTGTCATTCCGAGCGTGCGAAGAATCCGTGATACGGGCTACCGATCCATCGCTTCTGCTCGGGATGACACGCCTCACGGTTCAAGCGGATTGCGTATCAACCCTGCTCTCTGTTGCTGTACCGATGGTCTGCTGGGAACGGTAAGGTGCCGACGTAGTGGCGAAGCTTTCGATGCTCGACTTGCGGTGATAAGCTGCACGGCTTGCTCGGGTTGGTTCGCCGCTACAAGTCCCGGACATCTCCCACATATTCGCTACTGTCCGGCCCGGTTGCCCATTCGATGAATAGCACGATCCGGGGTAGGCGGCGCTCGCCCGCGGATTTTGCAAATGGAGGCTCGCACCTCTGGCTCGCCGCATAGATCGCAGAGCCAGCACCTGCCCCGCTATATGTCGCTTGGGCCGGTCCGCCTCTCCGCTAGCCCCGCCTCTCTGGCGCGGATGATAGCCTCCGCGCGATCGGCCACCTGGAGCTTACCGAATATGTTCGAGACATAGTTGCCCACCGTCTTCGGGCTCAGACTCAGTTGGCTCGCGATAGCTGGGTTGGGAAGGCCGTGGGCGATCAGGCGGAGAATATCGCGCTCGCGGTCCGTGAGCGTGGGAAACACTTGCTGCGGCGCCGTCGGCCGGGGGGCGGCGAAGTAGGAGAGCACTCGGGTGGCAACTGAAGGGCTGAAGATCGCTTCCCCCCTGCCCACTGCCCGGACTGCGGTGATGAGATCCTCCTCGTCTGCATCCTTGAGTACGTACCCGCGTGCTCCCGCGCGTAGCGCCGTGAACACGGACTCGTCGTCCTGAAAGAGTGTCACGACAAGGACCCGAATCTGCGGGCTGGTTCGCATGATCTCCCGCGTGGCTTCGATGCCGCTGCCACCGGGCATCTGCAGGTCCATCAGCACCACATCGGGCTGCATGGCGACTGCCCGCTCCGCCGCCTCCCGCCCGCTCGCTGCCTCGCCGACCACCTCGAACTCGGGCACAGAGCCGAGGACGCTCTGGAGTCCCTTACGGACCAGCGGATGATCATCGGCGATGAGGATGCGCAAGCGGTCCATCCCTTCAATGCCCCGCTAGAGGTAGCCGCGCGAGCACCCGTGTGCCGCCCCCCGGTGTAGACTCCACGACGCAGGTGCCGCTGAGCTCCGCCGCGCGCTCGCGCATCGAGAGCAGACCCACACCCGCAGCGTGGCCCGGCCGCAGTCCCACCCCGTCGTCGGCGATCTCCAGGCTCAGGGCGCGTTCCTCGATGTTGAGCCGGACCAGGCAAGTAGCGGCACGGGCATGGCGGACCACGTTCGTCAACGCCTCTTCGACGATGCGGTAGGCGGCCGCTTCGACAGCCGCCGGCAGGGCCGGAAGGTGCTCGGGCGCGTGCACCTCGACCTGGAGATCGTTGCTTTCGCCGCTGGATTCGCCGAGGGCGCACACGGCGGCGCGCTGGCGGATAGCGGCCACCAGGCCCAGCTCGTCCAGTGCGGGTGGACGCAGCCCATACACCAGGCGACGGATGTCGATGATCGAAGCGCGTATCTCATCACGCAACTCAGCCACCGCCTCGTCCGCCGCATCAGGGTCGCGCCTGATCAGGCCGCGCAGCGCTCCCGCCTGCAGGTTGAGCGCGGCCAGCCTGGAACCCAGCCCGTCGTGCAGGTCGCGCCGGAGCCTCCGCCGCTCCTCCTCCCTCGCCGTCACCAGCCGCTCCCGAGAGCGCTGCAGGTCCGATGTGAGCTGCACTGCGTGGGCCGCTATACCCGCCTGGCGGGCAAGGTCGTCGAGCAGCCGGCGGTCGGACGGCGCAAACTTCTCCCCAGGGGCGCGTGGGCTGAGCATCAGCTGACCCACAATGTCGTGCTGGTAGACGAGCGGGAGGTGGATCTGCTCGGATGCCGGTTCGCCACTGGCCGCTGCGACGATGTAGCCTTCCGCCCGCTTGAGTGCGACGGCGGCGTACGGCAACCGGAGCGCATGCCGTACGGTCTCCACCACCGTGGGGAGAACCGCATCAGGATCGAGCGTCGCCTCCAGGCGCTGGCCCAGGCGGGAGATTACCGCGTACGGCTCGTCGCGCTCACCGTACATCAGCCGGTTCACCCCCCGCTGCAGGCGCTCGCGCAACGGCTGGAAAAGGATAGCGATGAAGCCGGTGGCTGCCAGCGAGAACAGCAGGTTGGTGTCCGTGGAAAAGATGGCCCCCAGGTAGCCGACCGTCAGGATATAGAGTCCGATGATGATCGCCGTGAGTGCGCCGTAGACGAGTGTGCGGTTGATGATCGGGTCGATGTCCCACAGGCGGTAGCGCAGGACCGCGATTCCGATAGAGGCAGGCACCAGCATAAAGACTAGGCCGAAGGCAACGGGACCGGACAGGGCGAGGAGCGCGGCGGGGACTCCGGGCTGGCTCAGGGCCGGGATGCCGGTGAGCGAGCCGACTCCCAAAAAGCTCACCAGGGCCACCACCAGGCTGGATGTCACCCACTTGAGCTGCTGTCGCTCCACCGGACCAGAACTGCGCCAATACCGATAGATTGGGGCCATGATTGCAGAGCCCAACAGAAGTGCATAGAAGGGGACGCTGAGGACGGGGGACCAGTTATCGGCGCCGAGAGGAAAGTCAGGGAAGTGCTCCGCGAGCACTAGCTCCACTATGAGAATCGCCGCGGTCCAGCGTGTCCAGCCAGGCACGAAGCGTCCGTCGGGGAAGAGGTAGAACAAGAGGAAGAAGGAAGCGAACCCCCACAGGCCCAACACATCGACGACCAACATGAGACGGGGCTGGGAGGCTACCAGGGAATCGAGGGTGTTCGGCCAGATCGCCCCAAATACCACCAGCGTGAGAGAGAAGAAGAGCGCCGCGCGGTCCTCCGGCCTGCGCCAGAAGATGAGCGCACCAGTCCCGATGAAGACCGCCGCTAGGGCGATCATCACCGCTACGGAATAGACGGCGTAGACGCGAAGCGAGATGCCAAGCTGGTCCAGCCCGCTGCGAACGGCGTCGGGCGCCCATTCCATGTGGGGACCCGATAGCGCCAACAGATCGGCGTAATAGGGAGGTATGCTCGCCAAAAAGAGCGCGACGGACGCAATCGCCACAGTTAGCCATACAGCGCGCGCCGCCAGCAGATGATACCCACCCAACAGCGTATCGGCGGTCTCGGGCTGGCCCGGATGTATGCTGGGCGTCGCAGATGATACGGCCTGGTCCATCGGTTCCTCGTTTGCCCATCCAGTCCGACGGGGCTTCAGGTGGGGTGATTGTAGCACGACGTGACGGCGGCAGCGCTGGCATGTCACTGCCGCCATCGGTGTGAGCCCGCGCCAGCGCGGGCCCCGGCTCAGCGAATGCGCCTACATGGCGTTGTCCACGATGGTGCTGCCCACGGCGAGCAGCATGGCGAGCGCTCCGACAATGATCGCCGCCGTCGCGAGCCGTCGGCGGCCGGCTTCCGCTGCCCGGTCCTGTCCGGCCATGCCGAGGG
>JADDPA010000050.1:10900-12137 GCA_016782125.1 Thermobaculum sp.
TGGCAACCAGCCCTGCCTTCGCGGGACGATTCGTTTGCATCGCCTGGGAGCGTCTCTCGGCCCAAGGGACTACCAGACCAAACACTATGCCGGCCATTACCAGCGTGAACCCGATGACGTACGGGAGGGTCCTGACCTGATCGGGGTTGGACTCGGGACCACCGAACACCGCGAAGGCTGCGAGGGCGGCAGCGCCGATCGCGCTGACGATGCCGATACTCATCTCACGGGACATAGTTCACCTCCTGAAATAGGTTGCTAGGGACCGGGCGGCTGCGCCGGCAGCCGCCCGATGTGCGCTGATTAGCGATACCTCCGCGCCACGTACCCGCACGCGGCGAGGAGCGAGAGCGTGGTCGCGCCGTAACCGAGCGGAAGGCCGGCGCCCGCCATACCACCCGCCCCGGTGTCGGGCATCTGAGGTGTCTGCTGGTCTACGCCTGAGCCCGAAAAGCTGTACCAGGCGGTGTTCGTCGTATCAGTGTTGATAACCTCAAAGTCTTCCGGTTCCTCCCGATCATCTCCATCGTCACTGGTGACGATTGACTCTGGTTCTCCTCCCGCTTTCAGCTCACTAAGCAGCGCGGCGGAGAAGCTGAAGTAGAGGCGGCCGCCGGGTTCCAGTTCACGGCGAGCCGTGTATACCGTGCCGTTGCCCACACACTGGTCCGAGTAATTATCGGCACGAACGACCTCAAAATCCTCGCCTTCGGGGACGAGCTGAGAGAGATCGGGGCCGCAAAACATGATGATCGACGGGGCCTCGTCCGTGCCATCTCCCTCCGCACTATGCTCGGCGAAGAAGAGCCTGTCGCCAGGATCGTCCACTCGCCCGTTGACGGTGAGCGAATACGTCTTCGTCACGGTGCCGCCGCCGTCGTCACCGCCAGCGAATGCCGGCGCGGACAGCAGTAGCGCCAGCACCAGGGCCGTGAGTGTGGATGCCAGGATCTTCATTCAGTTCTCCCTTTCGTGTCGTGGTAGCAGCTTGGTCATCGATGCCATGGCACGAGTCTAAGTCGTAGGATTCCCGGGTGACAGGGGGCTGTATCACATGTTGGCTGGGCAATGTAGCCCGGACACCTCGTGGCCATATCCAATGCACCCGTGGCCTCGGAGGCAAGCGCATGCCTAATCCCATCAGTTCCGATAAGAACAGGACCGCTCTGTCCAAGGGCGATTCGAGAACTCAGCGACCGTCCGTCGTGGGTTGCTCTACCTCGCCGCCCTCATCTGT
>JADDPA010000095.1 GCA_016782125.1 Thermobaculum sp.
CCGGCGAGCGCGGCGTACGACGCGAGGGAAGCGCTCGTGTTCCCGGTCGACGCGCACGCGACGGTGCTTGCCCCCAGACGCCGCGCGACGCTCACCCCCGCGGTCATGCCACGGTCCTTGAAGGACCCAGTCGGATTCTCCCCCTCGTGCTTGAGGTGCAGGCTGGCCACGCCGGCCCAGCGGGCAAGCGCTTCGGCAGGGTACAGGCCGGTGTTGCCCTCCCCACGCGCGGTCATCTCATCGAGATCCAGCGGCGCGATCAACTCTCGGAAGCGCCAGACGCCGCTGCGGTCGTACGGCGCGAGTCTCCCGCGGCGTGTGGCCCATACCTCCCGCAGGGTGCTTGCGTCGTACGCCGAAAGGTCCCGTGCCACCGTCAGCAGCCCACCGCACTCGGCGCAGCGCGTGGCATGCTGCCAAAGGGATTGCTGCAGTCCGCAGCGAATGCAATATAGCGATTCGGTGATCGTTGAACTGGTCACCATCCTGAACTCCTCCAGGGCGATAAAGACGATGGATCGGGCTCGCCACTCACGATATGCAACGTCCCGGCTGCCTCCCTTGGAGCAACGTTAACGATGCTCCCGGATGTCCGCACCAATCAGGCGTATGACCTCGGCGAGGGGCTGGGCCTTGAGATCCGTGCCGTCGCGTAGTCGCACGGCTGCCGCCCCGGCCTCCGCCTCCCGGTCACCGACGACAAGCATGTACGGCGTCTTCTGCATCTGTGCGTCACGAATCTTGTGCTGCATCCGCTCGGAGCGGCCGTCGACCTCGACGCGGATACCCTCTGCGCGAAGGGTCGCCGCTACCGACTCGGCGTACTCGGCGTGCCGATCCGCGATGGGGATCACCACCGCCTGCACGGGCGAGAGCCACACGGGGAACGCGCCCGCATGCTGTTCCGTCAGGAACGCGAAGAAACGCTCCAGGCTGCCGATCGGCGCGCGGTGGATCATCGCAGGTCGCTGGCGGGAGCCGTCGGCGTCGACGTACTCCAGCTCGAACCGCTCCGGCAGGTACAGGTCCACCTGGTTCGTCGACGCGGCAAACTCCCGGCCGAGCACATCGCGCACCATTATGTCGAGCTTCGGGCCGTAGAACGCTGCCTCGCCCGCCGCCTCCACGTACTCGGCGTTGATGGAATCGAGCGCGTCGCGGATCGCGTCTTCGGCGATGGCCCACATCTCGTCGCCACCGACGTACTTCTCCGTGTCCGCGGGGTCGCGCAGAGAGACCCGGTACGCATAGTCACGGAAGCCCACGGCCTGATACAGCTCCTGGATAAGCTCAACCACCCAGACGAACTCATCACGGAGTTGGTCGGGCCGGCAGAAGATGTGTGCATCGTTGATCGTGAAGCCGCGCACGCGCGACATCCCGGTGAGTTCGCCGCTCTTTTCGTAGCGGTACACCGTGCCCAGCTCCGCAAGCCGCAGCGGCAACTCCCGGTAGGAGTGCAGGTCGTGCTTGTAGGCGACGATGTGGTGCGGACAGTTCATCGGCCGCAGGATGTACTCCTCCTCATCGATCTTGATCGGGGAGTACATCGAGTTTCGGTAGTGTTGCCAGTGGCCGCTGGTCTTGTAGAGGTCGATCTTGGCGATATGGGGGCTGTAGACGTGCTGGTATCCAGCCCGCTCCTCGGCACGCACGATGAAGTTTTCCAACTCACGGCGGATCGTCGCGCCTTTCGGCAGCCAGATGACCAGTCCACCGCCCACCTGCTCGGAGGTCATGAACAGCCCCTGGTCCCGGCCGATGCGCCGGTGGTCGCGCTTCTTCGCCTCCTCCAGGCGCCAGAGGTAATCTTCGAGCTCCTGCGCGGTCGGCCACGCCGTGGCGTACAGGCGCTGGAGCTGCGGACGCTTCTCGTCGCCCTTCCAGTACGCCGCGGCGACACTGAGCAGCTTGAACGGACCCACGCCGCTAGAAGCCGGAACGTGCGGACCGCGGCAGAGGTCGGTGAACTGGCCAACCTGATACGTGGAGATCGTCGCGCTCTCGGGCAGATCATGGATCGTCTCGACCTTGTACGGCTGGTCTGCGAACAACTCCAACGCCTGCTCGCGGGACAGTTCCTCGCGCACGAACGGCTCGTCCGCCATGACGAGTCGGGCCATCCGCTCCTCGATCTCCTCGAAGTCATCGGGCGTCAGCGAGCGCGGCAGCTCGAAGTCGTAGTAGTAGCCGTTCTCGATGGGCGGCCCGTATGCGAAGCGGGCATCGGGGAACATCTCCAGCACCGCCGCGGCCATGATATGCGCGGCGGAGTGGCGCATCCGGTCAAGCGGAGACATCTCCACCATCTCCCCACCGTGGTACACCTGGTTCTCCGCGCCGGGCTCAACCTGCGTGCTCATTGTGTCCCTCCTAAAAAGCAAAAAGCCCCTCGTCCCATATACGGGACGAAAGGCCGATCTTTCGTGGTTCCACCCGAGTTCGCAGCGGCTTGCACCTACTGCCTCGTTGCATGCCGATAACGGTGGCAACCGGGGCTCCATACTCGCGCACGCTTTGGGGAGCCGGCTCACAGGTGGTTTTCCGCGTGGTGCTCGCCTGGTGGGCTCTCAGTCCGTGGCCCACCATCCCTGCCCGACAGCTCTCCGCGCGTACTCGTCCTGCTCACAGCCTTTGCATGTGTGACGCCAGTATAGCAGGCGCCACCTGAAACGCAAGCTGCTTGGCCTGGGCAAGCGCACGCCTCAATCGACCGCCAAGATGGTCACCTGGTCACGAGAGATACACCGATGGCAGAAACGTTGCCGTGAGAGGGATGCCAATAAACCGACCGTTGCCGGAGGAAGCTCACGAGGACAAACGACCCGATCCGCCACGAGTCCCAGTCAACCAGTGGGAGTTGCACCCACTTCCCCTTCCCTCATCGCGGATGCCGTTTATGCGCGCCGGCAGGCTGCTGAAGCGATGGCGGTACGTCTCTATCTGGAGTCGGGATATCTGGTTATGTGCCGCGAGCGTGCAAGTTGGTCCCGCACGGCAAGAGTTCTGGGCTGTGTGGGACCGGATACGACGACGGCTCTGGGAGCGTACGAGGCTATACCCACGTTGCGTACGCCTCTCGCGCGGCCGTGTTCTGGTTCGAGATGGCGAGATCCGCATCGACATCGTTCTCGAGGAGAACGAGGGCTTTCAGGTGGTCTCGCCCTCTGGGCCAGCGTATACATGGACCCGCAAACAATGCGGCATACGGGCCCATGGTTCCGTGTGGGTCCAGAGCGAGATGCTGCCGGTGGAGGCCATAGCGCTGGTAGACGACAACGCCGGCTATCACCCTCGCCACACCACCTGGTGGTGGTCTGGTGGGGACAGGATGGATACAAGGGATCGCGCAGTGGCCTGGAGCGTCATCGTCGGTCTGAACGACTCTCCGGTGAACAGCGAGCGCACGTTGTGGATCGAGGGGGTGCCGCACGAGTTGGGACCGGTGGAGTTCGCGTCCGACCTCTCCAGCGTAGAGCTCTCCGACGGAGGACGGCTGGTGTTCCACGAGGAAGCAGCGCGCGAGCGTCGAGAGAACCTGCTGCTCCTTCGCTCCTCGTATCGCCAGCCGTTCGGCTCCTACTCCGGCTCCCTGCCCAGGGGTACTACTCTCCGAGAGGCGTATGGCGTGATGGAGCACCACGAGGCGGTATGGTAGCGGGCAGCACGACCACTTCGAATTGGGTTGAACGGTAGAGCCACGGTCATGGCAAGCAGTCTCGAATAGCGCAATCAGGGGGCTCACCTGCGTCGTTCCACCGACCCGGTCGCCTGCCTGAAAGGACTCTCGCTACTCGACCTCCGACAGCGTGCGCGAGGCGAGCGCCCAGAGCACGGCGATATACCCGAGGAGGACCGCGAGGTTCGGCCATACCTCGCCGATCGTCCCGCCGGGACGGATTATCTCCTGGATCACGGTGTTGGCGTAGCGTAGCGGCAACAGCCTGCCAAGCCAGTCCGCCCAAGTCGGCAGCAGTGCCGTGTCGAGCAGGAGCCCGGAGAGAAAGACGGAAGGCACCGTCACCAACGGGATGAAGGGAAACACCTGCCCCTCGCTCCGCGCGAACGTCGAGATGAAGATGCCGAGCATGACGCTTGCAACCGCCAGGAGCCACACCACGACGAAAAGCACGGCAAGTGTGCCGACACCGTAGTCGAGCCCGAACAGGAGCACCACCTCGGTCAGGGCCACGGCGGCCTGAAGCGTCGCGAGCCCCAGGTATCCCAGCAAGTATCCCCCGATGATCTCCGCGCGCCGGAAGCCATTGATGAACATCCGCTCCAGGGTGCCCGCGGTGCGTTCCTGTACGAGTACGATGGCGCACAGCAGGAAGGAGAGGAAGTGCACGAGAAACGCCGCCACCGGCACGGCATAGCGGGCGGTCGAGAAGGTGGCGGGCATCGTGTCGAAGAAGAGTTTGAGCAGGTACACGATCGCAAGGGGTGCTATTACGGAGAGCCCCAGCAGCCGGTGCTCCCGCAGCAGCTGCCGTACCACCCGCCTGGCTATGATCAGCGTTCGCCTCATCGTTTCGCCTCCTCGATGAGCCCGAGTATGACGGTCTCGAGCGTATCGCCTCGGACCTCCACCGCACCGATCTCCCGTGAGAGCCCATACACGTGGAGGGCGTCCGCAAGATCTTCGGGGTGTCCACCGACCACCCGCTCCTCGATCCGGCCGTCCTGCCGCACGAGCAGGTGCGTCTGGCCGCGTTCGAGGATTCGTGCTGGGGCGTCGGCCGTGATGACCTGTCCCTGACGGAGTACCGCGACCTCGTCGCAAAGGAGCGCCTCATCCATCAGGTGCGTGCTCACGAAAAGCGTCGTCCCCTTCTGAGCAAGCCGCCGAAACGTGCTCCAGAAGCGAGCCCGAAGGCCAGGATCCACCGCGGCCGTGGGCTCATCCAGAAATAGCACGTCGGGCTGGTGCACAATCGCGCACGCGAGCGACACCCGACGCTGCATACCACCGGAGAAGGTGCGTACCGGATCGTCGGCGCGTGCACGCAGATCCGTAAACTCCAGCGCTTCCTCGACACGTCCAGCGAGGTCGGGGACACTATGCGCCGCGCCGAAGAACTGCACGTTCTCCCTGGCGGACAGGTCCTGGTACAGCGCCAGGCCCTGGGGCATGTATCCGATCCGCTCTCGCAACGCGGCGCGCTGCCGCAACGGATTGAGTCCGAGCACGGACACGTCGCCGCCGGAGGGACAGAGCGACCCGACGAGCGCCTTAATGAGGGTCGACTTCCCCGCACCGTTCGGCCCCAGCAGGCCGTACACCGCGTCTTTGGGTACCGTGAGGTCTACTCCCTGAAGCGCCTGGATATCGCCGTACTGCTTCGTCAGCCCGCTAACTTTTATCGCGTCCATCCCGCCTCCTCACCTGCGATCCCTGTCTCACCCGTGTTCGCTACGGCTTCGGCCTCAGCCCGTACAGGAAGATCTCGACGCACGCCTCCAGGTGCTCATCGTTGGTGAGCCCGTCCGTCGCGAGCGCGGGAAGAAATACGTTGCCGACCGCCTGCGGGATCAGCATGCCGATGAACGCTCGCGCGCTCGCGCGCTCGTCGTGCGGACGCAACCGGCCCAGCGCCACCTGGTGCGCCATGTACTCCCTAAGAAACGCGAGCACCCTGCCCGGCCCGCGCTTGACGAAAATATCGGCGATCTCTGGGCGTCGAAGCGCCTCACCAGCCATCAGCCGAGCAATGCGCTGCACCGCGGGGCGCCGCAAGGTATCCAGATATGCCCGGCCGAGCATGGGCAACACCTCCTCCGGGGGGCGGTCCATCAGTCCCTCCGCATCATACATGGCCTGCAGGATCGGCAGATGTCTACCCAGCACGGCCTCCAGCAGATCCGCCTTATCCTTGAAGTACCAGTAGATCAGCGCGGGGGATGCGACGCCGGCCGCAGCGGCAATGCTCTTGATGGTCGCGCCGCGGAAGCCCTTCTCGGCAAACTCCTCCAGCGCCGCGTCGAGGATCTCTCCTCGCCGATCCGCCTCCTCAACCATTCCGCCCCCTTGAATGAACGTTCAAGCAATTGCATCATAGGCTTGATTGAACGTTAAGTCAATACTTAGGGCTGCTGTGGGCAAGGAAGCAGTTGATGGGACGGGGTGGTCCTTGCGGCGCGGATGTTACGGCGACCAATGCAGGAGGTGGGCCGCTCCGCCCGCGAACTGCCACCGGCCGAGGAGGAAAACCCGGTGGCTATCGTACAACGCCGCTCGTACGCGGTCCTCGTCCATCCAGGCCGGATGGGGAATGCCCAGCGGAACCACGTTCGATCCGGGGAGTCCTGGAGCGTGCCGCCGTACCGCGGCGTCGGCGAGCAGGTAACCGTGGTTCTCAAGCACGGCCGCCTCGGCTGTGGAGAAGGCATCGAGGTCTGTCCGCACCTCGGATATGACCGCGTCAACGATGTCGCCGGAGTAGCCGCGTGCCTCCGGGTCGAAGTGCACCGCGTGGCTGCCCACACCCCAGTACGTCCCCTCCATCGCGCCTGTCTTGAAGCTGGCGATGATCCAGCGCTTGCGGAGCGCCAGGGACTGCTTCCCGAGAATCGATGCGTAGCGGGGGAGGCGCAGCAGCGGCCCCTTGTCGAGCCCGGGATCGAACGTTCCCCCACCATCGGACACCAGCACGGTGCGATGGGACTTCCACACAGGCTCCAGCCCCAGGTTGTCGTACACCCCACCATCGGTAAGCCGCAGATCCCGAATGATCGTGTTGCGCTGCTCATCCCGCCGGGCCGTTCCCCCGGTCAGTTGCTCGGGCTCAATGCCGGCGCGCATCGGCGGGAACACCGGCGGGAAGCACGACGAGGCAGCCACTGCCCAGGCCACCGGGTACGCCGCTGCGGGTCTCAGATAGCCGGCTCGATAGTCCCCCACACGCCCTTTCTGGAAGGTCCAGTTGACGCCGTACGCCATGTCGGTTGCGGAGAAGATGAACCGTGGCTGATCCGGAAGGTCGCCAAGGGTCAGGCGCGTCAGCCGATCCCGATAGCGCACCTGCAAGGCATCGACGGCAACGCCCTCGTTGAACCAGTTCCACGGCAGAAACCTGCGGAACAGCGGGAAGGTGCGGAGGTTGCGCGCTGTGAACGCCCGAAACGGACGAGCCACGCGTTCGTCCCAGTTTGACACGGACTCGCCAGGTTCTGGCCACGGTCGGATACGGTCGGCCAGGAAGGCGGAGAAGATGCTACCCCCCGATACCGCTGAGAAGGTGTCCACCCGCGAGAGGACGCCGAGCTCGTTGAGGCGGCGGGCCGCGCCGAGGTGGAAGAGCGCGGCACGGAAGCCCCCACCGGACAGGCAAAGTGCGACGCCCTGGCGCAGCTCCTTCGCGACAGGGAGATACGGATCTGCTCCCGCCCTTGTCGTGCGCGGCTCATCCGGTAGATCCATCGGCCTTCACCTCATCGTCGCAGCACGTCCGCCGGGTGCCCTGTGAGCGGTAGCGTGATGCACTCGCGCCGCGCTAAGCCGTCCGGCTGTATCCGCCAGCCTCGACCGCCCGGTGGAAGATCTGCTCGTCCAGCTCCAGCCCGAAGCCCGGTGCGTCCGGCAAATTCACCCAGCCATCGCGAAGCGTGTAGCCTGACGTATCGAGGCCGGGAGTTTCCGCCTCGTCCCACTCAACGAAGGCGAAACGCTCAATCGCGCCCGCGAGATGGCACGCTGCGTAGTTGCCCCAGTGGCCGCCGTAATGGTGCGGTGCGGTGCGAACGCCCCAGCCGTCCAGCAACCGGCCGGTCTGGAGCCAGCGCGAAAAGCCGTGGGCGAAGATGTCGTACTGGATCACGTCCACGAGACCAGCACGCGCCCACTCAAGCAGCGATGAACTGGCCTCTCCCTCCCCGTCCGCGATGAGCACTGGTAGCCCTTCCCGCTCCATCCATGTGCGCAGGTCTTGATGCAGCACGGGATCCTCACGGAATGGCTCCTCCATCCAGTAGATCCCACAGTCGGCGGTCTGGGTAAGCACATGCTTTGTGAGATTGAGGGTATAGCCGTCGTTCGCGTCGAGCATCAGCACCGCCCCCGGTCCCACGGCTTCTCGGACCGCGCGGACGACGGCTATGTCGCGCCGCGTCCCCTCCTCGGACGGCATATGCCGCGCACCACGCCCGACCTTGATCTTGAATGCCCGATGTCCACGCTCGTACCCTTCGCGCGCCTCCGCAGCGAGCAAGGCGGCGGCCCCACGATCGGTGGGCAGGTGCAGGTCGTCGAAGTAGAGCGACGTGTCGTAGCAGCGCACGCGGAATGGCGCTACCGAGACGTGGCCGTCGTCCGCTGCCGCGAGCGCATAGGTGGGCACTCCCGCACGCCGGGCGACGAGATCCCAGATGGGGTAGTCGCAACCACGCCATGCTTCCGCGGCGCCGACACCAGGCACGAACAGATCGCCGAGGCGCATGCCCAGCAGGGCATCGAATACGTGCGCCGGAGCATGGCACACGCCGAAGCCGGTAGAACCATCCTCTGCGGTAAGCCGGGCGATGGGCACGGAGATCGAGATGCCATGTCCCTCAAGTCGGGCGTTGCTGCCCGCGCTTCTCGGGCGACGCCCCGCCAGCCTTCCCCACTCGACACGGGATATACGCACATCTTCCATACCGCCTCCCCCCTGGACCGCAGTGTACACTGATCAGCCCGTAGAAATCAGCGTTGCGGGGCGGTCAATGCTGTCGAGAGCATGGGAGCTTATCGCTGACTAGTTCGGTTGCCCCCGAAGTGGCCATCTGATACACTCCCGGCATCAGCCAATCGCCAAGGAGAGTACGATGCGCAGAGCGTTCATAACCATCCAGACGGGAATAGCCACCTATCTTGAGGGAATGACGCTCCATGCGAACGCTAAACTTGGGGATCTTGGCGCATGTAGACGCCGGTAAGACGAGCCTGACCGAGCGGCTGCTCCACGCCGCCGGTGTCATCGACCAAATCGGCAGTGTCGATGACGGAAGTACACAGACCGATTCCTTGGCGCTGGAACGACAGCGCGGCATCACGATCAAGTCGGCGGTCGTGTCGTTCACCATCGACGACGTGACGGTCAACCTAATCGATACGCCCGGACACCCGGACTTCATCGCCGAGGTGGAACGGGTGCTGAGCGTGCTCGACGGCGCCGTGCTGGTCATCTCCGCAGTGGAGGGCGTGCAGGCGCAGACCCGCGTGCTAATGCGGACGCTACAGCGGCTGCACAACCCGGTCCTCATCTTCGTGAACAAGATCGACCGTGGCGGCGCGGACGTGGAACGCGTGATCCGGGATATTGCCGATAGACTGACGCCGGCGATCATCCCTATGGGAACGTGCAGTGGCCTGGGTACCAGAGCCGCCACGTACACGCCGCACTGCGCAGAGGATGCTGCATTCACTGCGAGGCTGGCGGAGCTTATCGCCGACCACGACGACGCGTTTCTGGCTGCGTACGTCGACGACGCAACGACCGTGTCGTACTGTCAACTCCGCCGTGCACTCGCGGTGCATACCAAGCGGGCGCTGGTGCGTCCGGTGTTCTGCGGCTCGGCACTCACGGGTGCGGGCGTGGATTCGCTGATCGCCGGCATCGCTGAGCTGCTACCCGCGAACGAAAGCGATGTCGATGGCCCCGTTTCGGGCACCGTGTTCAAGATCGAACGTGGTCCGGCCGGGGAGAAGATCGCGTACGTTCGTATGTTCTCCGGGACGATCCGGACGCGAGATCGACTGCAATTCGGCCGAGGTAGCGAGGGCAAGGTCACCGCGATCAGCGTGTTCGACAACGGCTCAGCCGTCCGGCATGAGTCGGTCGCCGCAGGGCAGATCGGCAAGCTCTGGGGGCTTGGCGATATCCAGATCGGCGACACGCTAGGCATATCGCGTTCGACCTCGGAGCACCACTACTTCGCACCTCCGACCCTGGAATCGGTCGTCGTCCCCCGTCACCCTGGAGACAAGGGGAGGCTACACGGTGCGCTCGCACAGCTCGCCGAGCAGGACCCGCTGATCAACCTGCGGCAGGACGATACCCGGCAGGAGCTGTATGTCTCACTCTACGGCGAGGTCCAGACGGAGGTCATCCAGGCAACTCTGGCCGACGACTACGGTGTCGACGTGGCGTTCCGCGAGACAACGCTCATCTGTATCGAACGGCCGACCGCTTCGGGTGCAGGCGTGGAGATAATCGGCAGGGCGCCCAACCCATTTCTTGCAACCATCGGGCTGCGCGTCGAGCCCGCGCCGGCCAACACCGGCGTAGAACTTCGGCTGGAGGTTGACGTCGAGACCATTCCCCTCTTTGTGTACAAGGCAGTCGAGGACTTTCGAGCGGCGGTTGAGGACACCGTGCGAGACACGTTACGTGAGGGCCTCTACGGGTGGCAGGTCACCGACTGCACGGTCACTATGACGCATTGCGGCTATTCGTCACCGGGCACCACCGCGAGGGACTTCAGACTGCTGACGCCGCTGGTCCTGATGAGCGCGCTGAAGAAGGCCGGCACCGTGGTGTGCGAGCCGATCCACCGCTTCCACCTCGACATACCGACAGACACGTTCGGAGCGAGCGTACCTGCACTGGCACGACTGGGCGCGGTGCTGCAGACATCGGCAATGCGGGGTTCGTCGTATCTGCTGGAGGGGGAGATTCCAGCTGCTCGGGTGCATGAGCTGCAGCAACAGCTGCCCGCGCTGACTCGCGGCGAGGGCGTGCTGGAATGCGCCTTTGCCCGCTACCAGCCCATAAGTGGCCCGTTCCCGACCCGGCCGTGCTCAGACCACAACCCGCTGAACCGCAAGGAATACCTGTTGCACGTCCTGCGGCGGGTATAGCGGCATGAGACAAGTTGCCTTCCCGATGACCACATCTCCCACGATGGCGCCGCTGAATGGATCGGTATCGTTGTTGTGCGAACTCGGCACACATTGGCCGCGCGTAGCGGAGATCGACGAGCATCATGACCTGGCTGACGGAGGAGCGGCGACGCCGTCCGCACACTTTTATTTGTGCCACATCCAAGGAGCTTCTATTGCTACCTAAGCGCGACCGTATCTTGCTCGCAACCTACCTGCGGCCGGAGTGGCCGCGCGTCGTCCTGCTCGGCCTGCTGCTGTTCGCCGGGATCGGCCTGCAGCTCGCTAACCCCCAGATCGTCCGGACGTTCATCGACCAGGCACGGGCCGGCGAGCCGTTCGAGCGGCTCGTCTGGATCGCGCTGCTCTTCATCGGTGTCGCACTCCTCACTCAAGGCATGACCATCGCCGAGACTTACGTTGCGGAGAACCTCGGCTGGCGCACCACCAACGCGTTGCGTGCCGACCTCGCGCGCCGCGTGCTCGCCCTCGACCTCTCGTTCCACGCGGAGCACGGCGTCGGTGAACTGATTGAGCGGATCGACGGCGACGTCTCGGCGATTGCCGACTTCTTCGCCCGCTTCGTCGTCCAAGTGCTCGGCAGCGCGCTCTTCCTGTTCGGCGTGCTCGTCCTGCTCTACCGTGAGGACTGGCGCGTCGGCGGGCTGCTGACGACATTCACCCTGGCCGCGCTTGCCTTCCTGACGTGGGGCGGTGGGTTCGTCGGCGTCCGCGCGCTGGCCGCCCGCCAGGCCAGCGCGGGGCTGATCGGCTACATCGAGGAGCGGCTCGGTGGTCTGCCCGACCTCAAGACGAGCGGCGCCGATGGCTACGCCATACACCGTCTCCATGAGCGTCTGGCCGGGCGCTTCCACCGGATCAACGCTGCGGTGATGGCCGGTTCGATCCTGAACGCGGTTGTCGGTGTGCTCTTCGTGCTCGGCACGGGCGCGGCGTTCGGTTTGGGCACCGCGCTCTACGGCTCCGGTGCGATCACGCTCGGGACCATCTATCTCATCTTCCGCTACACCGGCATGTTGCGCGATCCGCTCGAGCGACTCACGCATGAGATGAACAGCTTCCAGCAAGCCACCGGCGGCATCGTCCGCGTACGCGAGCTGCTTGCGACCGATGCGCGTGTGAACGACGGCTCGGGCGCGACCTTCCCGGCTGGCGCCTTGTCGGTTGAGCTCGACGGCGTCTCGTTCGCCTACGAGACCGAGCCGGTGCTACACGGTGTCTCGTTCCGCGTCGAGCCTGGCAAGGTGCTCGGTCTGCTGGGCCGGACCGGATCGGGCAAGACGACGATCTCGCGACTACTGTTCCGACTGCACGACCCCACCGAGGGGTCTGTCCGGCTTGGCGGCACGGACATCCGGGAGGCCCGCCTCGATGCGCTGCCAGAGCGGGTCGGCCTCGTTACGCAGGAGGTCCAGCTCTTCCAGGGGACGCTACGCGACAACGTCGCGCTGTTCGACCGGACCGTGTCCGACGCACGGCTGGTCGAGGTCTTCGCTGAGCTTGGGCTCGATGAGTGGCTGCGAGCGCTGCCGGCGGGGCTCGACACGCCGCTCGGCGCAGGTGGCCGGGGGCTGTCAGCCGGCGAGGCGCAACTCGTCGCGCTCACTCGAGTGCTCCTGAAAGACCCTGGCCTCGTCGTCCTCGACGAGGCGTCGTCCAGGCTTGACCCGCACACCGGGCGACTGCTCGAGCGTGCCGTGACACGCCTGCTCCACGGCCGCACCGGCGTAGTCATCGCCCACCGGCTGGCGACAGTCGAACGGGCGGACCAAATCCTTATCCTCGAAGAGGGCCGCGTCGCTGAGTTCCGCCGGCGAGTCGATCTGGCGCGCGACCCTGAATCCCGCTTCGCGCGGCTGCTCCGTGCTGGAATCGAGGAGGAGCTAGCTTGAGACCGATGATGGTGCTCCTCCGGCTGGTGCGCTTCTGCCCTGGTTACTTCGCGGCGAACACCTTCTTCGCCATCCTGGTGTACTTCCTCTTGGCGATCCCGCTGGGCCTTACGACGCGCGCCTTCTTCGACGCCCTCTCCGGCGAGTCCGCCGGCCTGGTGGCCTGGAGCGCGATCGGCCTGCTTGTCGCCGTGCAGCTTGTCGAGGTCCTTGCCGGCCCGGCGCTCGGCAACCCCTGGAGTCCGTTGCAACAAAAAGGGCAGGTGCTCCTGCAGCGGAACCTGTTCGCCGGCCTACTGCGCGGCTACGGCCGCCACGGACTATCGGAACCGGTCGGCGAGACAATCAGCCGCTTCCGCGACGATCCCGAGAGCATCACCGACACGCTGGATGCCCTCAGCGACCTGATTGGCAGATCGTTTTTCGCCATCGGCGCGGCGATCGTGATGTGGCAGATTAACCCGACGATCACCGCGGCGCTGTTCGTCCCGCTACTGCTGAGCTCGTTCCTCACCGAGGCACTTGGCAACACGATCATGGCTTACCGCGCCGCATCGCACGCGGCGACCGGCCGGGTAACCGGTTTCATCGGCGAGTTGGTCGGCGCGCAGCTCGCCGTCAAGATCGCAGGCGCCACGCGACCGGCCGTCGCCAGGCTGACCAAGCTAGGGGAGTTGCGCCGCAAAGCGGCGGTGCGCGACAGCGTCTTTGAAGAAACGCTCAACTCGTTCAACCTCAACGTGGTCCACGTCGGGACGGGCATCGTGCTGCTGCTCGGTGCCCGGGGGATCAGCGAGGGCACGTTCACAGTCGGCGACCTCGCCCTGTTCATCGTCTACCTGGATCAGCTCACCTGGTACCCGGCCGAGGTGGGACGTCTCATCAGCGATCTGAAGCGGATCGAGGTGTCGTTCGGCCGGATGCGCGCAATCGTGCCCGGCGAGCCGCCAGCGGCGCTGCTCGCGCCGGTGCCCGTCTACCTGCGGGGCACGCCGCCCGAACCGCCTCCCCCACCGCCGCGCGAGCGGCTCGAGCGCCTCGAGGTGCTCCATCTCACCCACGCTCACCCGGGCAACACCCGTGGGATCATCGACGTTTCGTTCGCCTTGGAGCGCGGCTCCTTCACCGTGATCACCGGCCGCATCGGCGCCGGCAAGTCCACGCTCCTGCACGTGTTGCTCGGCCTACTACCGCGCGACGCCGGCGAAATCCGCTGGAACGGCCGGGCAGTTGACGATCCGGCGAGCTCCTTTGTCCCGCCGCGCAGCGCCTACACGCCGCAGGTGCCGCGGCTCTTCAGCGAGACGCTACGGGAGAACCTGCTGCTCGGGCGTCCCGAGGACCCGCGCGCGCTCGATGCGGCGGTCCACGCGGCGGTCCTGGAGCCGGACCTGGCGGCGCTCCGGGGTGGGCTGGACACGCTGATCGGGCCGCGCGGCGTCAAGCTCTCGGGCGGCCAGGTCCAGCGATCCGCTGCAGCGCGGATGTTTGTGCGTGACGCTGAGTTGCTGGTCTTCGACGACCTCTCCTCTGCGCTCGACACGGAAACGGAGGCCGAGTTGTGGAGGCGGCTCTTCGCGCGCGGCACTGAAACGACCTGCCTGGTCGTCTCGCACCGCCCGGTAGCGCTGCGTCGGGCCGACCAGGTGCTGCTCATGGACACCGGCCGCCTCGTCGCACGGGGTTCGCTGGATGAGCTACTTGCAAGCTCCGCGGAGATGCAGCGACTGTGGCGGGACGAGCAGCGTCCGCCCGAGGTGACTACGCGCGAACCTTGACAGCAGACCCGTGGCATTTGACGGGTGAGAACCGGGCCCGTGCCACCCGCTACGCCGCACTGAGCACAGCGCCGCCAGTCGGGCTCACCTCCGTTGGGACAGAGTGTGCTGCCTGACTCCTGGCACGATAGAATGGCCGAATGCCGCAGAGTCCTACGACCAGCACCATCTCGATTGACGGCGTGACGCTCACCCTAACTCTGGAGCGCAAGCGCGTGAAGAACGTGAATGCCCGCCTGCGAGGCACGACGCTCGCCGTGAGCGCTCCATTCGGCATGGCACAAGGCGAGCTCGACCCGATCATCACCACGCTCGCGCGCACGCTGGTGCGCCGGGAGCGGCAAGGACGGGTGAACGAGCAGGAAGACGCGCTCGCGCTGGCCGAGCAGGTGGCCGCCCGATTCCCGACCCCGCCGCGAGTGGCTCGCGTACTCTTCGTCACGACGCAGCACAAGCGGTGGGGGAGCTACAGCACCAGAACGGGCATGATCCGGCTCCACGCGGCGTTGCGCGAGATGCCGCGCTGGGTGCTACAGGCCGTGATGGCTCATGAGCTGGCGCATGTCGCCCATCCTGATCACTCCGCGGCATTCTGGTCGCTACTCCGCGAGGTGTGCCCTGAAACCGACAGGGCCGAGGCGTTCCTCGCCGGGGTGAGCTGGCTCGGTCAGCGCTGGGAGCAGCTGCCACCAGTGGAGCGATCGCTCTTGGCCGGTACGGAGGCAGGCATCGACGAGGTAAAGGGCAACGGCCACTCGCCGGGACAGGATACATAGCGAGGACGCCGACAACACACCCTCCGTAGTGCCCGACATCTCAAAGCCCCCGGCGTTTGCCGTCAGGGCAGATCGATGGGACAATGGAAGGGAGACCTCTAGCCGCAGGACGTGCTCGAACCTCGAAGGCCCAACGCGTGGCTCAGACAAGGCGTTCGTGCTGCCAGGGTCGGCGTCATTCGGGATAGACGGAACGGTGACGTTGGGCAGAGAGGCGCTTCGGGCGTCTGCCAGCAATACACAGCCATTCACCGCAAAGAAAAGAAAGAAGGAACCCCTATGCTCAGATCTCCGCTCGGACGCCTGCGCATCGTCAGCCTGATGGAGGGCGTCTCGTACCTCCTCCTCCTCGGGATCGCGATGCCGCTCAAGTACCTGGCTGATCAGCCGGAGGCGGTACGGGTTGTTGGCTCGCTCCACGGCGCCCTCACCATACTGTTCGTGCTTGCCGTTGCCCACGTCTGGCTCGCGCGACGGTGGTCCATCGTGCGGGTCGCAATCGCGCTGATCGCGTCAGTGATACCGTTGGGTGCATTCGCGCTTGAGGCAATCCTACGGCGAGAGAGCCGGACGGATGCCCCGCGCCCCAACGCGCCAGCCAGCGGCACTCCTGCGCCCCACGGCTCGCAGTAGCGATAGGGCGGTAAGACGATAGTTTGAGGCACGAAGCTACTCGTCAGCGTGCAGGCCAGCATCCCGGAATATTCGCTCCATCGCCGCGCCGACGAGTTCGAGCCGCGCAGCATCGGACGGAAGGTCGCCGAGTTCCTGCTTGAACGGCTCGGGCGCGACCGGACCGTCGTAGCCGATAGCGCGCATCGCTCGCAGGAACCCGGTGATGTCGATCACACCTGTCTCGCCAGGCAGCGCGCGAACGTTGTCGACCTGCTCATCGACCGGCACTCCTGCCGGGGCGTCGTTGACATGGACGTACACGACCTGCTCAGGTCGCAGCGCGTGCAGCTCATCTAGTGTCCCGCCCGACGTGTACCAGTGCCAGCAATCGAGCAGGAGGCCAACGTTTGTGCCGATCTCCGCGCCCATTTCGAGCATTCCGGCCATCGTATAGATGAATGGGTGTTGGCGGCTGTCGCGCATCGTCTTTGGTCCGACGAACTCCAGACCCAGCTGGCAGCCGTGCTCGCCGAGTATCCGGGCGATCGGGGTGAAACGCTCCACGTGGAAGCGGTAGTTCTCCTCGAACGGAAGCTCATCGGAGCTGGGCAGCACCCAGGTCGTGGTGCGCGGGCAACCGATAGCCGCGGCTGCACTCGCCAGGCGGGGTAGCTTTTCGAGGTCGCGACGCCAGGTCTCATCGGCGCTACGCCAGTCAGTCGGGAGCGACCACGCCGCGGGACGCACGCCGGCATCTTCGAACAGGCCGCGCACATGTTCGTCGCCGTGCCGCTCCACGAGGCCCGCGACCTCGTCCGCGACGAACTCTACCCCCTCGAAGCCGCCCATTCGGGCCGCCTCAATAGCGGCCGGCAGATCGCTCGTCCGCACCCCTATCGCGTACGGCGCCAACGCTGTGTACATAGCATCCCCTTAGTCTGGTGTCGAAAGTGGCCTACGACGTACGCCGGCCCGGAGGCACGGAGTGTGTTGACCATCGAAGAGCAGCATCTTATACTGCGGTGAACCGTTCCCGCAACCATTAGACCAGCCAGGCCGATGCGCGACACACCGAGTCTCCCGTTCGGCTCATGCTGGAGATGGCTGAAGGCACAAGGGCCGAGACGTTCCCTTGTTCGCGGGGGGGCGGTCGACTGCCCACTCGTTTCCCTGCGCCCGACAGACATCGCTCCCGTGTGGCACCGCAACCCGGCAACCGGCCGCTCACTCGCAGATGAGACGGGACAGCGCAGATCACACGTGGACATATAACGTGTCATTTCTGATCGTATCCAACAGCGCGAAGTAGTACAGAAAGCAGGGGGAGATGCAGAGGATCCGGGTCGGCGTGGTGGGATTAGGCGAAGTGGGGCAGATCACGCACCTGCCGATCCTGCAGGCGCACAGTGATCGATACGAGATCGGCGCGCTCTGCGACATCTCGCGCGAGCTGCTGCGCTCACAAGGGGAGCGCTACAACGTCGAGCACCGGTACACCGACGCCGGGGAGCTCGCGAAGCAGGACGACCTGGACGCGGTGTTCGTGCTCAACAGCGACGAGTACCACACCGAGTGCACGATCGCCGCCTTAGAGCACGGCAAGCACGTGCTCGTCGAGAAGCCGATGTGTCTCACCGATGCCGAGGCGGACGCGATCATCGCGGCCAGGGACCGCGCGGGCAAGGTGGTCATGGTCGCGTACATGCGCCGCTACGCCCCCGCCTTCCAGCGCGCCGTCGAAGAGGTGCGGTCGCTCGGCGGCATCCGCTACGCGCGGGTGCGGGACATCATCGGCCCGAACCGTCTCATGATCGAGCAGTCGAGCGTCGTGCACCGCCCGGACGACCTACCCGAGGACGCCATCCGGGACAAGCAGCGGCGGGCGGAACACCTGGTGCGCGAGGCCATCGGCGACCGGCACGAAGGGTTTGGGGGGGTGTACCGACTGCTGTGCGGGCTGAGCAGCCACGACCTCTCCGCGATGCGCGAGCTCCTGGGCATGCCCGAGCGGGTCATCGGCGCCGCGGTGTCCGAAAACGGCCGCTTCATCAGCGTGATCTTCGGGTACCCCGGGTACAACGTGGTGTTCGAGACGGGCACGGACAGCCAGCGCCGCTTCGACGCGCACATCGAGGTGTATGGGGAGTCGAAGTCGGTGCGCGTTCAGTACGACACGCCGTACATCCGCCACCTGCCGACGACGCTCACCGTTTCGGAGACGGTGGGTGAGGCGTACACGGAAACGGTGGAGCGGCCGACGTACACGGACCCGTACACGTGCGAGCTGGAGTACTTCCATGAGGTGGTCACGACCGGCGGCCAGCCGAAGACCACCCCCGAAGACTACAAGCAGGATCTCGTGCTCTTCCGCATGATCATCGACGCACTCAGCGAGGGAACCGCGGACATTGTCCATGACACAAAGCCGCCCAAGCAGGAGCCCAAAGACAATTTCTGGTACACCAATGCTGATGGGTGGCCCGCGCTTTGAAAGGACGCACCCAAGGCGGAGCAGCTCAACTACCTCTGGTATCTCTGGGATCAGCACAACGTGCTGCTCAACAACAAGGGGCAGCCGGCCCGTAATGAGCATGGGCACTTCATAGAAAAGCTCAACACCGATCCTGAAAAGCTCAATGACTCAGAACTGGCGCGGCGGGTCGGCTTCAGCCCGCAGACAGTCAGGAGTTACATCGAGCGGTACAAGAAGACCGGCGAACGTGACGACCGAGCTCCCGGCGCCGGTCAAGGCAATCGACGGAACCACTAGGGGACGGGGTTTAGTAGTTCTTCCTGCCAGTGCAAGACACCGCTGATCACCCTTTCTTCCTGACTAGCACTATGGCAAGGGCAGGTCCATGGACTCCACAGCACCGGCTCCACGTGAGTACCCAAAGTGAACTCTATTCGCTCGTATCTTCTCGGCCAAAGATGCTCGACCTGTCTCCCGTCGGTGTTTCCTGAAGATCTCGCTCGCGTTAGGCAGGGGCGCTTGTCATGAGGGCCAATCCATACAAGGCCGTGGGTTGACAACCTTAGCGGGGATGCGGCGCATTATAATAGTGATTTCGCCATCACGGTTATGCTGACGTCAAGGACACGGCAGCGGGTAATCCTGGCGCAATGCTCGCCATACATAGAGTCGATAACGAAAGCTTAGCGGGAGGCAGGGGAAGCCATGTGGCGCATTTCCGAGATGCGAACCGGACTGTTGACGGATCTCTATCACCCGGACTCGGCCTATATCAGTTGGCGGAGCGGGCGCAATGAGCTCACGACCTTCGACCTGTACACCCGCACGGCACCCTTTGGCGGCGCCTATGTCCTGGTTGCGGGCCTGGAGCTGGCGCTCGACTTCGCCCGCAACTTCCGGTATGCCGACGAGGACATCGCGTATCTGAGCGAGATACGGGACTACGACGAGAGATTCCTGGAGGAACTCCGGCACCTGCGCTTCACCGGTGAGATACTGGCCCTGCCGGAAGGATCGGTCGCGTTTCCAAACGAACCGCTCATGCGCATCACGGCGCCCTTCCGTGAGGCACTGCTGCTCGAATCGGGCCTGCTCCACGCGCTGAGCGTGTCGTCGCTTATCGCGACAAAAGCGGCCCGCATCGTTCAAGCGGCCCAGGGCCGGTCGGTCGCGGAGTTCGCGTTTCGGCGCGTGCAGGAGCCGTTTCTCGCCGCCCGCTCCGCCTCGATCGGGGGATGCACCAGCACCTCGTTCGTCGCCGGTGCACGAGCCTATCGGTTGCGCGCCACTGGCACCGTACCCCACGCGATGGTTCAGTTGTTCGAGACCGAGCGCGACTCCTTCATGGCGATAGCCGAGAGCTTCAACCGCTACACCCTGCTGCTCGATACGTACAACACCGAACGCGCCATTCACACCGCGGTCGAGGTGGCGTGCGACGCCCAGCAGCGCCTGGGACACACCCTGGCCGCCATACGCCTCGATAGCGGCGACCTACATGCAGTGAGCCGCTATTGCCGCCGTGTGCTCGATGAAGCGGGACTGCCGGACGTGCGCATCATGGCAAGTGGAGACCTCGACGAGCAGAAGATCGCCGCGCTGGTGAAGCAGGAAGCGCCGATCGATGGTTTCGGGATCGGGACCATCCTGGCAGGGGGAGCGCTCGGCGCGGTCTATAAAGAGGTTTGGTACCAGGAGAAACACGTCGGCAGGGAAGCCAGAATCAAGCTCGCGGGCGCCAAGACGACGTGGCCGGGGAAAAAGGAAGTCTACCGCATCGGCAACTATGTGGAAGATGTGATTCAGCTCGAGAGCGAGCCGGTGCCAGAGGGGGGATTCCGGATGCTCCGGCCGGTGATGGTCGGCGGACAGTTAATGCCGGGTAGCCAGCCACCAATCTCCGAGATCTGGGAGCTGGCACAGCACTCCATCGCGCGCCTGCCCGATCAGTACAAGACACTCGACAGTACGGAGCCATATCCGGTCCGGTTTAGCCAGGCGCTCCAGGACCTGCGGCGCTCGACCAGCGAGCAATTCCAGCGCGGCGGCGAGGTTCAGCCAAAGGAGTGATACAGACTCCGGCTGAAGGATAAGGCATCTGTCATGCCGAGCCTGCAAGGAATCCGTGGCACGGGCTGCGGATCCCCCACTGCGTTCGGGATGACATGCACCACGGTCCACGCCGTCTGCGTATGACTGGGTAATACAAACGTTGGCTAAACCGTAACAGTCGTGTCACCCCGAGCCGGCAACGATTCCGTGGTCCGGGTTGACGGCGCTGCCGTGGCGTTAGCCGTGACCGTACCCGTCGCCTGCCGCCGCTGGAACTGGTGGTGCTGAATGCAGGATTCGGACGGTCCCCTGCTGTCCATCCACTTCCAGGGGTTGTCCCTCGTGCATCATCACCGTGGCTACGGACGTTCCCAACACCGCCGGGATACCATACTCGCGTGCAACCACCGCCGCGTGGCTCAGGATACCTCCCGTATCGGTAACAACAGCCGCGGCCGTCGCAAACAGGGGCGTCCAGGAGGACGAGAGCGTTTGCGCCACGAGCACCTCGCCGCGTCTCAATCTGCCCGCCTCCTCCAGCGAGTGGGCGATCCGCGCCGGGCCACGCGCGATTCCCGTCGAGCCGGCGCTGCCCCATATGAGATCGGGCGCCACGGCATGCGCGCCAGTCGCGGATCGAGACGCTCGGCTCATTGCCGGGCGGGTACCGAGTGCTGGCGGCGGGTCAATTAGGCCGAACCGCTCCATCTCGGCCCGTCGGGCAGCGGCCAGCGCCCGCAGATCGAGGTTAGCGAGATTGCTGCCAGCGTCGGCAAGCTCGACGGGCGTCAGATAGAAGACATCATCCACACGCTCGATAGCGCCGACACCGGCCAGACGTTTGCCAAACTCCAGGAAGACGCGACGTACCTGATACATACCACGAGCGTCGATCCAGAAGTTGTGGTCCTCCGAGAGCACAACCGCGTGCTGTGCTGCGTTCAGGAGAAACTCGAACTCATCACGCACTGGCGCCGGGTATCCCGCAAGGCGCCGCCTCGCCTCTGCAACAAGCAGATCTCGCCCTTCCGTGGATGCGGCCAGTTCGGCCGCGAGGTCCCGGTCGGGCTGAGCCAGGTAGCCCTGGAGGTTCTCGATGACTGAGGTCGGGTCCTCAAGCCACGACGGATGGTCGAGGCTCAGTCCCTCACCCCGCTGCCCGTACTCCTCCAGATACGCACGCAGATCGACCAGAAACGCCTGCCCCTCAGGGAAGGTGCGGAGTGCCGGCACAATCTCGGTCGGCGGGGTGCCCTTCAGCGCCCGCCGGACCGGTTCTACCGCAACTGCCTGCCTGCTCAACTGCCACAACGCCCTGGCAGCGCGCAAGATCTTGTTATCGAATCCGGTCAGCAGGCGGTATGCATCGAGCTTGCTTCCGCAGAAAAGCTCGATGTGCAACTTCCCAAACTCGCTGATCGCGCCGTGCATGGGCGATGCCAGGAGGAAGTGAATCTCCCACAGACGGTCGGCACGGGCCAGGGTCTCCTGCAAATGCACGACAAGGTCCGATATCGAGGCGGCCTCGAGGTCGAAGCTCTCCCAGTACTTCAGGCGTTCCTGGATCTCCGGCAGCCATTCCACCGACCAGAGCGTGTCGAGCCGGCCAATCGCCGCACGCAGGCGCTCGCGGGAGCGCCCGCGCCGGGCGGCCGCCACGGCCGGCGTCAAGTCAAGGGGAACGTTCGCGTGATACCGATAGCCGTTGATGTGTGCCATGCGGACATCGGCAATCGGCAGCTCATACGCACGGGCGGCCGCCGCAAGTCCCCGCCCAACCGCGTCCCCTGCTATGGCAAACACCAGGGGAGGCATCGGCCGGGGCCAATGCACGCGGTCCAGCGTCCAAAGAAGACTCTCATCCGCGGGGTTGTCCCAGTGGACCGGGAAGTCTGGCGGTGTCTCGATAGGGGTACCAACGAATGGATCTGGCTGAGTATCCCTCGGCAGTGTCTCCATGCTCTTATTCTTCCTCGCAGGCTGAACGAGCGTCGAGCGTCGTGATCGGGCGGCACTGGAGCAAGTAAAGCTTTTGCGCGTGATACTCACACTCGATGTCCACGGGGCGGCCCGCCTCCGCCTCTAGCGCCAGGCCGATGCGGGCCATCTCGACGGCTTGTGCCTCGGCGAGCGCCGGACGGGTGCGCAGAAACGATGGCACCTCCACCTCGGGCGTGCCCGAATCGCCGGCCACTGTCATGTGCCGCTTCTTGGAGATCTGCCGGCCTACAACCGCCAAGTTCCCCTTGCTCACGCGGTACGTATCGGGCGTGACGGTCCCGCCGACGATGCTCTCGCCTAGTCCCCAACTGGCGTTGATGACGATCTCGTCACGCGCACCCGTGACGGGATTCGCGGTGAAGACCACTGCCGAGACATCCGCCACGACCAACTGCTGGACCAGGACAGCCACTCGCACACCCTCGATCGGCAGCCCCTGCTTGCGGCGGTACTCGATCGCGTGCGGCGTATGGAAAGACAGCCAGCAGTTCCGAACGGCATACACCACTGCATCGACGCCGACGACGTTGAGAAACGTCTCGTGCTGACCGGCGAAGGCGGCGTCCGTGCCGTCCTCATCAACCGCAGAGGAGCGAACCGCCACTGCGGGGTTCTCCATCTCGCACAACGCTCCCAACTGGTGATACGGCTCGCGCACCTCCGCATGGAGATTCGGCGGCAGGATGAGTTGCCCTGTTTCCACCGATGCACCGACGGACGCCCGGTCAAAAGCCGCGGTGGTGAGGCTGAACCCCGGAGGCACCGGATAGTGCTCGGCAAGTCGGCTCAGGCTTGCAGCCTTCCCACCCACGAGGAACGGATCGTGACACTCGATCTCGTCGAGCCACACGATGCTCCGTGACCCCTCGTGCGCCGGTGGGCCGTCCAGCAGCGCTCGCTCACGTTCCGAAAATGCGCTCATCCTGCCTCCTCTCAGGCGATCCGCCACCCGCTCACAGGTACTCCCCTTCTTCCAGCGCATATTCCACGGCCTGATCCAACGAGAGTTTCCTGCCTTCGGCCCATGCCGCCGTGAACACCGCGTAGTCTGTGTGCGTGCGCGCAGCTTCGATGAATGGCTCGTAAAAAGCACGGTCATTGGGCACCAGTGGAGCGTGCAGCGACTCACGCAGTGCCTCCGATGCCCCCCAGAGCCGTGCCGCCCGCTCGTTCTTCCCCTGGTCCGCGGCCACCGCCGCGAGACCTTCCAGGCAATACACGGCATTCCCTCGGCTGCCAACCTCCTCGGACAGTTTGAGCCCATAGGTGAGCAGACCGATGGCCCGGAACGGATTCCTGTCGAGCAGGGCAGACATCGCGAGCGTATTGAGGGTAAACACTGCAGTGGTCTTGTCCCCCAACTCCAGCAGCGTCGCGATGCTCTCCTCCAGCGCCCCCGAGACCAGTTCCAGGTCTCCCTGCCTCGCGGCCAGCCTGGCAATATACCCCAACATGATGGCAATGCCCCACTTGTTCCCCAGCGCGCGATAGAGTGCGAGGGCTTCCTCGAACATCGTGGTGGCGAGATTGAGGTCGTGCCGGTACAGGCCCACCATTCCCTGACCGCCAAGCGCCAGTGCTTCGCCGTCCCGGTCGCCCGCTTCGCGGAACAGCGCCAACGCCTGATCACATAACGGGGCCGCCCGCTCGTGATCGCCCTGCCGAATCCGGATCGTCGCCGCGACGGAAACCGCCTTCGCGCGGGTGGCAACGGGCAACGATGCTCCCGTAGCCGTGATCGCATCCAACCAAGGCGGCACCGTGTTCTGGTGCCCGTGGGTCCACCAGAAGAACCAGAGCGCCCACGCCAGGCGGACCGCCGTCTCGGTGTCCCCCTTGTCCACCAGCCAGTTCAACGCCGCTTGCAGGTTGAGGTTCTCCTGCTCTAGCCGCCGCAGCCAGTCCAACTGTCGGGCGCCCCGCAGCTCGGGCGCGGCGGTCTCGGCCAGCGCGAGGAAATACATCGCGTGCCTGTCTCGGCCCTGCTGGCACTCTGCGCTTTGCTCAAGCTGTTCAATCGCAAACTGGCGAATCGTCTCCAGCATGCTGAAGCGCGGCTCGCCGTCGCCCTCATCCTGCTGCGCAAGGCTCTTGTCGATCAGCGAGGAAAGCCCTTCCAAAACAAAGTCTTCTTCATCGCCCCCGTAAACCGCCTCGACGGCCTCGAGCGTCCAGCCATGCGCAAACGCACCAAGCATCCGGAATAGCCGTCGCTCAGACTCGTCGAGCAATCCGTAGCTCCAATCAATGGCACCACGAAGCGTCTGCTGCCGCGCGGGGAGGTCCCTTGGCCCCACCGTGAGCAGCCCGAGGGAGTGTTGCAACCGCGCGAGGATAGCCTCGGGCGTTAGGAGTCGCGAACGGGCTGCGGCGAGCTCGATGGCGAGGGGAAGACCGTCCAGGCGGCGGGCTAACTCGACAACGGCTGTAGCGTTCTCCTGCGTGAGCGTGAACCCCGGTCTGGCCGCCCGCGCCCGCTCGACGAAGAGTCGCACCGCGTCGTAGCGCATCAATGACGAGACACCATCCACCGCGGCGGGCGATTCGGTACCACGTCGAACCCTGCTTCTTGAGATAAACCGCTCACCACTTGCAGGCCGATCGGTTGCGTTGCGCAACGCAGTCATTTTCGCTCCCAGCACATCCGCGTCGGGCAGGGCGAGGGGCGGAACTGGAAACTCGTACTCGCCGGAGATGCGGAGCACTTCCCGGCTCGTTGCCACGACCTTAAGGCTCGGTGCGGCTGCCAACAGCTCGGATACCAGTGGAACGGCATCCATCACCTGCTCGAAGTTATCGAGCACGAGCAATATGTGCTGATCCCGAAGGTACTGCACCAGGTTATCGACCGAGGGCATCCCCGCCACTTCCTTCAGGCCAATCGCCTGGGCAATAGCGCCGACAACGAGATTGGGGTCCCGCAAGGATGCGAGGGCAACGAACCATACACCACCCTCGAAGTCCTCTCGGACTCGCGACGCCACCTCAATAGCCAGTCGGCTCTTGCCCACGCCGCCTGGCCCGCCAAGGGTAACCAGCCGCACCTCCCGTCGCTGGAGTAGCGCCTGCACCGCAGCGGCCTCGGCTTCGCGCCCGACCAGCGGAGTGGGTGGCGTGGGCAGGTTGTCCGGGCGTCGCTCAGGTACCATCTCGACCACCGGGCGGGCCTCTGCCATCTCGAAGCGCTCGGTGAGCAGCACCATCAGGTCGTCCTCCAACAGCCGCCGCAACTGCGCCGCCGTCGAGAATCCCTTGTACGATACCGTGTCGTCGGACCGTATCCGATTGAGCAGGCCAGTGAGCCGCTCCTGCCGCCCCGGCGCGGGGCTCTTAACGTAGATCAGCTTGGGCCGGTCGCCCGAGAGCAGGTACTCATCTTCCAGACCGGAGACCGACTCGCCCGGCGCGACCCAGCCGTAGCTCTCCCAGTATATGCCGACGAAGATGTGGCTTTGTTCCAGGTAGGCGCGGTAGAGCTCCCGTGCCGGATGTGGCCGTGCCCCCAGCTCGAAAAGCACCGGGGCGAGCCGCAGCCGCGCAATCGCCGCGCGCGCCGCCTCACGCTCCGGCGCCAGCTCGCGCAAGGTTGAGCTCACAAACACCCGCAGTTTCTGGTCCGGCGTCCGGATTAAGACCGGTGCTCCTGCCCTCTCTATCATGATGGAACTCCCTTCCGACGGGATTAGATACCTGGTTGCAGTCGCCGGCTTAGTCTCTCCAGACAGATCGGCCGATAAGGAGGATCGGCCAGCATACTCGATATGGGGCACCAAGGCTCACACTTGACACCTGCCCGCGGGGGAAGTGGTGGGCGGCACTGGGCGCGTGTCCCGTGCGCCCCAATGATAACATCAGCCGCGGCTCCTGTCAGCCTGTTCGCGAGCCGAAGATAGTGAGCCAGGGTCAACACAGCGGACCAGTGTCATGCGTTCGGTGCGACCTGGCGGATGCGCAGATCCCGCACCGTGAAGGCATATAGGATCGAGGCATGACACCCTGCCCAGAGAGATACCGCCGTTAGATGCAACCGAACCCAGCCGCTACTACCATGGTAGACACAGATGGATCCAACCACGTGGAGGTACCGGAATGTGCGGCAGGTTCGGGCTACTGTCCCCCAGCGAGATCAGTGAGCGCTTCGCCTTGGTAGCGCAGTTGAGCTTCGATGCGCGCTACAACGCGGCGCCGACCCAGGTTATGCCCGTGGTGACCGAGGACGGCACCAGGATGGTGGAGGCGATGCGCTGGGGATACGAGCCGCAGTGGCTGAAAGAGAAGCGCGGTGGCAGACCGCTCATCAACGCGCGCGCGGACAAGCTGGACACCGCCCCTACCTTCCGTGAGGCGCTGCAAGCACGCAGGGCGATCGTTCCGGCCAGCCACTACATTGAATGGCGTCGGGACGGACATCGCAAGACACCATACGTCTTCCGGCTCAAGGATGGCGGACTGTTCGGCTTTGCGGGTCTGTGGTTCAAGGACGAGGGCGAGCGCCGGTTTGTCATCATCACCACGGAGCCAAACGAATTGACCAGTCCAGTTCACAACAGGATGCCGGCGATGCTGCTGTGCGAGCACGAGGACGAATGGTTAACGTCGGGCCAGTCGGACCCGAGCAAGCTGATATCGCTCCTCGGGCCGTATCCAGCGCGCGAGATGGAAGCGTACCCGGTCTCCGCTCGCATCAATAGCCCCGGCAACGACTCGGCGGACCTGCTGGAGCGAGTCGCGTAGCGGATTACCGAAACTGCCCGAGTTTCCGGGCTAGCCGGTGAAAGTTCGCCCGGACCGTATCCAGCCCGGCGGGCGCACCTGGCCGCGCGCCAATCTCGGCGCAGGTTGCTTCCAGCTCCTGAAGGCGCTCGTACATCACCGTCCATGCCGCCTCCTTGTGCGGCAGCAAGTATCCGCTGCGGTAGTACTCGAAACTCGGCCCAGCGGTCTTGCCCGGAAGGTTCGGACCGATCGGAAGTCGCGTCAGGATACTCGCCAGCGGCCGAATGATCATGAACATAGAGGACACAGCGGTGTCGGAAAGCGTGTCCAGCTCGTCGTCGTCCTCCTCGGTATGGGCAAAGAAGCGCGCAAGCATCTGTACGAGGACCTCATAGCTCGCGTTGAAGAGATCCGCCACATCTGCTGTCAGCGAATTGGTGACGAGAATCGGGGTAGCTACGTCCGGCGTCCCAGGGACGCGGCACCAGGCCATCTGCACAGGACGAGCCGGATCAAACGTCGGGTCTTTCCGCACGAACTCCTGGTACTCTGTCAGCAGCCGCAGAAATTGTCCATAGTGTCCATCGTCTATGTGGCCACGCGCGCCCTCGCCTTGCTCGACGATCGTCTCGATCGCGGCTACCGCGGAACGCAGGTCGGTCACAGCCACCAGCTCGGGCCAGCGGAAGTATGCCTCGGTCGCCTGCGCCCGGGGCGGCCCGATGAACCGTCGATCCTCGCCGTACTTCTCCGCGAGATGACGAAAGCCTTGCTCGATGCCGCGATACAGGTGGCCAACGGTCGCGAAGTCCTGAAGGAACGGGACGATCTCGTGTCCGGTCGGCGTGGGGGTCGGCGCGAGGTCCGTGATGAATCCGGGGGCATCCTCGGCCTGCATCCCTTCGGGGCGCTCGAGGTAGATAAAGTGCCGCAAAGCGGTCTCACCGAATGGCAGCAGATCGAACTGCACACCGGCGGGAAAGTAACCGGCGCGCTGTGGGAAGTTGGGACGGCGAAAGTGCGGCGCGGCGCCGACCGCGGTGAGGAGGTTGCAGCGCAGGGCAAGATGCAGCATCTCCTGAGCTGCGACGTGCGAGACGGCACGGTCCCACCGTTTGCACGCGGCGAGCTGCTCAGGCGTGAGGCCTTCGTCTTCGTCTCGCTTGAGGCTGAATGCCGCGAAGAGGTACTGGAGCATGATCATATGCTCGAGCTCCGCCGCCTCGCAGAGCATGAAAATCAGCTCTTCCCGATCCTCGATGATGATGGGGTTCTCCGCCGCGCTCAACGTTTCCATGATCCTCAATTCCCCCTTTCAGTTCCGCGGAACGTGCGGCCACGCGCTAGCGCTAACCATTTGAAAACGCCGCACCCTCGAACTCGCTCTTACTCCGGTGTCCAGACCCAGTCCCGAATCTCCGGCGGATCCTCGAAGTGCTCGCGCGAGTATGCTACGGCCCGCTGAATGAGCGCGCGGCATTCGTCCATAAGCGCCGACGCTCGTTCGTATCGATGCGACACGCGCCGTAGCGCCGCTATGCACAGGTCATAGCGGCTCATTCCGTTGAGCACAACCATATCGAATGGGGTCGTCGTGGTGCCCTGCTCCTTGAAGCCCCGCACGTGGAACCGGTGGGCGTTCACCCGGCCGTGCACAATCTCGTGGATGGCGCGCTGGTAGCCATGAAAGGCAAAGATCACCGGCTTGTCCGCGGTAAAGAGTTCGACGAAACGCGTCTCGTCCATACCGTGCGGGTGCGACTCCGGCACGAACAGGCTCATCAGGTCGACCACATTCACTACGCGCACCGTCAGCTCGGGCATATGACGGCGCAGCCACCACGCCGCGGCAACGGTCTCCAGCGTCGCGATGTCACCCGCCGCCGCCAGCACGACATCCGGCTCCTTCCCATCCCCGTTGCCGGCCCAATGCCAGATGGAAGCGCCCGCGGCGCTGTGCGCAATCGCCGCGTCCATATCGAGCCACTGCAGTTGTGGCTGCTTATCGATCACGATGAGGTTGACGTAGTTGCGGCTGCGGAGGCAGTGATCCGCGACCGACAGCAGGCAGTTGGCATCGGGGGGTAGATAAATTCGCGCCACCGTGCCCCGCTTCGAGAGCATGACGTCGATGAGCCCCGGACCCTGGTGGCTGAAGCCATTGTGATCGTTCCGTCAGCACGTAGACGTTAGCAGGATGTTCAGCGACGGGATTGGGTCCCGCCACGGCAGGTTAACCGCCTCCTCCAGCCACTTCGCGTGCTGCACGGTCATCGACGCGGAGACCATCGCGAATGCCTCATACGTCACATACAGGCCGTGACGCCCGGTCAGGATGTAGCCTTCCAGCCAGCCCTCGCACAGATGCTCACTGAGCACCTCCATCACCCGTCCATCGGGCGAAAGGTGCTCGTCTCCGGGGATTCGCCTGCCGACAAAGCACCGATTCTCCACCTCGAAGACGGGCCCCAGCCGGTTCGAGTTTGCCTCATCCGGACTGAAGATCCGGAAGTTGCCCTGTGCGGCGTTGCGGGTAAAGACGTCCCGTAACATCTCCGCAAGCCGGCGGGTTGATTCGGCACGCACGACGGCTGGCTGCTCCACCGGAAGCGCGTACTCCCGGAAGTCTGGCAGGTCCAGATCGACCGCGAGCGTGCCGCCGTTGGCGTACGGGTTGGCGCCCATGCGCCGGTCGCCTTTGGGCGAAAGCGCCGCGAGCGAAGGGGCCAACCTGCCCGTCTCATCGAACACCGTTTCGGGCTCGTACCCGCGCAACCAGGACTCGAGCTGTTTGAGCTGGTCTGGATCCGTCCGCACATCCGAGAGCGGTACCTGGTGGGCGCGAAACGTACCTTCGACTGGAACGCCATGAACCGACTGCGGTCCGGTCCAGCCCTTCGGCGTACGCAGAACGATCGCTGGCCACCGGACGCGGTCCGAGACGCCGTTCTCTCTCGCATCTCGCTGAATGTCCCGGATCCGCTCGTAGCACGTATCCAGCGTCGCGGCGAACACCTGGTGCATCAGTGCAGGGTCGTCGCCCTCGACGAAGTGAACATCGTAGCCATGTCCCTCAAGCATGGCGCGCACATCGGCGTCGCTGGTGCGGCCGAGCACGGTCGGATTCGCGATCTTGTACCCATTGAGATGCAGGATCGGTAACACCGCCCCGTCGCGTGCCGGATTGAGGAAGTGTACGCTCTTCCAGGACCCCTCCAACGGCCCCGTCTCCGCTTCGCCATCACCAACGACCGCCGCGACGATCAGGTCCGGATTATCAAACGCCGCGCCGAATGCATGCGTGAGCACGTAGCTGAGCTCGCCACCCTCATGGATGGACCCAGGCGTCGGGACGCTGACGTGACTCGGTACGCCACCGGGAGTCGAGAACCGACGAAACAGCAGCCGCATGCCCGCGAAGTCCTCTGAGACATCCGGATACACCTCCGAGTACGTGACCTCAAGGTAGACAGTCGCGAGGATTGCCGGTCCGCCGTGGCCCGGCCCGGCCAGATAGATGACCTGCGCATCGCGCTCCGTGATGAGCCGGTTCAAGTGGACGTAGATGAACCTAAGGCCCGGCGATGTTTCCCAGTGACCGAGCAGGCGCGGCTTGATGTGCTCAACTTGGAGCGGCTCGCGCAGCAGCGGGTTGTCCTGCAGATAGATCTGCCCGATCGTCAGGTAGTTGGCCGCCTGCCAGTATCGCTGCATCCGCTCAAGAAGCTCCCCCCGACAGCGGCCCGTGGACTGCGGGCGTTCCTACTGGCTGGGGCCTTAATCCGTTCGTGGCGACCGCGCTGGAAATGGCCGGGTCAAACTGGTACAAAGTCCGCTCCTTTCCGAGCGATCAAGCGTTGAACGTGCCGTGCGATCATCAGTTCTTCGTTCGTTTGCATAACCCGGCCGGTCACCGAGCTACCCGGGCGGGAGATAACGGGCGTATGTGCCTTGTTGCGACGCTCATCGAGCTGGACCCCAAGGAACTCCAAACCCGCGCAGATTCGCCATCGGACCGGCGCGGCAGCCTCGCCTATGCCCCCGTGAACATGAGGGTGTCCAGCCCACCAAGAACAGCAACGAGCGCCCCGAGGTGCTTGCGGGCCTGGTAGCAGAACAGGTCCACTGCCTCGGCCGCCCCTGGGTCGTCAGCTTCGCGTTCTAGCAGATCGCGCATATCCGAGCTGGTGCCGGACACACCAAGCAGTCCAGCCCGCTTGTTCACGAGCTCACTGACCTCCGAAGGGCCGAGGCCCTCGACCTGGAGCAGGTAGAGCATCACACCAGGATCGAGGTCACCGGTGCGCGTACCCATCGCCAGGCCACCGGTCGGGGAGAAGCCCATCGTGGTGTCGACTCCTACGCCGTCGTGTACCGCTACCATGCTGGCGCCGTTGCCCAGGTGCGCGATGATGACCCGCCGACGGGCAGCGGACGCATCGAGCGTCTCCAGCTCCTGCATGATGTACTCGTACGACAGACCATGGAAACCATAGCGCACCACGCCCCTGTCCTCGAACCTGCGATGCAGCGGGTACAACTGCGCCACACGGTGCATGCGGCGGTGGAACGCGGTGTCGAAACAGGCCACCTGGGGCAGCTCTGGCAGGACGTGGCTGACAGCTTCGATCGCGCCTATCGCCTGCGGGAGGTGATCCGGATCTATCGCGTCAGGTCTCGAAGCGTCTCGATGAGCTGCGGGGTGACCGGCTGTGGCTCCCAGTAGTTGCTGCCGCCATGCACCACCCGGTGCCCTACTGCAGCGAGGTCGTCGTGCGGACGATCATCCTGCAGCCACGTAAGGAGCGTCCGCAGGGCAGCCTCGTGACTGGGCAGCGCCCCCTGTTGATCGAAGAGCGCGGTACCGTGGGAGTCAACGACCCGTATCCGGCTCTCGGCGGACCCGATTCGCTCCGCGCGCGCGCCGATCTCCAGTGTGCCAGTCCCGTTCAGCGGATACAGCGCCGCCTTCAAGTTGGAGGAGCCGGTGTTCACTGTCAGGATGCTTTGCTGCCTCGCAAGATCCATGGGCCATCATCCCTTCGATGCCGGCCGGCGCGCTTGATACGTGCGGTGGGTGAACCACACCACGCGACTCATCGCCCGGCGCCGCTCCCCGACCCGGATAATATCCGCTTCACTCGCACTTTGCCAAGTGAGATAACACACCGAAGCACGGCGTCGATTATGGGGAGATCCAGCCGAAGTCCAACAGGGACCGTCCGTAACTCCCAAACCATGGCGTTGCGCCATCGTGGGGCGCGGCCCGACAGAACGAAGGCGTCAGTTTCCGGTCAACCCATGCTATGATTGCGGGGCAAAGAAACTCACCGGACCTCAGGTCCGCATACCTTATTCAGAGACAGGCAAAGGAGACGATGATGCGAGATATCACCGTGTTCAGCGGCGGTGCCCACCCTGGGCTCGCCGACAGCGTGTGTGACATCCTCGGCATCAACCGATCGCCGGCTACGATCTCTCGATTCAGCAACGACTGCCTCGGGGCACAACTGGACGCGAGTTGCCGTGAGAGCGACGTGTTTCTGATCCAACCGCTCGTCCCGCCGGTCCAGGAGCACCTGATGGAGTTGCTGCTGATGCTAGACGCCGCCCGTGGCGCCTCGGCAGCGCGCACCACCGCCGTGGTGCCATACTACGCATACGCGCGCTCGGACAAGCAGGACGCGCCGCGCATCTCCATCGGGGGCAGGCTCGTGGCAGACCTGCTGGCAAAGGCGGGCGCGAATCGGCTGCTGACGGTTTCGCTGCATTCGCCGCAGGTCCTCGGCTTTTTCAGCGTACCCGTGGATCACCTCAATGCGCTGCACGTGCTCGCCGCCCACTTCCGTGGCCGCGATCTGGGTTCCACCGTTGTGGTCTCGCCCGACCTGGGCAACGTCAAATCCGCATCGCAGTTCGCTCGCCTGCTCGACCTGCCGGTAGCTGCGGGAAGGAAGCAACGCATTAGCGACGAGACCGTGGTGATCGACACGATTATGGGAGATGTGGCCGGCAGGGAGATCCTGCTCCTGGACGACGAGATCTCGAGCGGAGGCACCATCGTGGAAATGCTCGGCGTGCTCCAAAAGCACGGAGCGGCGAAAGTCACGGTGGTCTGCACCCATGGTCTGTTCACGAAAGACGCTCTCCGGCGGATTGCTGTCGCGCCGGGCGTTGTGGAGATCGTCACGACGGATACCGTGCCGCCGCCCCGGGATGCGCAACACCACAACCTGCAAGTGCTGTCTATGGCCCCGCTGCTGGCCAGTGCCATCCAGAACATTCACAACGGGGGGTCTGTGAGCAACCTGTGACAGCATCGGGGATTCCAGTATTTCGGTCTCGGGTATAATTACGACTGTACACTACTGAGACCACACTTCGCGGACATAAGGGCACGCCGCTGATCCCTCAACCATCGTCATCCGACCCCAAGTCCGCTTCCCTCGGTGTTCAACCGCCCCCCGCGACCGTCCGATGGCTGGCGATTGCGCGTCCTGGCTGGCTACTGTTCATCGGTGTGATCATCGTGCTGTGGGCACTCGGCGTACCTTCGACGTTCGACAACGCGCGCAATCTCGGCCCGGACGCGCGGGGAACGCTAGAGCCGATATCGCTCTACGGCACCATCGCCGCCTATTACCTTATCGCCTTGGACTCCTTCATGATGGTCGGGTTTGTGGTGATCGCGGGTATGATCTTCCTGCAGCGTCCGGAAGACCCGATGGGGGTCTTTGTACCAACCGTGCTTGTGCTGACGGGCATGCTGTACACCGCGCCCATGTATTTGGCAACGCCGTTCCTGCTCCTCGCCGCTCTGTGCGCCCTCGCCGAGATCTGCCAAGTCGCCTTTGTCTACCTCTTTCCGGACGGCCGCTGGGTGCCGCGCCGTGCCTGGCTCATCATCCTGCCCTTGCTGATCTGGCGGCCCACGATGTGGGTGGTCTACTACCTGCCCGATTTCTACGATCAGTGGCGGTCGGGCGGGGGATTCCTGGTAATTCCACAGAACTCGCTCGATATCAGTCTCTTCCTCGCCGTGATCCTGCTTGGAATGGTCGCCCAGGTCTATCGGTACCGCCGCGTATCCTCAGCGGTAGAGCGTCAGCAGGTGAAGTGGCTCCTGATGGGCGTGTTCGCCGCCGCGGGGGTGACCGGTATCTACACGATCGGCATCAACATACCCGGCGTGCTCGACGGCGACAACGACGTCGTGCTCACCACGCTCGCGGTGCGCACCGTCCGGCAGCTCGCTGTGCTGCTTGTGCCCGTATCGCTCGCCTATTCCATTCTGCGTCACCGGCTCTGGGACATCGATATCCTCATCAACCGCACACTGGTATACGGGACGCTGACCACCTCGCTGGCGCTCATCTACCTCACCGGCGTGGCGGCGCTGCAGGGCATCGTTAACGCTCTCACCGGCCAGCAGCGATCCCAAACAGCCGTCGTCGCCACGACACTGCTGAGCGCTGCGCTCTTCCACCCGCTCCGGCGTCGTATCCAGGCCGCGACCGATCGGCGCTTCTACCGCAGCAAGTATGACGCGAGCCAGACGCTCGCACGCTACGGGGCAACGCTGCGCGATGAAGTGGACCTGGAAAAGATTCGCGTAGACCTGCTCGCAGCCGTTCAGGAAACGATGCAGCCGGAACACGTCAGCCTCTGGCTTCCCCCTCCCGAGCATCGCACATCTGGTGATCCGGGTCGGGTTCCACATCGCGCGCCGCACTATCCGTCACGCTTGGGTCCAGAGCGGTGGTCGGGGAGGGCGAGCGGGGTCGGCGCCCGCAACCACAACGACATGCCGTAGCGCGCCTGGCATCAGTCGTCCTTGAGTTCTTCGGGGTACAGGAAGTAGTTCGCGGCAGATGCGGCCTGAGCGCCCTCGTGAACCGCCGCACTCACCTGATGGGAATGCAGCTGCGTAAGGTCTCCGGCGGCATACACACCATCGACGCTCGTCTTCTGCTCGGTGTCTACGAGGACGAACCCGTTCCCCGCCAACTGTACGCCCAGCATTCGGGCGAGGTCGACCTGCGGGGTCGCACCCTGGATCACGAACAGCGCTTCGACGGGCAGCTGCAGACCGCCCGTGGTCTCCAGGGTCTCCAACTGCCCGTCTGAACCTTCCGCTGTATGAATCTTGTCGTGCAGCACGGGAATACCCGCAGCGGCAAGTCGCGCGGTGAAACGAACATCGATCTCGTGGACGTGGCTGTTGGTGATGAGCGTGATGTCGTCCGAAAGGCGGGTCATCTGCGTCGCCTCACTGGCGGCGTCGTTGGTGTGTCCGGCCACCACGATCTTCTTGCCCCTGGACTCGTAGCCGTCGCAGGTGATGCACCAGAACATAGAGACCCCGACGTACGACTCCCAGTCGCGAAAGTGCGGGTAATGGTCCAGCACGCCCGTTGCCAGGATGACGGCTCGCCCGTGCGCGCTACCGAACTGTCCTCCGGCAACGAACCCCCGTCGAACAGTTCAAGCCGCTCAACCCGATGGTGCCCGAGATACACGTGATCGTATACGCTCAGCTGGTCAAGCCCGCGCTGGCGTAGCTCCGTCGTACGAATACCACCGGGAAAGCCGAGGTAGTTGCGGTTTACCTGGTGATGCGTGGAGCGTCCGTGTCTAATATCGAACAGCGCGACGCTCCGACCATAGCGCGCAAGATAGATCGCGGCCGAAAGTCCTGCCGGTCCACCCCCGACGATGATCACCTCGGCCTCGTTGTCGCGCGCCATCCCCGCTCCAATCTCCTGCAAGTCACCGCCGAAACCGCTTGTGCGTTATCGCCGCACGCACGGGGATGCCATTATACGAAATGCATCCTGCCCAGATACCGGCTCTACACCGCCGTTCACCGCTGGCATCGGAGTTGCTGGCCTCCGCGCACGGAGATAGCAGGACTCCAGGTACGGTTTGCGCCCCCAGACCCGCAAGGAGGAATCCGCATGAGTCAACAGATCCGGACGCTGAGCTCACCGCTCGAGACCGAGAGGTTCGCGTGGCTCGATACGATAGCCGATCCGCTCCAGGGGGCGTTGCACAGGATCTTTGGTTCGAGCGCGGCTGGACGGCAAGCCAAGAACATACTCAATGGGGTACCGATGCGGCATCGGATCCATCCGGCAATGGTGATCGTGCCACTTGGCGCGTGGTCAACGGCCGCCCTCCTCGATGTCCTGGACGGCGTCACGGCCCGAAAGGGCCGGAGCGAGTACCGCAAAGCCGCGGATGCCGCGGTGGCGTTCGGGGTGGCCGGTGCCGTGCCCGCAGTAGCAGCGGGGTTGGCAGACTGGACCGACGTGGACGGCCATCCGCGGCGGGTCGGTATGGCGCACGCGTTACTGAGCAGCATCGCGCTTAGCCTGTACACGTCGTCCCTCGCGCTGCGGCTTGCAGGACGACGCCGAACGGCACGGGGTACAGCTGGACTGGGATACGCCGTAGTCATGGTCAGTGGCTCACTCGGCGGTGAGATGGTCTTCAACCTCGGCGTGAATGTGACGCACCAGCCACAACGGACGATCCCCGACGAATCGTTCGACGTGCTCGCGAGCGCCGACCTGCCTGAGGGCGAGCCGGTGGTAGTCGACGTACAGGACACTCCGGTGATGCTGCTGCGGCAAGGTGGCGAGTTATTCGCGGTCGATGCCAAATGCACCCACGCCGGTGGTCCGCTGAACGAAGGGGAGTTCGAGAACAATACGGTGCAGTGCCCGTGGCACGGGTCGATCTTTTCGCTCGCAGACGGCCACCCGGTGCAGGGTCCGGCTACCGTTCCGCTGCCGGACCTTCAACACGACCGAAGCCGGAGGGCGCATCCGGCTCACACCGGGCAATCCGCGGAGCGGTTAGTAGGAGCCAAGGGGCAGGCGCGGCAGCGATGCCAGACGTGGACAGAATACCGGGACGAGCAGCCTGGCGAATACCAGGGCGGCCAGTTCCCTGCCCCTCGGTTATGATAGATGTAATGACTGTTGGACGTGCAGGAGGTTCCCTATGCCCGAGTTGCAAACACTGACCCCTGAGGAAGAGCGGGTGATCGCTCATAAGGGAACGGAGCGCCCGTTTTCGGGCGAGTACGACGATCACTTCGTTCCCGGCGTTTACACCTGCCGGCGATGTGGCGCGGAGTTGTATCGCTCCGAGGACAAGTTTCATTCCGGCTGCGGATGGCCGAGCTTCGACGCCGAGATTCCGGGCGCCGTACGTCGCCTGCCCGATCCCGATGGCAGGCGGACCGAGATTATCTGCGCTGCGTGTGACGGACACCTGGGCCATGTCTTCGAAGGGGAAGGACTCACCACCAAGAACATTCGCCACTGCGTGAACTCCATCTCCATGCGCTTCATCCCGGCCGAGTAGTCCGGAACGTGAGTGCCCGGTGGCTATCGGCCCGGGACAATATCCCGGAACGGTAGAACATCATGCTTCCTCGTCGGCAGGGTGTAGAACCCATCCCCGCACAGCAGCGGCATGATCGTTGCTCAACTCACCGCCAAGCGACGCTTCCCCTGATGGGCTCAGGTGGAGACCGGGCAACGGTGGCCGGCGCTGACGTCATAGCCAATAGCTGAGGCCCTGCCACTTCATCTCCTTCGGGAGCTGTCCCCTGACCCAGGCAAGCCATCAGGTGCGTTCAAGCGTCCTTGCGCAGGTCTACCGTCAAAACAAGAAAGAGGAGGTTCTCGATTAGCGCCACGGATGAGCTTGTAAGCAACAACCGGGAATACGCCCGGTCTTTCGACAAGGGCGCACTGCCGATGCCGCCTGGCAAGCCGGTCGCCGTACTGGCGTGTATGGACGCCCGCCTCAACGTCTACGGGATGCTAGGACTCCAGGAGGGGGACGCGCACGTTATTCGTAACGCCGGCGGCGTCGTGACCCAGGATGCCATTCGTTCCCTTGTGATCTCTCAGCGGCTCCTGGGCACACGGGAGATTATCTTGATCCATCACACGGGCTGCGGGATGCTCTCCTTCCGAGACGATGAGGTGAGGGAGCAGATCCGGGACGAGGTGGGCTTCAAGCCAGAGTTTCCGCTAGAGAGCTTCGGCGACCTGGAGGGGGACGTGCGGGAGTCGATGGCCCGCATCAAAGCCAACCCCTTCATACCGCACAAGGAGAGCGTCCGCGGCTTCGTGTACGACGTGGAATCCGGGAGGCTGAACGAGGTGACCTAGAGTTCCCTACAGCGGGCAGCGGTGGTATTGGACCGGGCAGGGTATGCTGCGGGT
>JADDPA010000145.1 GCA_016782125.1 Thermobaculum sp.
TCTGGCGGAACCGCCCTTGCTTGCCCTTAAGCATGTCGGACAGGCTCTTCAGCTTGTGCTTGCTCGAGCCAGCAACAGGCCGGCCACGCCGTCCGTTATCGATTAAGGCGTCAACCGCTTCCTGAAGCATCCGCTTCTCGTTGCGGATGATGATCTCCGGCGCGCCCAAATTCATCAGTCGGGTCAAACGATTGTTGCGGTTGATGACGCGACGATATAGATCGTTGAGATCGCTCGTCGCGAACCGGCCACCATCGAGCTGCACCATCGGGCGCAGGTCAGGCGGGATCACCGGCAGTGAGGTGAAGATCATCCACTCCGGCCGGTTGCCGCTCTTGCGGAAGGCCTCAGCGACCCGCAGCCGCTTCGTCGCCTTCTTGCGGCGTTGCCCTGACGACGACTGCATCTCGAGGCGTAGCTCCTCCATCAGCGAGTCCAAATCGACTCGCTTGAGGATCTCCAGCACCGCTTCGGCGCCCATGCCCGCCGTGAACACAGGGCCGAACTCGTCCTGAAGCTGCCGATACTCGCTCTCCGTGAGAAGGGCCATCGGCCGGACGAGGTCGAGCAAGCGGCGGCGCTCCTGCATCGCCTGGCGCAGCGCGTCGGTCCGCTCCTTCTGCTCGTCGGAAACCTGCTCGCGATTCTGCTGGCCGGCGCTGATAAACTGCTCGCGCTCGGCACCCAGCAGAGCCTGTGCGTCCGAAATGCGGCCACCATACTGCTGGTCGATCTGCCGCGCGGCCTCATCGGCGGCCTCCCGCAACTCCTCCAGGCGCGACTCGTTGATCGCCTCGCCCTCTTCGAGCAGCACGCGCCGCCACGCCTGACCTTCGCCGAACACGATCTGCTCCGACGTCGCCGTGTTCATCAGTGCGCTCAGCGTTTCCTCGATCGTGGTAGCCTCTTCGTCGACCGCGTCGTGCGCCGCCTTCTGCTCCGCACGCAACGTAGTGATCGATGACTGCCCCGCATCCTCAATCCGCGCAAGCTCGCTCCTGCGGGATTCGTCGAGTTCGCCAATCCGGCCGGCGATGTCACTTGCGATCTCCGCGGTGCCCGCTTCCAGGCTCTCGTCAAGCTCCGTGCGAAGGCGGGTGAGCTCGTCTTCCTGTACGGTCGTGACGATATACGTCGCGAAGTACAGGACGCGCTCAAGGTTGCGCGGCGTTATGTCGAGAAGGAGCCCGAGACGGCTTGGCGTGCCCTTGAAGTACCAGATATGGCTCACCGGGCTCGCAAGCTGGATATGGCCCATCCGCTCACGGCGAACGCGGCTCCTCGCCACCTCGACACCGCACTTCTCGCAGACCACACCCTTAAACCGGATCCGCTTGTACTTCCCGCAGTAGCACTCCCAGTCCTTCTGCGGACCGAAGATGCGCTCACAGAACAGGCCATCGCGCTCCGGCCGAAGCGTCCGGTAGTTGATCGTTTCGGGCTTGGTGACCTCCCCGAAGCTCCACTCGCGGATATCCTCTGGCGAGGCGAGCCTGATTTTGATAGCGTTGAAATTGTTAACTTCCAGCAATGTATATCTCCAGTGGGCTATCAGCCCTCAACAGCCAGCTACCAGCGGGTGGTACCCACTTATCGCTGACTGTCAAAGGTTATTGGCCGCTCGCTATGCGTCTGTCCGCTCAGGATGAGAGAGATCGATGTCCAGGTCCGGGATGAAGTCGCCCTGGCCGTCGCCGACCATGGAGACCGGCGCCTGCTCCTCGTTGAGCACCTCGACCGACAAGCCGAGGCTCTGCAGCTCCTTCATCAGCACCTTGAAGGACTCCGGCACGCCGGCGCCGAGGATCGGCTCGCCCTTCACGATCGCCTCATAGGTCTTCACACGACCGACCACGTCGTCTGACTTCACGGTCAACATCTCCTGGAGGGTGTGCGCCGCGCCGTAGGCCTCCAGCGCCCAGACCTCCATCTCGCCGAACCGCTGTCCGCCGAACTGCGCCTTGCCCCCCAGCGGCTGCTGTGTGACGAGGCTGTACGGTCCCGTCGACCGTGCGTGGATCTTATCCTCCACCAGGTGTGCAAGCTTCATGATGTACGTGATACCCACGGTCACCGGCTGATCGAACTTCTCGCCCGTGCGGCCGTCGTACAGGTCCACCTTGCCGTCGCGCGGCAGTCCTGCCCGCTCCAGCTCGTCGTGGATCGTCGCCTCGCTCGCGCCATCGAACACCGGTGTGGCGACCTTAAAGCCCATCTCCGCGGCTGCCCACCCCAGGTGGGTCTCCAGGATCTGTCCCAGGTTCATCCGTGACGGCACGCCGATCGGGTTCAGAATCACATCTACCGGCCGGCCATCGGGCAGGAACGGCATGTCCTCCGACGGCATGATGCGGGAGATCACGCCCTTGTTCCCGTGGCGGCCCGCCACCTTGTCGCCCTCGCTGATCTTGCGCTTCTGGGCAATGGAGACACGCACCATCTGGTTCACGCCTGCCGGCAGTTCATCGTTCTCCGCCCGCGTGAACACCTTCACGTCGATCACCTGACCGCGGACTCCGTTCGGCACCCGCAGGCTCGTGTCCCGCACCTCGCGAGCCTTCTCCGCGAAGATGGCCCGAAGCAGGCGCTCCTCCGCCGTCAACTCCGTCTCGCCCTTCGGCGTGATCTTGCCGACGAGGATGTCGTTCGGCTTCACCTCCGCGCCGACGTAGACGATGCCCCGCTCGTCGAGGTTCTGCAGGCTCTCATCCCCGACGTTGGGGATGTCGCGCGTGATCTCCTCCGGGCCGAGCTTGGTGTCCCGCGACTCCGTCTCGTGCTTCTCGATATGGATCGAGGTGAAAACGTCGTCCTTCACGAGGCGCTCGCTCATGATCACCGCGTCCTCGAAGTTTCCGCCCTCGAACGGCATGAACGCGACGAGCACGTTCTGCCCCAGCGCGACCTCGCCCTTGTCGGTGCTCGCGCTGTCCGCGACGATCTGCCCCGAACTGACGCGCTCACCGCGAGTAACGATTGGGCGCTGGTTCAGGAACGTGTCCTGGTTCGAGCGTACGAACTTCTCCAGCCGGTACTCCTGTGTCTCGCCGTTGTCGTTGTCGATAACGATCACTGTTGCGGTCGATGTGCGTACCACGCCGTCACCGGTCGAGACGATCACCTGCCCGCTGTCGCGGGCGATCTGCAACTCCACGCCGGTCCCCACACGCGGGGAGTCCGGCACGAGGAGCGGCACGGCCTGCCGCTGCATGTTCGCGCCCATCAGTGCCCGGTTCGCATCGTCGTGCTCCAGGAACGGAATCAGCGCGGTGGCGATACTCACCACCTGCTTCGGCGATGCGTCTATATACTGCACGTTCTCCGGCGTCACGAGCACGAAGCGGCCACCGCCGGCCCGCGCCTCAACGCGCTCGTCCAGGAAGTGTCCATCGCCGTCGAGCGGCGAGTTCGCCTGCGCAACGGTGAAGTGATCCTCGCGATCGGCGGACAGGTACTCGATGGTCGGCAGTACCCGGGGCCGGACGTCCACCTGCCCGACGCCCATGGCGATGATCTGCTCGGCAACCTCCGGAGTGATCTTGGTGCCCGCTGGAATCGGCGCGATACCATTGCCACTCTCAACCGCCGTGCGAAGCTCGTACCCGACGAGATCCTCGGCGTTCGTCGCAGCGACCTTCCGCACCACCGGGCGGTACGGCGTCTCAATGAATCCGTACGCGTTGATCCGGGCGTAGGTCGCGAGCTGACCGATCAGGCCAATGTTCGGGCCTTCCGGCGTCTCGATCGGGCAGATGCGGCCGTAGTGCGAGTGGTGCACATCGCGCACATCGAAGCCCGCGCGGTCGCGGCTCAGGCCACCCGGACCGAGCGCGGAGAGACGCCGCTTGTGGTTCACCTCGGCCAGGGCGTTCACCTGGTCCATGAACTGCGAGAGCTGGCTGCCGCCGAAGAACTCGCGCATCGCGGCTACAACGGGGCGGATGTTGATCAGAGCGTTTGGCGTCGCGGAGTCGGCGTCTTGGATGGACATACGCTCCTTCATCACCCGCTCCATCCGCAGCATGCCCACGCGGAACTGGTTCTGAATCAGCTCACCGACCGCACGCACCCGGCGATTGCCGAGGTGGTCGATGTCGTCGCTGATCTCCAATCCTTCGCTGTTGTTGAGCCGGATCATGTTGCCAACGATGTTCAGGATATCCTGACCGGTAACAGTGCGAAGATTCTCGCGCTGCACCCGCTCATCGACCGGGAAGTTGTACAGCTCCCACTTCGTGGTCAGCTTGTACCGCCCCACGCGCGCAAGGTCATAGCGCCGAGAGTCGAAGAGCAGCGAGTTGAGCAGGTTGCGGGCGTTCTCCTGTGTTGGTGGATCGCCCGGACGTAGCCGTCGATACAGCTCGATCAGCGCTTCCTGCGTCGTCTTGGTCGGGTCCTTCTCGATCGTCAACTCGAGGTTTGGATGAGACGCATTCGCCGTCTGCTGAGCATACAGCGCGCGCAGCCACTCATCCGAGCCGGGGATCGTCTCCCCGAACTCACCCGTCGCGGGGACCACTTGAGCCGCGATGCCAGCGATGGCGCGTAGCAGCACCGTCACGGGGATCTTGCGCTTGCGGTCTACCTTGACGTACATGACGTCCTTGTTCGTCGTCTCGAACTCCAGCCACGCCCCACGATTCGGAATCAGCTTGGCGGTCCACAGGCGGCGACCACTCGTCTCGTCGAAGGCATCCTTAAAGTAGACGCCGGGCGAGCGCACGAGCTGGGACACGACAACGCGCTCCGCGCCATTGATGACAAAGGTACCCTTCTCGGTCATCAGGGGGAAGTCGCCGAGAAAGATTTCCTGTTCCTTGATTTCGCCGGTCTCTTTAATAAGCAGTTCCGCGCGCACCCGGAGCGGTGCGGCGTATGTGAGGTCGCGCTCGCGGCACTGCACCTCGGTATAACGAGGGGTGCCGAAGAAATACTTACCGAAGCGCAGGTCCATAATGCGCCCGGTAAAGTCGCTTACGGGGTTGATTTCGTCGAATAGCTCTTGCAGTCCTTCGCGAAGGAACCAGTCAAATGAGTCAATCTGCACCTGTATAAGGTTCGGCATCTCCAAACTGGTCGGGATCTTGGCGTACGAACGGCGTCGGCCCTGCGCACCATCAAGGGCCGCAGTCTCGATGCCCGGTCGGACTTGCGAGGCAATCGTCATATGTACTTTTCTCCTCGGGAACAAATGGGAACACAGAAGCCGCTGGAACGGGGCGATAGGCATCCCCCTGAAAGCCCATCAGCGACATTGCAGCCTTGTATAGTAACAAGGGCCACCCGGCTATGTCAAGGTCTGGATCGTTTCGAAAGTAGTGTGTTCGAGGCGACGCAGCTTACGTTCGGGCCAGAGGCTTCTCCGGCTGCGTCAGGGACCGGTAATACCATCGCAGCCAGTGGTTTGACCACCCGAAGGCGGTGGTGTTGCGCACGATCAGCGAAACCTGGTCGCGCCCGATCTTCGCCTCGCTCAGCAACACTTCGGCGTTGTTGCGGCTCATCGCGAGCGTCTTGGCCGCGAAGAAGAGTGGCCAGATACAGGCGAGGCGGATGCGGTGCTGCCGGCGGGGGAGCGCGAGCACGAACGCCATACCCGCGTTTAGGTGCCGCTCCGCCTTGAGCGCAAGCAAGTCGATCACCTTCAGCGCCTTGTCCATATTGGAAGGATCGAAGAGCTGGCTGGGCGTCAGCCCGACGCTCGCGCAGAAGGTCCGTGGCACGAAGATCCACCCGCGCTCGAAGTCCTTGCGCAGCCCGCGGATCACGTTCACCGTCTGCAGCGCCAGGCCAAACTCGCGCGCCAGGGGCATCAGCTCCTTACGCCTGCGCCGCACACCGGGCAGATACCACGCGAAGATATCGGTGACCAGGTAGCCGACGAGCCCGGCAACATGGTGCATATAGTCATCCATCTCCGCCTCGTCGTCGACGTTCGGGCCGCGTTCCTGCCAGCGGGCCATACCAAGTGAGGTCTCTCGCACGTGCTTGAGGATCGTCACCTGAATCTCGTCGGGCAGGCTCTTGAGCTTCTCCATAAGGTCGCTCGCCTGCTGCGTGACGTAGACCTCCGGATCGGCGCTGTCGAGATCGGCGACCGCCAGCGTCAGGCTCTCGACGGGTGCGTCGCCGCTGAGTACGCGATCCCAGAGACGCAGGAGATTGGCCTTGCGGTCGGCAGGCAGGGTCGCGTGGTCCTCCAGGCAGTCGGACACGCGGAACAGGAGGTATGCAATCGTGACCGAGTCGCGGAGCACGCGGGGAAGATGCTCGATCGAGAGCGCGAAGGTGCGGCTAACGGCGCGAAGCATCTCGTACTGTTGCAGCATCGCCTCTCACCCCTGCGTGTGTACCTATTCAAAGAAAACATGGCCAAGCCCGCTGAATCGTAGAGCACGCGGCGTACCCCGCACTATAGCACAATAAATTGTGGACCTATGCGGCAGGCGGTAACTTACCGTTTCTGGAGCTGCACACTGCTCTCGGAGCAAGTGAACGGGCTGTGGAAACGGACAAGCGCGGGTCGGTCCCCCCGTAACGCACCCGACCCGCCTCTGCCAGGACCTCGGGACAGCTTGGAAGGAACCTGCTCGCAGTTGGCACCGTGCCAATCTGGAACCCTGTGACCACGCAAGGCGCCTTGACTCCCATCCGCCACGCGCCTAAACTTGACTTCCATCCGAGGCCACCAGGATAGCGACGAGAGGAACCCGCTTGTCCACGACCACGCACGAGACCGATGCCACCACTACCTCCGCGACGTACACGATGCGGGAAGTCCGCAGCGCGACGCAGAAACAATGGAATGGTTGGCTCTGCGATGTGCCCGGCGGCGGGCATATCTACCAGTCTTACGAGTGGGGCAAGTTCAAGCGGACCATCGGCTGGCGGCCCATCCGTCTCGTGCTTGAGCAAGACGGGAAGATAATCGGTGCCGGACAGTTCCTCGCGTGGAACACTCCCGGCGTGCCCGGCTGCCTGATGTACTGCACGAAGGGCCCATGGCTACCCTGGGACGACGACCAGGCCGTCCGCACGTTCTTCGCCGGTGTCCGCACCGTCGCCCGGCGGGAGAACGCCCACACCGTCAAGATCGAGCCCGAGATTCTGGAGGAGCAAACAGCGGTCAAGGCCGTCCTCACCGACATCGGCTTCGAGAAGTTCAGGTGGGACCTCCAGTTCAAGACCACCATGCTCATCGATCTGACCCCTTCCGAGGAAGAGCTCCTCGCCGCCATGAAAAGTAAGACGCGCTACAATACACGTCTGGGCGCGAAGAAAGGCGTTCAGATCGTCGAGGACAACTCGCTGGAGGCCCGCGAGGAATTCCACACGATGATGGAGCTGACCGCCCAGCGCGACGGCTTCTTCAAGCGGCCGCACGACTATCTCTTCGCGTGCTGGCAGGCGATGTATGACGCCAGTCGTGCACACCTCTTCTTCGCGGTTCACGAGGGACAGAAGCTGGCCGGTATTCTGGTCTTTACCTTTGGGCACAAGTACTGGTACACCGTCGGCGCCTCGACGGACGAGAAGCGCAACCTGATGCCCACGTATCAGCTTCAATGGGAGGTGATGCGCTGGGCCAAGGAACAGGGCATCACGTTCTACGACATGGTGGCGATACCCAACCCGGAGAACCTGAGCGAGGACGACTCGATGTACGGCCTGTACCGGTTCAAGTCCGGCTTCGGTGGGCGCATCGCCGAGTTCGTCGGCTGCCTGGACCTGCCCGTCGCCTCACTCCGTGCCGCTGCATGGAACCGGATCGAGCCTCTCTACTATCGCGCGTACAAGCGCCTCAAACACGACGTCTACTACTAACCCGCCGGTGAGCAGCCGACTCGCTCGATTCGCGGCGATTACCGCCCTCGCCTTCGTGCTCAGCCGCCTGCTCGGCCTGGTGCGCGACCAGGTGATCGCGTGGCGTTTCGGTGACACCAACCAGTTCGACGCCTACGTCCTCGCCTTCCAGATTCCGGACACGCTGTTCATCCTCGTGTCCGGCGGCGCGCTAGGCACTGCATTTATCCCCGTTTTCACCGGCCTGCTCCACTCCGGCGACGAGGAGGCGGCCTGGAGGATGGCGTATGGGGTCATGGTGGTACTCGGCGCCGGGCTGGTTGCCCTAATCGCCGTCACATGGATCTTTGCCCCGGCGCTGATGGCGGAAGGGCTCGCCCGTCGCGATGCACCGGAGACGCGCACACTCGCGACCGGCTTGATGCGCGTGCTCCTGTTCTCACCGTTACTGCTCGCCATGGGCAGCATCGCGACCGCAATCCTGCAATCGTTCGACCAGTTTGGGGTCGCGGCCTTTGCGCCAGCTGCATATAACGTCGGAATCATCGGGGGCGCGCTCTTCATCGCGCCGCTTTTCCCGGATGGCTACGGCATGTATGGCGTCGCCACGGGTGTCCTCGTCGGGACGTTCTTTTTCCTGGCCCTCCAATTGCCGCTCACGCTCCGGCTCGGTCTGCGGCGATTCTCCACCGCTCCGCTCCGCGACCCCAACGTGCGAACGACCCTGCGCCTCTTATTCCCCCGCATACTGGGACAATCGGCCATCCAGATCAGCACACTCATCACGTTCTTCCTTGCGGCCGGTCTGGCAGAGAACGGCCCTACCGCGTACCGGCTCGCGTTCACGCTCTTCGTGCTGCCAGTGGGCCTGTTCGCAACGAGTGTCGGCACGGTCGCGTTCCCCTCGATGTCGCGGGAGGCGGAGGAGGCCGACACCGCGACGTTTTCCTACCTGTTGCGGCGCTCGATGCGCGCCATCCTTTTCTTCGTCCTTCCGGGCAGCGTAGGCCTGGCACTCCTACGGCTGCCGATTACCAAGCTGATCTATCAGCACGGCGAGTTTTCGGCACAGGGCACCGAGCTCACCGCGAACACGCTGGCGTACTTCTGTCTCGGTATGTGGGCCTACGCTCTGCTGGACATTGTGCCACGCGCCTTCTACGCGATGCAGGACACCCGCACGCCGGTCCTGATCGCCTTGGGGGTCGTCGTCCTGGATGTCGCGCTCTCGTTTCTGCTCGGCCGCCTCATTGGTCTTGGCGGCCTCGCGCTCGCGTTCGCCATTGCCAGTATGGTGCAGGTAATCGCGCTTCTGTTCGCCCTGAACCACCGCACCGGCTTCACGCTCGACCCGAACACTCTCCGGTTCGGCCTGAAGGCAGCGGCCGCCACGATGGTCATGGCTGCCACGGTGCTGTTGGCGGGTCCGCTCTGGCGCGGCTATCAGACGCTCGGCACCGTCGAGTTGCTGCTACGGCTCGGCGCCGTCATCAGCGCTGCGGCGGCTATATACCTTCTGGTCAGTCTCCTGCTCAAGCAGGAGGAGGTCGGTACGCTCCGGCGGATCGTCAGGCGGTAGGAGAGACGAGGACCATGCGCTTCGACATCTTCACGACGCTTCCGGCTATGTTCCAGGGCCCCTTGAGCGAGAGCATCATCAAGCGCGCCATCTCGCGCGGGCTGCTCCAGATAGAGGTACACGACATCCGGGCCTGGGCGACGGACAAGCACCACACGACGGACGCCCCTCCGTTCGGTGGCGGACCGGGGATGGTGATGAAGCCGGAGCCGATCTTCGCTGCGGTCGAGACGGTGCTGGAGCTCGAACCGGGCACACCCAGTTCCACGCCCGTTATCCTGCTCGGCCCCGGCGGCGAGCGATTTACGCAGGCTCTTGCGGAGCACCTGGCCCTTCAGTCTCGGCTCGCGCTTATCTGCGGGCACTACGAGGGCGTCGACGACCGGGTTCGACAGCATCTGGCTACGGACGAGATCTCGATCGGGGACTACGTGTTGAGCGGCGGAGAGCTACCCGCGATGGTGCTGGTGGACACAATCGCGCGTCTCGTGCCGGGGGTAATTAAGACGCGATCACGTGAGGACGAGTCGCATGCCTCCGGACTGCTGGAGTACCCACAGTACACGCGTCCGGCCAAGTTCCGAGATATGCCGGTGCCGGAGATCCTGCTCAGTGGCGACCACGCCGCAGTCGACGAGTGGCGGAGGGAGCAGGCGATTCGCCGAACCGGCGCAGATCGGCCGGAGATGCTTGCGGCATGGCGCTCGAGGCAGGAGACTGGCCGGGGGTAGTGCTGGTTGCCCGCTGCGCCGCTAGTACGACTCGATTCGCGCGACGACCTCGTCGATCACCTCGTCCGGTGTCGATGCGCCCGCAGTCACACCTGCGACGCCCCCTTGCTCGAACCACTCACGACGCAACTCATCAGGCCACTCGACGTGATATGTTTTCACGCCTTCTTCCTCGCTGATCTCGGCCAGATGGCGAGTGTTCGCGGACTCATGTCCCCCGACGACAATCATCACGTCGACTTCCTCCGCCAGGTCTATGACCGCACTCTGCCGGTCAAGCGTAGGTTCGCAAATGGTGTTGTGTACCTGGATCTCACGGAAGTCATCCGGCAGTTGGTCGAAAAGGTCCGAGATGAACTGCTTGAACCGGGGTGCAGGCTGCGTGGTTTGGGAAACAATCGCAATGCGCTTCGGGACGCGCTTGCCGGAACGGGTCATCGCGATCAGGCGAGGAACCAACTCCTTGGCGTCCGTGCTGACGAGCGCCGTATTCTCGGTCCAGCCGACGATCCCGCGCACCTCCTGGTGACTTGCATCGCCAAAGACCACCACCTGGTGCTGCGCCTTATGCAGATCGTGCGCGATTTTCTGGACCTTGGTAACAAGCGGACACGTGGTGTCGATGACGCGCAGACCCTTCGCCTTCGCCTCAGTGATGGAGTCAGGGGTCGCACCGTGAGCGGTGATCGTTAGCGTCCCACTCGCAACGTTGGCCACGTCGCCGATGACCGTAACACCGCGCTCCTTCAGACTTTGCACGACTTGGGGATTGTGTACCAGCGTGCCGAGGGTGTGCACCCCCTGACTATCGCCGCCCATATCGTCGAAAAGCTTCAGCGTCTTCTTCACCCCGAAGCAAAATCCCAGCTCTCGCGCCCGCTTGACTTTCATCGTTCAATACCACCCTTGCGCGTTTGATCTCCCTCGTAGAGTTTAGCAACAACGGCAGGTCGAATCAAAAAAGGCGCACGCAAGCGAATGGTTTCACTTGTGTGCGCCAGGTAGGTCCCACAAGTTTACTTGCTCATCTTGAAGCTGACGCGCTTACCTGCCGCGATATCGATTTCCTCACCAGTACGTGGGTTGCGCCCCTTGCGCGCGGCTCGCTCCGTGACCTTGAAGTTCCCGAAGCCGCGCAAAGTCACCGAATCGCCACTCTCGAGCGAGCTGCGAATCTCATTGAGTGTCTCATCGAGAACCTGTTGCACCTCGGTCTTCTTGAGACCCGTCCGCTCGCTCACCTGGTTGACTATCTCGGTCTTTCCCGGCATCCCGCATCCTCCTTTGTCGTGTCAGTCCTGCCCCATCGAGTCGTCAAACGCGATAGGCGCGGATTATAGCATGACCCACCGGTCGACAAGTCAAGGGGTATAACCAGGCGTCGTCCCGCTCAGATCCGAACCGGGCTCCTTCGACGGGTTATCCGGGTCGTCTTCGTGCGTCTGCTCACGGGCGGCGCGTGTGGCGATTCCCTGCTGGGGAGCCGGTTCGTCCTGCAGCTCGTTCGTGTACTCCATGTCCCCGCCAGTGCCGGTACCAAGGTCACCGCCAGGGGATCCGCCCGGCTGACTGTGCGCTGGATCGTTTCCGCCCGCCGTTCCACGCGCTGTGTTCCCATCCGCGAACGGATCGCTTGCCTGGCTCACGTGGGAGCCGGCTTCCGCGCCACTGCGTGCTGAATTGGTCATCTTCCCCTCCATGAGGTACGGTTTTCGCCCGCATCGTTGCAAGAAAAGTGCCATT
>JADDPA010000029.1:0-6922 GCA_016782125.1 Thermobaculum sp.
CGCGCACGACCTCGGCAACCACATGGTGCCGCTCAAGGCGCGCGTGGACCTCCTCGGGCGGCGCGCTATTCAGCTGGGGGACGAGAAGATCTCCGAGCACGCCCGGGAGGCGCAGCTGGCGCTGTCGCGGCTGCAGAAGATGATCGGCGCGATGCTCGACGTGGGGCGCTTGGACCAGGGGATGTTCTCGGTGACGCTGCGGCCGGTGGACATCGCGCACCTGGCGCGCGATGCGGCGGTGATGTTCGGGGTGCGCGACGGCGGCGTCGACGTGCGCGCCTCCGAGGAGCTGGTGGTGTCGGCGGATCCGGACGCGCTGCGCCAGGCGCTGGAGAACCTGCTCTCGAACGCGCGCAAGCACTCGCCCGACAACGTGCCGGTGGTGCTGGAGGTCCGCGAGGAGCAGGGCCGTGATGGCAAGCGGGCGGTGATCGAGGTGCGCGACCAGGGGCCGGGCATCCCAGCGGAGCTGCTGCCGCGGCTGTTCGACCGGTTTGCGAGCGGCAAGAGCTCCCAGGGGCTGGGGCTGGGGCTGTACCTGGCGCGGGGCATCGCCGAGGCGCACGGCGGGACGCTCACCGTGGACTCCAAGTCCGGCAAGGGCGCCGCATTCCGGCTGGCGCTGCCGCTTGCCGCGAGGCCGTAGCGGACACCATGCGAGCGAGAGGGAAAGACGCACGACGAGGTGAAGACACCTCCTGCGTGCTGCTTGAACCGTAACCCGGACGTCGTCATGGTTGCGGGCGCGTGGACGTCACGCTGCTCGACGCCCCGCCGGACCCGCTGAGCGCGCAAACGCCAACGAGCAACGACAAACCATAGGGGGCGCGCACACGGCAACGAGCAACGGGAAACCCTTTAAATATATACAACGAATATATATTGACGGGCTCCTGTTTCTCGTTGCTCGTTGCACCGTGCGGGGGTAGCCCTCCCCGCGCCGGCCACAATTCCCGTTGCCCGTTTGACACTGCGGGGGTGGTGAGCAACGAGCCGTGACTGAGCGTGCATATGCAAACGGGTAACGGGAATACAGGAAGGGCAGCCGTAGAGACGTTATATATAACGTCTCTACCCTGACACACTCCCCGCTCCTTGTTCCGCTACCGGCGCTTCGGGGCGCCTTCTCTCCTGCGCGACGCTTAGGGGGGGGCATGCGGAAACGGGAAACGAGAAAACGGTGGTGGGTTGTGGGGTTGCACGGGACCGGTCGACCAGATGGGTCGCCACTACACCGGCGGGCAGGAAGTTTGAGCCTCCACGTCGGCCGGGTGGCGGGCTGCACCCCGCGGGCAGGCACGGAGACCTGCCCCTACTCTGCCTCAACGCCCACGGCGGTACGAGCGGGTGCCAGATCGCTCCCGTTGCCCCGTGCTCGTCACTCATCGCTCATCACTCATCACTCGTGACTCGCCTCTGGGGTATGATATCCCGCAGTATCCGAGAGAAAGCGAGGCGGTATGGCTGCCCCGGGCGAGCCGCACGATCTGGTCGAGCACGTCCACGACGACCAGTCGATGACGCCGCAGGAGCAGTCCGTGCTGGGGGCGCAGGTCGACGCGATCGACTGGCAGTTCGACTGGCTGGCGTGCGACCTGCACGAACTGACGGCAGGGGAGAGCGCCGTGGTAGTGGGGTAGAGCAGGACGGCGACGTCGGAGGCCGGATCGGTACTGCCCCAGTGACGCTGCATGCTCGGAGTGAGGGGAACGTCGTGAACGCAGACTTGAGAGCTATTGAGATTTCCGGGACCGTCGATGAGCAGCATCGCCTGCATCTGGATGAGGACGTCCCGCTTAGCGGCCCGAGCCGCGTACGAGTCATTATCCTGGTGCCGGGCACCTCGGACGTCGAAGTCCGGGCCGATCAGGAGGATACGGACGAAGTCGCATGGCTCCGTGCTGCGGCTCGTAACCCCGCGTTTGACTTCCTCAACGACCCACAGGAAGATATCTACACCCTCTCCGATGGACGCCCATTCCATGACGCGGGGTAGGGTCGTCCTCGTCCCGTTTCCGTTCGATGATCTGTCTGCTACGAAGCACGTCCGGCTGTGTGCCTGACGGAGCCTGTCGGCGCACACAGGCACGTCGTACTTGCCTTCATTACTAGCCGGGTACCGGATCCGCTGCTGCCTAGCGATCTCGCCATCGAAACACTGCACCCGGACTTTGTGGGCAGTGGACTGCGGGTAGACTCAACATTGCGACTACACCGCCTCATAACAGTCACGGCCGCCCTTATAAAGCGAGATCTCGGCGCGCTGTCTCCTGGCCTGCAGGCTGAGGTCGATGCACGGCTGATGCAGCTATTTCACCTGCCCTGACTCGCCTTCAATACTAGGCACTGCGAGACCGACCGATTGGTGTACGAGTTGTACCGCCAGGTGGCAGGGGAGAACGCCCTCGTGGCGGAGTAAAATGGGACAAATGTTGAAGGAGCACGATTCGAACTGCTCCAATAAAGGTGCCTTCTCGGAGTGCGGGGAACGTCGTGCCCGTGGAGCGGGGGAGATGACATCGTTGGATGGACGCCAAACAAACAGGCTGCTAGGGTATCCGCCCGATGCTCGATTGCTGATCATCAACGCCGATGATTTCGGCATGTGCCACGCGAACAACGAAGCGATCCTGCGCACGCTACGGGAAGGGGTCGTCCGTTCGACGAGCCTGATGGTGCCCTGCCCGTGGGCGCCGCACGCCATGCGGCTGCTCCGGGAGAATACGGATATGCCCTTCGGCATCCACTTGACCGTCGTCGGCGACACCGCCAACTATCGCTGGGGACCGCTGACCTCGAAAACAGACGTGCCGTCGTTGGTCGACGAGTTGGGCTACTTCTATATCAGCGATCGGCACCCGGAGTTCCTCGCCGGGGCCAGGCTGGACGAGGTAGAGCTGGAGTTCCGCGCGCAGATCGAGGCCGTCCTGGTCGCACAGCTACAGCCCACCCACCTGGACTGGCATAGCCTGGCCGACGGCGGCAGGACCGATATCTTCGAGATGACGCTTGGGCTGACCAGGGAGTACGGTTTCGCGCTGCGGGTGCACGACCGTGCACGGGCCGAACGGTTGCGTCGCGCGGGCCTACCCGCGAACGATTACGAAGTGCTGGACAGTTATCACCTCAACACGGTCGACAAATCGGCCCGCTTTGCCCAACTGGCGCGGGAATTGCCGCCAGGCCTTAGCGAGTGGGCGGTCCACCCCAGCACGGGCGACGCCGAGGCGCGGGCCATGGAGCCCCATAGCTGGCAGGCGCGCAAGACAGACCTCGACTTCCTGATCTCCCGAGAGGCGCGCGACATCTTGGAGGCGGAGGGGATCATCCTGCTGGACTACCGCGCGCTACAAGAGGTATGGTCGCGGACACCGGACCAGAAAGCCTGATCGCGGTCACTCCTGGCCTCGTCCATCGACAACGCTCCGTGCTGTCTTCCGGCACGCGGGCAGAACTGGATACGCCGCCGTCAAGTTCGAGCCGATCCGACGGGTCATACGGACTCCGGCTGAATGGCAGGCCAACTGTCATTCCGAGCCTGCGAGGAATCCGGGGTGCGGGTTACGGATCCCTCACTCCGTTCGGGATGACACGCATCATCATTCAGCCGCAATCCGTATCACCACCAAGCACGGCAACGAGCAACGGGAGTAAGCGAGCGCGCTGGGGCGACGCTTAGTCCGGGAAGAACTCTTCCTCGAGCATGATGCAGAGCGCGTGGTAGATCGGCAGGTGCCGCTCCTGCACGTCCACGGTGTCCGCGCAGGGCACGCGGATGCACACGTCGCAGAGCGTGGCCATCTGCCCGTCGGTCTTGCCGGTGAGGCAGATCGTGCGGACATCGAGCGCGCGGACTACGCCCAGCGCGTGCACGATCTTCGCGGAGCTGCCGGAGGTCGAGAGCGCGAGCAGGAACATCACCGGCGGCGCCGTACGCGTACACCTGCTGCGCGAACGCCATGTCCGCCGCGACGTCGTTCGCGTACGCCGTGAGCAGCGAGGTGTGGCTGACGAGCGAGATCGCGGGCAGGCCACCCTGCAGGTTCTCCGCGAGGTACCCGCCCTGCTCCGGCGAGGCGGCAAGCAACCGGGCCTGCGTTTCTGCGGGCAGGGGCCGCGGCTTCTGCATCCCCTTCAACAGCTCCGCCACGATGTGCTCGGCGTCCGCCGCGCTCCCGCCATTGCCGCAGATCAGCGTCTTGCCGCCGTGGCGGTACGACTCCCGCATCGTCTCGTACGCCCGCTCGACATCGCCGACGCACGAGCAAAGCTCCGCGTATCGGGTGACGAGGTGCCCCAGCGTCGCGCCGACGTGGTCGCCCCGGTCACCCTTGTGCTCGCTCATGATCCCAGCTCCCATTCCAGCATCGAGGTCTCGCTCACCGGCAGCGCGGGGTCGGCGGGGACGCGGAAGGTCTTAATCTCGTACGGCGAGAACTTCGCGTCGATCGTCCGCCGCCACGCGCCCAGCTCGATGCGCACCGTCGCCGTGGCGCCGTGCGACTCGTAGCAGCGCACGATCAAATCCTCACCGTCCTCAGCCTGCTTCACCGCGCCCACGACGACGTTCTCGGCGCCCACCGACAGATACGACGCCGACAGCGGCAGCGGGCCGGCGTGGTATGTCTCCACCAGCGCGACGGGTCGCTGGCATAGTTCCGCGGCACGGCGCGCAGTGCCTGCCTGCTTCCACGTCCCCTCGTGGGGCAGCAGCCAGTACGTGAAGCTCTGCACGCCCTGGTCCATCCACGTATACTCCCCGTCCGGCTCCGGCACGTACGGGTCGTGGTGGGCGTAGATCGGGCTGCGGAGCACCGTGAGGCGCAGCTCGTTCTCCCGCGCGTGGACATCAGGTTCAGGGGGAACTGGAGCCGCAGCAGCTTCCACCGCTCGCGCCAGTCCACGGTGACCCGGACCTCCACCCGGTCGATCCCCGGGTAGAGCGCGAACTCCTGCGTGAGCCGCGAGTCGCCGTAGCAGCTCACCGCGCGCAGCACGGACCGCACCGGCCCGTGCTCCACGAGCCGGACCTGCGCCGTGCCGAATATTCCCACAATGTCATCGTACGCCGAGACGCCGTGGCTCCAGGTGTCGCTCTCGTCACGGAGCACGGCCGGGACCGCACCCGGCCCGCGGAACACCTCATGTCCCGTGTGCTTGTCGTACAGGCTCGCGATGTGTCCGGTGTCGGAATCGAGGCGTAGCCGCAACCGCTCGTTCTCGATCACACCGACGTCGGGGTCAGGTTGCGCCGTCTGTGCCGTGTCTACCGCCCCGGCCCTCAAGCGATAGACCCGGTAGCCCATCGGCGGCAGCTCGGCCACGAAGCAGGGCCGGTTTCGCCCCGGTCCAACCGTCGCCAGGGAGCGTGCGGCCTGGAGCGCGACCTCTTGTCCCTCGTCGTCGTGGAGGGTTTCGGAGGGCAGCAGCCGCCCGATCTCCAGCTCGACGGGCACCCGGACCGGCCACGCGTGCGGATTGAACACGAAGATCGGCCGCATCCCCTCCTCGTATTCGATGCCGACCCGCCACGACAGCGCCTGCGCGGCGGCGTTTAGCGCCCGGCCCGCGATGCTGGCCGCCTCGCCGTACGCGTCCCGCGCGTCCTCGTACGCCGGCTCGATGCTCGTGCCCGCCAGGATGTCGTGGAACTGATTGAAGAGCACCATCTTCCATGCGTGCCCGAGGTCGTGCGGGTACGGCTGCCCGGTGACCTCCCGCGCGACGGCGGACAGCTTCTCCGCCGCGACGAGCAGGTTCTCCGTCCGGCGGTTCCATCGCTTCACGCCCGAGTGTGCCGCGTAGCAGCCCACCGCGTGGTGCTGCACCCCGTCGTGCACGACGGGGACGGTGCGGTCCTGCTCCAGCGCGTCCGCGAAGAACTGTGCAGGCGTGCTCATCTCAAGCGTGGGGCTCTCGGGTTCTGCCGCCATCCTCCGGATGCTCTCCAGGTTGGCGCGGGTCGGCCCGCCCCGGTGGTTGCCCACGCCGAAGAAGCATATTCCCACGCCGCCGGGGCTCAGGTCGCCCGCGCAGCGCGCCACGTGCGCCTGCAGGTCGTCCGCCGAGGTGCAGTAGGTGTACGGCAGGCGGCAGGTGAGCACGCGTGAGCCGTCATCGGACTCCCACCAGAAGAGCGTGTCGGTCAGCCCCTTCTCGTGCGGCTGCGGGCGCATGAAGATGTAACGGTCCATGCCGCTCTTGCGGAGGATCTGCGGCAGCGTGCCGGCATGACCGAAGCTGTCAACGTTGTAGCCGACGGTCGCCGTGACGCCGAGCTTCTCCCTGAAGTACCGCTGGCCGTACAACCCCTGGCGCACCAGCGACTCGCCCGACGGCAGGTTGCAGTCCGGCTGGATCCACCAACCGCCCGCGATGTGCCATCGCCCCTCCGCCACCCGTTCGCGGATCTCCTCGAACATCGCTGGGTCGCCGTGCTCGATCCATTCGTAGATTGCCGCGGAGCTGGAGGTGAACACCCACTCGGGGTACTCTCGGAGCCGGTCGAGTGCGGAGCGGAACGTTGCCTTCGCCTCCTGATACCCCTCCTGCCACTGCCAGAGCCACACGGGGTCCAGGTGTGCGTTGCCGATCATGTGTAGCTTCCGGTCTCTCACAACCCCTCCTCATCCGTTCGCATTCGCCATCGGTCATTGTATCCCTTCGAGTCCGCGCACGACGGTCTGTAGTGGCAGGCCTCCGCGCCTCCGCTACGGGTCCCCATACCCGCTCGTGTCACCGAGAACCCGCCAATCCACTGACTTTCGTGCTATTTGACGCCCCCCAGACCCAGGGGTAGAATTGGCCGTATGGACACCCTTTCGCGCCCTCCCGCGCCCACGCCCCTGCGCATCGCCGTGCTCGGCAGCACGGGGTCGATCGGCACCCAGACGCTCGACGTTATCGCGGCGCATCCGGACCG
>JADDPA010000029.1:6949-11941 GCA_016782125.1 Thermobaculum sp.
GCGCAACGAAACGTTGCTGCGTGAGCAGGCCGAACGGTTCAAGGTATCCTTGCTGTGTCTCGGTGAGGCAGAGACAAGCAGAGCGCTCACCGGCACGGACGGACTCTGCGAGGTCGCGACCCACCCCGACGTGGATCTCGTGGTTGTGGCCACGACTGGGGCGGCGGGCTGGGAGCCGACGCTTGCCGCCATCCGGGCGGGCAAGCAGATCGCCCTCGCGAACAAAGAAGCGCTGGTTATGGCGGGCAGCATCATCGCCGTCGAGGCACGAGAGCGGGCCGTCGTCCTGCGGCCGGTCGATAGCGAGCACTCCGCGATCTGGCAGTGCATCCAGGGCGAAGGGGTCGGCGACTCGCACTTGCGCACCCCTCGCGGCGTGCGCCGGCTGTTGCTCACCGCCTCGGGCGGGCCGTTCCGCAATACCCCGCAGTCGGAACTGGAGGCGGTCACGCCCCGGCAGGCGCTCGCGCACCCGACCTGGACGATGGGCGCGAAGGTCACGATCGACAGCGCCACGCTGATGAACAAGGGCCTCGAGATCATCGAGGCGCACTGGCTGTTCGATGTGCCGTACGAACAGCTGGAGGTGGTCGTCCATCCCCAGAGCATCGTGCACTCGATGGTGGAGTTCGATGACGGCTCCCTCAAGGCGCAGCTTGGCGTGCCCGACATGCGCGTGCCCATCCAGTACGCGCTCGCCTACCCCGAGCACCTGCCCTACGCGGACCTCCCGCGCCTCGACTGGGCACAGGTCCGCGCCCTCGAGTTCCAGCCGCCGGATATGGAGCGGTTCCCGTGCCTGCGGCTTGCGTGGGAGGCGGGACGCATGGGCGGCACCCATCCCGCCGTGCTCTCGGCGGCGGACGATGAAGCCGTGCGCGCGTTTTTGGCCGGAGACGTGGGGTTCACCGGCATCCCCCGAATCGTGGAGCGGGCGCTCGCGGCGCACCAGCCCATCCCGGAGCCGGATTTTGAGGCGATACGATCGATTGATGCCGAGACCCGCGCGCGTGTGCGGGAATGGGCGAGGAGTCCCGGCCCTCTACCCGTGGGCTAGGGACCTGAGGTAAGCGATGCTGGACCTTGGTATTTTGAACTGGCTATGGATCATCCCGGTGCTCGGGCTGCTGGTCTTCGTGCACGAGCTGGGGCACTTTGTCACCGCTCGGCTCAACGGTATTCGCGTCGATGAGTTCGGCCTCGGGTTCCCCCCGCGCCTGTTTGGTATCAAGCGCGGGGGCGTGTTGTACAGCATCAATGCGCTCCCGATCGGCGGCTTTGTCCGCATCTACGGTGAGAACGGCGAGAACGTGGATGAGCCGGGCGCGTTTGGCGCGAAGAAGCCGTGGCAGCGCGCCCTCGTGCTCTGCGCGGGGTCCGGCATGAACATTCTGCTCGCGTTCCTGATCTTCGCGGCGCTTGCGATGGTCGGCATACCCAGCCCGCAGGGTGCCCAGATAACAGACGTCGCCGCTGATTCCCCCGCGTCCACCGCCGGGCTTCGCCCAGCCGACAAGATTCGCAGCATCGATGGCACTCAGATCGCCTCGCCGGACGATGTGGCGCGCGCGGTCAGCCCGGTAGTTGGCCGGGAAGTGGCCATGGTTGTGGACCGCAACGGGCAACAACAAACGCTGCGCGTCACGCCACGCGCCAACCCCCCGGCGGGTCAGGGCGCGATCGGGATACAGATCAGTGAGGAACGCGTTGTCGAGGAACGCTATGGCCCCGTGGAGGCACTCGGGATCGGGGCAACCCGGACAGTGGAGACGATTGGGCTGATGATCACCGGGTTGGGTGACCTCATAACCGGGCGTGCAAGCACTGGAGATCTTGCCGGTCCCGTGGGTATCGCGCAGCTGACGAGCGAGATCGCGGATCAGGGACGCTTCAAGTTGCTGCTGGGCTGGACCGCGCTGCTCTCCCTGAACCTTTTCCTCGTGAATATGCTCCCACTCCCTGCGCTTGATGGCGGCCGGCTCGTGTTCGTCCTGCTGGAGGCCATCCGGCGAAAGAAAGTCGCACCGCAGCGCGAGGCGTTCGTTCACGCCGTGGGCATGATGCTCTTGCTGACGTTCCTCGTCGTGATCAGCTTCTTCGATGTACAGCGCATCGTGCAGGGCGGCTCGATCCTGCCGTAGCGAAGTCTTAAGCTGAACGCCCACTAAAGTCGAAAAAGTCGAAACAGAACGGAGAGTTGGCGGCATAGTGCAGAGATTAAGAAAACGAGATGCTCAGGCAGCCACGCGGACCGAAACGCATGGGGTGCTGGTCGCGGTCGGCGGGAACACGCTCGATGAGGCCGTGATTCGCGCCGCGACGATGGAGGTCAAGGGAACGAAGCGTCCGCTCTACGCGGTACACGTGATCGAGATTCCGTGGACCGAGCCGGTGGACAACGCTCCATCGGTCGAGGAGGTCATCCACGCGGACACGATCCTCGAGAACGCCACCGCCGTGGCCAGCAAGTACGGGCACAAGCTCGAGCCCGAGCTATTGCAAGCCCGCACCGCCGGCGCCGCGATCGTCGATGAAGCCGCCGCGCGTGACTGCAGTCTCATCCTGCTCGGTCTGCCGTACAAGCGGGAGCACATGGAGTTCTGCCTCGGTGATACCATCCCCTACGTACTGGAGCATTCGCCCGTCGAGGTCTGGGTCATCCGCGGCGTACCCGACTCCCCGTAACCGGGGCCGCCCCCTGCGAACCGCTACAGCCGCGGGCGTTGAGGTAGAGTAGGGGCAGGTCTCCGTGCCTGCCACCCCGCCCCCGCCCGCCGCGCTAGGAGTTTCCGAGAGTGAGCTCTTCGGGGACCGGTGGGTTCAGCACGTCGTCCAGGTGCGCCAGGATATCCGCGGGGTTGTCGTACACCGCGACTGCTCCGGCTTCGACCAGCAGTCCGGCCTCGGTCCCACCCGAGAGCACGCAGACGCACGGCAGCCCTAATTTCCCCGCGGCCTCCACGTCCCACACCGTGTCGCCGATCATCACCGCCTGCTTCGGGTTGCCGAGCTTGTCCAGTGCTGCCTCGATGACATCGGGGTCCGGCTTCGTGCTCGAGGCGTGGCTGGAGTTTAGGATCACATCGACATCCGCGCCATCACCCAGGTAAGGCAGATACCGCTCGATCTCTCGCTCCGACGCGGAGGAGGCGAGCGCCACGCGCAGCCCCCGTGCCTTGAGGGCACGTAGCAGGTCGAGCGCGCCATCGTTCGGTTGTGCGTGGTCTATGAGCCCCTTATCCAGGTACTCCTCTGGATGCAGCGCGCGCACGCGGTCGAGCAATGCCTCGTCCGCATCCTCGCCCAGGATCTCCGGCGCCATTTTGTCGCCGCCCATCCCGATCCGCCGCATGATCGCGGTCACTTCGACTTCTCTGCCCACACGCGCGAACGCCCGACGCCACGCGGTCACGTGCAGCCCGGTGTTCTCCATTAGTGTGCCGTCCACGTCCACGATGACAGCCTCTACCACTGTGTCCTCCTAGCTTTCTGGTGCGGAGATGCACGGGCTATGCCAGACGAAGAGTACGTTGATTCCAATCACTCTTGTTGGGATCGATGCTGGAGCGGGCGAGTGTTGCGCGGGATATGGCCCGCGGTGCGCTGTGACAGCCGCAGGTGCTAGAATGCGGCGATGGCACGGGTATTCGCAGTCGCAAACCAGAAGGGCGGGGTCGGCAAGACCACCACGGCCGTCAACCTCGCGGTCTACGCCGCCGGTGCCGGGCGGCGGGTACTGCTTATCGACCTGGACCCGCAGGGAAACGCGGGCAGCAGCCTGGGCGTACAGTCCGGCGAGCAGCCGCTGTACGATGTTCTCGTCGACGGCGAGCCGCTCCAGGGATCGGTTGCGCTGAGCCGCCGGATGGGTCTAGACGTGGTGCCCTCGACGTCCGCGCTAGCTGCAGCGGAGGTGGAGCTTGTGCCGGTCGAGCGCCGAGAGTTCCGGCTGTCCGACGCCCTCGAATCGCTGGTCCCGCGATACGACGTGGTGCTGCTTGATTGCCCGCCCTCGCTTGGGTTGCTTACGGTGAACGCCCTGACGGCGGCCGAGGGATTGATCACGCCAATCCAGTGCGAGTATCTCGCGCTCGAGGGGCTCGGGCAGCTAACCGGCACCCTCCGGATCGTGCGCTCCCGGCTCAACCCGCGTCTCGACATGTTCGGCATCGTGATGACGATGTTCGACAGCCGCACGCGCCTCTCTCGGCAGGTCGTGGACGAGGTGCGGAAGCACTACGCCCGCACGCTTTTTCGCACCCTGATCCCGCGCAGCGTCTATCTCAGCGAGGCGCCGAGCTACGGTCAGAGTATCTTCGAGTACCATGGAGCCTCTAAGGCCGCGCAGGCGTATTCCTCGCTCGGGGAAGAGTTTCTGACGCGGGTCGAGGCTGGAGCATAGCCCATGAGGGACTGTTTTTTGCGATGTATGCTTGAGGCGCATGGCGTTTCACGCTCTGTCAAACCTATCGTTAGCATGTCCCGGCGCCGAGCCGGGTAAAAGAGAGGTGGCTTTTATGGACCTCGCCCCCCTGGCCGAGAAGCAGAATAGACTCGAGCAGACCTTACGCGACATGGGCTTGGTCCTGGTTGCCTACTCGGGCGGCGTGGATAGCGCTCTGCTCGCGGCGGTGGCCTACGACGTACTCGGCACGGGAGCGGCGGCGGCGACGGCCACGAGCGAGAGCTTGCTCGACGATGACTTCCAGGAGGCGGAGCGGCTCGCCCACCAGATCGGCGTGCGATTTATCAGTCTGCGCACGGAAGAGCTCTCCGACCCCCGTTACGCCCGCAACGACACCAATCGCTGTTACTTCTGCAAGAACGAGCTGTTCACGAAGCTGGAGCAGCTCCGTGTCGAGCACGGCTTCAACGTCGTCGTCGATGGCTTCAACCACGACGACCGCGCCGACCACCGCCCCGGCCACCAGGCCGCGCGCGAGCTCGGCGTCCGCAGCCCGCTCGCGGAGGCAGAGCTGACGAAAGCCGAGA
>JADDPA010000081.1 GCA_016782125.1 Thermobaculum sp.
TTTTCAACAGCTCCCTTTTACACCAACCCCTGGGACTCTACCTTTACGCGCACGCAGTCCGGCGCGTAGCGGAACGGAGCAAGCATTCATTAGCCGTAGCCAAGTCGCGCGAGGATCTGTCCAGCGTACGGCGTCAGGTCCGGAAGCTGAATCGCATGTGCTGGCGGATAAAAGGCTCCACCGTCCAACTCGTTCGGGTCCGGCGTGATCGTGCCGTTGTACGAGCAGCGGTAGATTGTGGCGAGCTCTGTTTCCGCCGGGAGACGCAGCAGCATCGTATCAACACGCCTGATCTCCGGCCGCACACCCAACTCCTCGGCAAGCTCGCGTGCCGCAGCCTCGTCCTCGGTCTCGCCGGTGCGAACGTGACCGGTGGCAGACAGATCGCGCTGGCCGGGGTAGGTGTCCTTCGACATCGCGCGCCGCTGAAGGTACAGCTCGCCTGCGGCATTGAACAGCAGGACGCAGACACTGCGGTGAATCAGCGCGGCGTCCGCGTGACACTCTGCGCGCGAAGCAGCGCGTAGGAACCGACCCTGCGTGTCCACGACCTGGAGCATTTCTTCAGGTTCGACGTCCATACCGGCTCCTCCTCGCGCATCGCGCTATCCTCATATGAACCTTATGCCGCGGCCACCCCCGGGTTCAGTATTTTTCAGATGAAACGTCGGAGGGTAGTCGAGCGTTATACATGTAGCGCGTGTCGGATGTGCCAAGCAATGCTTGCAGCCGGCCGACTCGGACGCTACCATGTGTGTACCGGCGCACTGCACCGGAGGCCGAGTTCCCGGTAGCGGGAAACGGGGGAACCACCATCCTGGGGTGCATCTCGCGAAAGCGAGAGGGGTAACTTTCAGCCCTAACCCGTCAGCTAACCCCGTAGGCGACAGAGAGGAGTATCTATTGGCGCAAAACGATGGGCCGCGACTGTTGCCACGGCTTTTTTGTGCGCATCGGATGCTCCTCGAACGGAAAGGAACACATCATGTCGCTCAAGATGATTCCACCGGCGAGCACGGACGCGCTCTGTGCCTATGCGGAGTGCCGCTTCTGCGCCCACCGGATGAACGTCTCGCGCACGCCAGATGGCCAGGGCCAGTGTGCGCTGGAATTGCAAGGGCGCGCGAGAGTCGACCTTTGCCGTGGACGCCTGTTCTTCACCGTCTCACCTGACGGCATGGAGCGCTACAAGCGCTGGTTACTCAGTGGCTCCCCACGAGCCAATGTACCGGAAGGCGTGACCAGCAAATCCCGATGAGCAGGCTTGGCTAATCGAAAAAGCTTACTTTACGTGTCGAGCGTCCGCTTCGTGCTCGGTCATCATCGTGGGGTCGTTCCGCCTAGGGTCCTGCGGCGCAACACCCATGTCCTCACCCTGCGCCATAAGTGCCATAGGAGCGCCGGCGGCGCCTTGAGAAGGCGGCACTGTGGCGGCGCACGGCGTGCCGAACCGTGGCTTACCGTACGGCAGGTGCGTACTGCCTCGGGCGAGGATATGCTGATGGTTGGATGGCTCAGGCGTGCCGCGCGAGCCCCACGTCGTGAAGGAGCGCGCATTCGCGTAGTGCCCAACAAAGGCGCGACGGAAGCGGTCTACGGATCGGTTGCGGTGTGAGCGATGCAGCACGTGGCCGCCGAAGAAGATGACGTCGCCAGCGTTGACCGGTACAGCTACCTCGCTACCGTCGTACCGCGCCGCGACTCGGCTGAGCGTATTTACCGCCGTGTCCGTATTCGACACGTTCTCGACGACGCCGAGGTCGCCGAGGTTGGCGTGATTCTGGTGCACACGGTCGTCGGTCGGATAGATCGGCTCGACGTGTGAACCGGGCGTGATCCACAAGCAGCCATTCTCCTCATCCGCATCGTCTACGGCAACCCATGCCCCACACAGCGTATCTGGATACGTCGGGATATAGTAGCTATCCTGGTGATAACCCTGGCCCTCCCCGCCGGGTGCCTTAATGAATAGCATGCTCTGCATCGCCATCACGTCGGGCCCGATGAGCGCCTCGAGGACATCCAGAATCCGCGGATGCAGCAGGAAACGCTCGTGGATCTCGAGTTGCCGGTGAAGCATGTGGATCCGCAGATACCGGCGCTCGACCTCGTCGACCGGGGTGCCCGGAGCGGGTGGCTTGAGCCCCGGCACGGTGACCCGCCCGTGGAGCAGATCGTCGACGTGGTCACGAATCTCCGCCGCCTCCCTTTCGCTCACCAGCCCACGAACCACCAGATACCCGTTCGCATTAAACGACCGGTACTCCTCGACGCTGACGCAGTATCGGTTGCGCAGCGCTGAGAAGTCGGTCGCGCTGCTCTCCGGCCGTTCCTGTCCGGGAGGCGTCGCAACCGTCTCGGACACGCCGACAACACCGACCGCGCCGTTCGTCGATTGTTGGTGCTGCCTGGTTCTCATCATTTTCCCTCCATTGCGCGGGCACCGTGCGTCTCGCGTGCCCCACTGGCCAGCAAGAGCCGTTCCTCACCGCTCAAAGGCGTGTGCGGCGTTCTCACAACCCCAGCTTACTGCGGACGGTTGTTTCCAGATCGGAAAGTGGCACGCGGTCCTGCTCCATGGTATCGCGGTCGCGGATCGTCACGGCGTTGTCTTCTGCCGTCTGGAAGTCCACCGTGACGCAGAGGGGGGTGCCGATCTCGTCCTGGCGGCGATAGCGCTTGCCGATGCTGCCGGTCTCGTCGTACTCCGCATTCATTGTTGCTGAGAGTGTGTCGCGCAGCTCGCGGGCTGTGGTGGCGAGTGGCTCCTTCTTGGAGAGTGGGAGCACGGCAACCTTTACTGGTGCGAGACGCGGGTGGAAGCGAAGCACGACGCGGGTTCCGTCCTTGTCTGGCTCCTCGTCGTACGCGTCCAGCAAGAAGACGAGAAAGGCGCGGTCTACGCCAAGCGCGGGCTCGATGACGTACGGTGTAATGTGCTCTTTCGACTCCTCATCGAAGTACGTCAGCTCCTTGCCACTCCCCATGGAGTGTGCCTTGAGATCGAAATCCGTGCGGTTCGCGACGCCCCAGAGTTCACCCCACCCGAACGGGAACAGGTATTCCAGATCCGTCGTGCCCTTGGAATAGTGCGAAAGCGTGGCGGGGTCGTGCGGCCGGAGGCGCAGGGTATCGCAGTCCACGCCGAGGCCGGTGAACCACTCCATCGTGTAGTCCCGCCAGTACTCGTACCACTGGTCGTCATCTCCCGGCCGGACGAAGTATTCCAGCTCCATCTGCTCGAGCTCGCGCAGACGGAAGATGAAGTTTCCGGCCGTGATCTCATTGCGGAATGCCTTGCCGATCTGGGCGATCCCGAAGGGAAGCTTCTGTCGGCTGGAGCCGAGTACATTGGCGAACTGTACGAACATCCCTTGCGCTGTCTCCGGACGAAGATACGTCACCGCCGCGGCGTCCTCCACAGGACCAACGAAGGTCTTGAACATTAAGTTGAACGCGCGCGGCTCCGTCCACTTCCCTCGCTCACCACAGTTGGGGCACGGAATCTCTGCCAGCGGCGCCGGATTGCCCGCGATCACATTCTCCTCGTATCCGGGCAGGTGATCGGCCCGGAACCGCTGTTTACAGTTCAAACAGTCCACCAGAGGATCAGTGAAGTTCTCCAGGTGACCGGAGCTCTGCCAAACGCGCGGGTGCATGATCTGGCTGGTTTCGAGGCCCACGACTTCCGGCCGGCGCCGCACAATGTCTTGCCACCAGGCATCCTTGATGTTGCGCTTCAGCTCAACACCGAGCGGCCCGTAATCCCAGAACGAAGCGTAGCCGCCGTAAATCTCGCTGCTGGGATACACGAACCCTCGCCGCTTCGCTAGCGAGACAATCGTGTCCATACTCACTCGGGTAGTGTTCTCGGTCTGCATGTACAACCTCCCTAAAAGCAAAGCGCCCTGGACCAATCGGTCCAGGGACGAGGGTTACCCCGCGGTTCCACCCTGGTTGACCACGTGCGCGCGGTCCACTCTGTGTCTATTAGCTCAGCGTCGCCTTCCTTACCATATCACCTGGCGGGCTCTCAGCAGATACCCGCTTCCCTGTCCGGTGCCTCCGGCAAGTACTCTTACCCGTCTCCGCTGTGTCGCTACTTTCGCCCGTTCGAGCACGCCCAGTATAACCGACTGGGCCGACCGTCGCGCCGCATGCCGGACTGTAGTACTCCCCGATGTGGCATCAAAACGCAGCAGTTTCTGCACCGGACGAACTCTCTGCCGATGCTCCCAACCGAAGACTACCGAACGTCAGTCTTGTCGGGAGCGCTCAGTAGCGCCGCTTTGAAGTGCTGGGCCACCGCCCGTGCGCAGGTAAGCGACAAAGCCCGGTACCTTGCTCAAGCTGAGCTTGACGACCATCGAGCCATCGGTAGACGGATACGTCCGAATCACGGGCGCACCGACCTTGAATATAGCTGCCCCCAAGAGCGTCGAGCACAGTATCGCGAGCCAAGCGGCGGCTTTCACTGCACCGCCTCTTGCGCGGTGATGTATGCGCGAGGGTGTGCAGAGTCGTACGCTTGATGCAGTCGCTCCGTATTGAGCTGGGTGTAAATCTGTGTGGTGGAGATGCTGGAGTGTCCGAGCCACTCCTGAACCTTGCGCAGGTCGGTGCCACCATTGAGCATGTGGGTGGCGAACGAGTGCCGCAGCGTGTGTGGTGTGATGCCGTCAACCTGCGCCGCAGCGGAGTACGACTTGAGAATTAACCAGAAACCCTGCCTCGTCAGGCGATGCCCCCGATGGTTCAGGAAGAGAGCTCGCTCTTCCTTATCCCGCAGGAGCTTCGGACGAGCCTGCTCGATGTAGCTGCAGACCGCAGCCATCGCGCGTTCATGGATCGGCACCAACCGCTCCTTGCGCCCCTTGCCGATGCAGCGCAGATGCTGCCCCTCCGAGCTGATGTGCTCCAGGTCGAGGTTCACCAGCTCACTGACCCGTACGCCGGTCGCATATAGCAACTCCAGCATGGCATGATCGCGCTGGCCCTCGGGCGAGTGATTGCGCGAGGTGTGCTCCAGGAGCGCGTTGACCTGCTGAATCGTGATCGCTTTGGGCCAGTATTTCTGCACCCGCGGACTAACCAGATCGGTCGTTGGATCCTGGACAAGCTGCTCGTCCGCGGACAAGAAGTGGAAGAAGCTCTTTATCGCCGCAATCTTTCGGGCTTGCGTCGCGGGAGCATACGCGCGCTCCTCGGAGCCTTTGAGGTGCAGCAGGTAATCCTGTACATCCGTACGCTTAACGTCTCCCCAGTTGCGGATCACTGGCCGCGCTTGCAGCCAGCGGTGAAACTGGTTGATATCGTTGCGATAGGCTGAGATTGTATGGTTAGAGAAGTGTCTTTCGGCGGTCAAGTGACCGATAAACTCTTCGAGGTTAACTTTCCCATCTAGCAAGGTCCGCCTCCTTGACGAAACACGAGTGGCCACGCCATTCTAACAGCTTTTCGGCACTTTGCCACCTACTTTTGGGGACGGTCTAGCCAGGCAGCATAGAGCTCTCGGCGATCCGAGCCGGTTTCCCGCGCCACAACGCGAACCGCCTCCGTGGCCTTTTGTCCCTCCGAGACGAGTTCGGCAACCCGGTCCAGCGGAGCGACATGCTTCGCAGGGGCAGGCTTCGTCTCGCTGCCGGCCACCACAAGCGTGTACTCCCCACGAGGTTCCTGTGTTGCCCAGTACTCGATCTCCGAGGTGATCGTGCCTCTGCGGACCTCTTCGTGGAGCTTCGTCAGCTCACGCGCGGTCGAGAGCGCCCGGTCACCGAGGACCTCGTGGAGCGCATGCAGCGTGCGGCGTATGCGATGCGGCGCCTCAAAAAGCACAAGGGTGTACGGCAAGTCGCGGGCCTCCCGCAACTTCTCTCGACGGTCCGCGGGACGGCGGGGCAAGAAGCCGAGGAACAGGAAGTTGCTCGTGTCCATACCGGAAAGGACAAGTGCCGTCAGTACAGCAGACGGACCCGGCAGCGCCGATATTGAGAATCCTGCCTCGTGAGCCGCGAGCACGAGTCCGCGCCCCGGATCCGAGACCGCCGGGGTGCCCGCGTCGGTCACGAGGGCAACATCCCCCTCGCTAAGGGCATCGAGTATCTGATCAAGGCGTGACGGCGGAGAGTGCTCGTTATAACTGAGCAGGCGTGTGTGAATGTCGTTGTGTGCAAGCAGCTTCCGTGTGTGACGCGTGTCCTCGGCAACGATCAGGGGGACCGCGCGCAGCGTCTCCAGCGCGCGCAGAGTAACATCTCCCAGGTTGCCTATCGGAGTGCTAACGATGTACAGAACGCCCACGAGACTCAGTATATCGCAGCCGGAACGGTACTTCTCGTCTCCCTGATACCGTTGCGAGCACCTGTATACGTTTCGACTTCAGAAGGTCTGATACACTAGGTCCATGCTGAGTATTGGAACCGTTGTCCTCGGGGTCGCCGACATCCCTCGAGCCGCAAGGTTCTGGAGCGAGGCCCTGAATTATGTACCTCGCGACGATGAGGGGGACGATACGTACGTCGTCCTGGTACCAGCCGCTGGCACTGGAACGCATCTGGCCCTCGGCCGGAGTGACTCTCCTGTTCAGGAGCACCCTCGTGTGCATCTCGATCTGTACGCGGGTAATTCCAGTGATCAGGCCGCAGAGGTCGAGCGGCTCATCTCGCTGGGGGCTGAGCGGGTTGCCTGGGGTTTGTATCCGCCAGACGCGGATTTTATCGTGCTGGCCGACCCTGAAGGCAATCGGTTCTGCTTCATCGACACAGCAGCAGGCTCATAGTAATCGGTAGCCCTTTGCGCGTCCCACCCCATCTAAAAGCGCTGTCGTGGACGGCTTGTCCGGTCACCGTATTCCCCTAGCACTGCCACGACACCTAGGTTGGCCCTCACCGATCCTGCGACAGGCTACTGTACCGTGATCTCACCTGGCCCCTGCGGCCGTGTCTCTCAGTCGAAGGTCGTTAGCGGCAAACACTACGCCATTCTAGATGCGTAGGCAGGAGTGGTAAGGCTAGCACTGTCGTGCTAGGTGCCGCTCACCTGCTGTGGTCACGCTTATGAAGCGCTGTCCGTCTTTTTAACGCCCGTGAATAGGAGCTGCTACATCAGAACGAGCGTCTGATATCTTCCGTCTTCCTCTCCGCCTTCGTCCTCGTCGTCGTCATCGCCCTCACCCCCGCCCTGACAAGCGGCAAGAAGCACGGCTAGCAGTAGGTTGAGAATGAGGGCAGATATGCGCTGTTTCGACATGTGAGATACCCCTTTCCGTTCACAACTATGTAGCACATCGTATGCCCGGATACTTGCGCTCCAAAACCGACTCTGCGCCGAGATGATGCAGCTACACTCCACCTTGCACTGCCGTCGCCCTGCCGACGCCGGATGTGGTCCGAGGAGCCCTGCATCCCGGCACGGCTCGTTGAATGGAGCCACATGCGATCCCGCACCGGTCATGGTGGCAGGTCTACTCTGAGCATTGCGGCCGTCGTGAGTATGGGTCCGCACCCAGCCAAGTTGACCTCGCAGCCGAAGTTGTGCACATAATAGTCGGTACGGAGGTAGGCTGACTTGACGCTCTCGCTCGCACGGCTACGGTCTGCAATCCCCTCGCAGCAATGGGAGCGCAACGCCTGGGTCCTTACCGTCTCCATCTTCGTTGCCTTCAGTGGCTTCACGATCGTGATGCCGTTTCTGCCGCTGTACGTCCGGGAGCTTGGCGTGACCGATCCTGCGCAGGTGGCACTCTGGTCCGGGCTGATCTTCGGCGTGTCACCATTCCTCGCGGGGCTGATGGCGCCGGTCTGGGGCATCCTTGCCGATCGATTCGGTCACAAAGCGATGTTTCTGCGCTCGCTGATTGTGTTCGTTTTCATCGCATTTTTCATGGGCCTTGCAACGAACGTCGTCCAACTCTTCACGCTCCGAGTGCTCTGGGGGATCTTTGGTGGCATGGGCGCCATGGCCATGACGATGATCTCCGTGTCCGCCCCGCAGGAGCGGGCGGGCGCAGCGATGGGACGGCTTCAGTCCGCGATGCTCCTAACGAACGCCTCAGGTCCACTGCTCGGCGGCGTGCTCGCGGGTGCCATCGGGGTGCGCAGAACATTCTTCGTCTCGGCCTGCCTCTACCTCGCTGCGCTCGTGTCGATGATGCTGCTCTTCAAAGATACCGCCCGGTCACGCAGGCAGCGAGAGGCGAAGGCACGGCTGCCCATCCGCAAGGTGTTCCTGCTTCCGACGCTACTCCCTTTGATTGGAGTGCTGTTTCTTTCGCAGTTCGTGGATAGGAGCATGAACGCCTTCCTGCCCCTGTACATTGAACAGCTGGGTACGCCGGAGCGGTCCATACCGTTCTGGGCCGGCCTGCTGACCAGCGTCGGGGCCATTGTATCGGCCATCGCGGCGAGCGGCGCCGGCAAGCTGTCTGACCGCCGGTCAATCCGGACGCTCCTCCTCGCGACGCTCGTCGGGGGGGTGATCGCGACGCTGCTCCTCGCGGGCGTTCGCAGTACGCCACAACTCTTCGCGGCCCGCGTGCTCCTCGCTCTCCTAGCGGGTGGGACCGTGACACTCGCGTTCACGGTAGCTAGTCGCCACCTCCCGCACGACTCACGGGGGGCAAGTTTCGGTCTGATTTCAACCGGCTCGATGGTCGGCGGTGGCCTGAGCCCGGTGGTTGCCGGAGTCATCGCCGCGGCTAGCCTTCGCTACGTCTTTCTCACCGGCGCAGTGCTCTACGCCGTTTCTGTATTGATTGCGATGCGGTTACCGCGCACGGATGCCGATCCACTGGAGGAACAGGAGACAGCTACAGCGGGGTCACCAGCCCCCTCGGTGCCGGCAGCAACGGAGCGCGGTGGGTGAGCACCGCCGCTCAGACCCGACTAACCGAAGTCCACCTCGCCCCAGTCGATCTCAACTGCGCCGATCTGGAGCATGTCGCCATACTCAATACCCGCCGCCTCTAATGCACGAGTAATCCCGAGCCGGTTGAGTTCTCGCTCCAGCCTGCGCACAGCCTCGTCGTTCTCCATGTCCGTCATCACCGCGATGCGTTCGATGGTGGGTCCAGTCACGTGCCAGGTGCCGTCAGCCTCGCGGTTGATCGCGAAGCGGCTGCTGTCCACCGGGTTCGGGTGGAGCACCGTTTCCTCCTGCTTCGGCGCGAAGCGGTGCGGTGGTGGCGCGCTCTCCACCATCTGCGCTAGTCTAAGCACGAGCGTCTCAAGTCCAACGCGGGCGGCCCCGGAGACCGCAAGCACTGTACTGTCGTCCACCGCTACTTGGGTGCGAAATGGCGCCAGGTTCTCTTGGGCTTCCGGCATGTCAACCTTATTGAATGCTACCAGTGCGGGTTTCTGCGCCATCTCTGGCTGGTAGGCCGCTAGCTCGCGCTGCAGCGTCTGGAAGTCTTCAACCGGCGAACGACCCTCCTGACCGGAGCCGTCCACGACGTACAGGAGTACGCGGGTCCGCTCGATATGTCGGAGAAACTCATCACCCAGGCCAACGCCCTCATGCGCCCCCTCAACGAGTCCAGGGATGTCCGCGACAACAAAGGAGTCCTCAGAGCCGGGCACCGCTACGACACCGAGCACAGGTTCGAGCGTCGTAAACGGATAATTGCCGATCTTCGGCGTCGCGGCGCTGATGGTGGACAGTAAGGTGCTCTTGCCGGCATTGGGGAAGCCGACCAGGGCAACATCCGCGAGGAGCTTGAGCTCGAAGCGGAGTCGACGCTCCTGTCCCGGTTCTCCGCGCTCCGCGAAGCGCGGCGTCTGGTAGGAGCTGGTCTTGAAGTGGGTGTTACCCAGCCCGCCACGGCCGCCGCGAGCGACCATGACGCGCTCGCCGTGCTCGGTGAGATCGGCAAGGGTCTCTCCAGTATCGGCGTCATGCACGACGGTTCCCGCGGGCACCTTGAGGACCAGGTCTTCGGCTGCCTTTCCGTGCTGCTTTTGCTTCAGCCCCTGTCCGCCGTGCTGCGCCTTGAACACCCGCTTGTAGCGGAAGGTGTGGAGCGTGTTCAGGCTCTCGTCTGCCTCCACGTAAACGGAGCCACCGCGACCACCGTCACCACCGTCAGGGCCGCCTTTCGCGGCGTTCTTCTCGTGGCGCAGGCTCGCACTACCGTTGCCCCCGGTGCCAGCTATTACATCGATGGTTGCTCGGTCGTACATTCGCCCCCACGATTCGCCTGCGCAATGCTGCGCGGCTTTGACGTCCTCTATATGCGCCCTTGCTGTGGCAGGCTGTCACGCCGTCTCGCCACTGCCATACGGAAACCCAACGGGCGCAGAAAACATTATACCTGCCTGCAGCACGAGCAGCCCAGCATAGACGCCAGGCACAGTTGAACCGGTTCCAGAGCGACGATGGACTGAGCCCTATGATGAACGCTCAGTCCACTCTGCCTTAGCTTGTGATTTGACCGTGATGGGATACGGGACAGTCTGGAAGTCTATCCCAAAACGATGTCGTTGAATGCGGTGGTGGGTTCAAGCGGCCTTCTTGAGGGCCGGATAGCGAGGGGCGCGTCCGGAGCGGCTGCCTGTGGGCCGCCCTGGGGATCGGCCACAGGGTTTCGGCAGACTTGCCGGACTGCCCAGCGCGACCAGGAGCGCCGAAAAGCCTCTTCGGACCCTGCATGGAGTCAGTCTCCCTATCTCCAGGTGTCGTTCCCACGGCAGTCGCCGATCCGCGACCACGCGGCGAGCCGGCCTGAGCTGGGTGTAAGCCGCCAGCACGAGCCAGGTCCATCTGTCGGCCTGCTGGGGGTGGCGCACCCGCGCGGTGGTCCAGCCCAGTACCTGCTTGAGGAAGCGGAAGGTATGCTCGAGGTCGAAGCGGCGGGTATACGCTCGCCACAGCAGGTCGAGGTCGGGTTCGCCCGGTCCCTGCCACCACAGCCACAGCACCTTGGGCAGATGGCTGCGTCCGGGCAGGCGCGTGGCCTCCACCCGTACCAGTGTGCCGCGCACGATGGAGCGATGTCGGGGCGTCCCGCGCGTCGGATGGTTCTGCTGCTTGGGATGCAGGTCGGCCCAGGCTTGGACGTGCACCCTGCCGTACTGCCCGTCTTCAGCCAGGTGCTCGGCACTTTCGGGCCACCAGGTAGCCGAATCCTTGCAGTCGAACCTGGTCCCGTGCTTGCGCGGCCTGCCACCCTTCGCGGACGGCGTTGCTTGCACGGGGTCGGCGTAGAAGCAGCGGTCGGAGCGCAGCCGCACCAGGATGGAGGCCTTGGGTGCCCTCAAGCCCCTGGCTCAGTTGCACCGGATCATATCCGGCGTCGAACACAAACAGCGGCGCGAGGCCGTTGGGGAGACCCCTGGCCAGGATCCCCTTGATCTGCTCCACCGCGACGGCGTTAGGGTTCTCACAAGGATGCACGCGGCGTACGTCCACCGGAGCGGTCCACGAGTCGCGCGCGAACCCCAGTTGCGCCACCCATTGGTACGACCAGCCCGCGACTATCGGTTGGCCGGCACAGTGGCGAAATGGATGGAAGTAGTAGCCCCTCTCCGGGCTGGACTCGGCGTCGCAGCGCGCCCAGACGCTACAGTCGACGGCGTACACGCGGGTGTCTTCGTCGCTGAGGGGGTGTCGAGACAGCAGCGACTGCAGCGCCGATGTGTCGACCGTACCGTGCGAGAGCGCCGCGTACAGGCTGCCCCATCCCCGGCGGTGCGCAGGCCCCAGACTCAGATGGACGGGCGAAGGCTGCGGCCCCGCGGTGAGCATCGCGTCCGTCAACTCGAACAGGGCATCGGAGCGTTTGCCGAAGCAGTTGTGGAGCGAACTGCGGAAGGAGGTCAGGGTAGAGAGGAAGCCGCAGGCAGTATCCATAGTGGCCATATTCTGCCACCACAGCCAAGTACACTGCT
>JADDPA010000126.1 GCA_016782125.1 Thermobaculum sp.
TCCCCGACCGCACCCGTGCCGTGCCACTCGCCCCACAGGAAGGCGTCGATGTCATACTCCCCGAAGCCGTCCACCGCCTCGGTCATCTGGCTCTGGAACGACTCCCGGCGCATCTCGCCATCCGTGACGACCGGCATCCCTGCCTGGACCTGCAGGGCCAGTGCCTCGTCCACCGCGCGGTCCTCGATCCGCTTGAATGCGGCAGGTTCGATCTCCCCCGCGGCGAGAAGTTGGCGCGCGTCCGGCAGCGCCGGTCGACGCAGCAAGCTTCCCACAACGTCGGCTCTGGGGGTGATCATCGTGCTGCTCCTCCTCGTCGGTGCGGCGCTGCCCTGTCGCTTTCCCGCTGGTCCGGTGTCTGTCGGTCTCGGGCAAACGGTGTGGGATGATTGTTCGGGTGCGTCCACCCGCCAGCTTCAACCGGAGCTTGCCTCCAGCGTCAACTGAACGCGGCGCGGCGACGCCTGCGGCCGAAGAGCTTCGCGCCGAGCCAGCCGAGGCAGAGGCCGATGAGGCTGGTCCCGAAGAGCCTGATGGCGGATCCTCCGAGCAAGCTGTACAGCGCGTCCCGGTTGTTCGGCGCGGGGAGGTTCAGGGCGAGCGATGCGTACAGCGAGTTGAGCGTGTAGTACAACAGCAGTCCCACGCCAACCGTCAGCAGCCAGCCAAAGCCACCGGCGATCATGCCCGCGCGCGCGCCGCTCGCGAATCGGTGCGAGGCGACCACACCTGCGACGAAGAGCACGAGCAGGTTGACGGCGAAGCTGGTGAACGGTCCGGCGTCCGATCTATATTCCGCGACGAGCGCGCCGCCCGCGACGCTGACCAGGAAGAACAGGATGCCGAACAGCAGACCGATGGGGAGGGCGCTCCGTTGTCGCTCCTCGCGCGGGGCGGTGTATCGGGGCCGCTCGGCGGTCTCGGCAGGTTCATCGGCGCCGGTAGGGGCAGGGCGGGCCAGCACGCGGCGGACATCCTCGCTTGTCACCTTGAGCCTCTCGCCCTGCAGAAAGATCGCCATCTGGCTGGGGGTCCAGCCGGGATGCTGGCGCGCGAGTTCCCGTACTCTCTGCTCGACGTGTTTTGGCGGTCTGCGGCTCATCTCTCTCCCGTTGCAGTTTCAGAGCGCGGCACAGGCGGAAGGTGCTGCACCGCTGATTGTCTCGCTGTACAGCAGGCGTGCCTGCTCCCCGATCCCACGCACGCAATCTGGCGGGTCGGGCCGCGCGATTATACCGTAGCCGCGCAGGTGCCCGTGGCACGGCTGAGTGCTTGGGTCTGTACCGTTCGGCGCATCCCACGCGCGCTGGGCGGCTCGGGTATAGTGGCGGTCAGGAGTGGGAAAGTATGGGAGGTGGCGGGTGTCGAAGGGCGAGCTCGAAGCGGCGATAGCGGCAGCGCGGGCGGGTGGCGAGGTGCTGCGCCGCAGCTACAACACGGGCGTCACCGTCCAGTACAAGGGGCCGGTCGACCTAGTTACCCAGGTGGACACCGAATCGGAGCGCGTGGTCACCGGCATGCTCCGCGACGCCTACCCCGCGTATGGCATCCTCGCGGAGGAGGGCGGTGGCAGCCCGGGGGAGGAGGACGCTCGCTGGATCGTGGACCCGCTCGACGGCACGACGAACTACGCCCACGCCTTCCCCTTCTTCGCGGTGGTAGTTGCGCTGGAGCGGGCGGGGCAGGTCGAGGTCGGCGTCGTGTACGACCCGATGCGCGAAGAGATGTATGCCGCCCGGCGTGGTGAGGGCGCGACCTGCAACGGGGAGCCGCTGCGGGTCTCGGGCGCCACGGAGCTGAGCCGCGCGCTCGTCGCGACGGGCTTCCCGTACGATCGGGAGGACTTGCCCGCCGCCCTGGAGCTCTGGGGCAGGATGGCGGTCGCCTGTCAGGGACTACGGCGGGCCGGCAGCGCGGCGCTCGACCTGTGCTACGTCGCGGCCGGACGGTTCGACGCGTACTACGAGCGAGGTATCTGGGCGTGGGACGTCGCGGCGGGCAGTCTGATTCTCACCGAGGCGGGTGGGCAGGTCAGTGACTACACCGGCGGTCCGTTCCAAATCGAGGGTCGCGAGATCGTCGCCACGAACGGCCACCTGCACCCCGAGCTGCTGGCGATGACAAGCAAGGAAGCATCGTAAGATCTTACCCTCAGTCTCCAAATGAGCGCTGGTTCGTCCTCGACCCCCTTCATTGACAGTACAGTAACGCAGTTGTACTGGCTGCGGGGGCGATCGAACTGTGTTGGCAGGGAGTTGTCGATCCCGCACAGCCATACTTTTGGATCGAGCGATGGCAGCGCACAGGATATGATGCGGATGCTGACCTCGTCTCCCGCAAGTCGGCGACGCTTGATGATGCGCAGAGCTTCCTCGCCGACCAGGACGCGTGCATGGTGGTTGATCTGAAAGCCGGAGTTGTCGTCGTGCAATCCGCTGAATGACAGTCTTGCGACAACCTAGGGGTTGATCAGGTGTCGTTCTCTTACCGCCTCGGCGGTACGGTTCAGTGATGCATCGTCAGTAAGACCACCACCTCATCGCCCTCCGCATGCCACTCGGCTGCGCCATAACAGTAGCCGTCGGGGAACTTATCCCAGGAGAAGTCGTGTTCGTGCCTGTCACACATCAGAAATCTGAGTTCCTCTTCCCAGAAACGATGGCAGTCGTCCTTACCGACCAACCGACCCGGATGGTTGATGTGGTTGGTTGCGAACATGACAGGTCGAGATCGCAGGAGTGCTTCGATCGCGATAGAGGTGATAAACCGGACTTGCCACGCCTTCACCCGGAGCTTGCCCGCTGAGTCCCACAGGCTCTCGTGTTGCCCCGCGGTAGCCTGTGAGTTCCTGCGTTTGTACTTTGTGCTTTGGTCTGACCATTCTTACCGCTCTCGTGCACCATCGGGGTCTGACGTGAACAGATTCCGGTGGCAGTCGCCTGATGGTTGCGGACGCTGAGTAAGCGCCCTCTTATAGTATTGGCCGCGTGCCCGTTAGCTTATTCCTTGAACTCCGGAGGCTCCTCGCCGAGCTCCTTGTAGTGGGCCTTGAGGTGGTTGTACACCCTGCGCCGGTCGGCGTCCGGTAGGTCCGTGCCACCGCGAGCGCCGTTGAGCGCGGCCATCGCGCGCTGCACGCCACGGCGGCTGAGCGCGAGTTTCCCACGGCGGAGCGTGTGGTGGGGAAGCTTGTACGCCTGCTTGCGCTCGGGTGGGCGCGAGCCGACATCGTACCACGCGTGGGCATCCGCCACCCCCCGCCAGCCGAGCGCCTCGACGATCGCGTCTATGTCGCGTTTGTCGTCCCAGTACCAGTCGCCGTCGTCTACCTCCTGGCCCTTGCGTACCCGCGGTACCGTGCCCATAGACTTTCCTCCAGCCCGATCTCTATGCCCACTCGCCGTTCGGCAGCACCTGCACCTTGACGCCTTCGCCGCCGCGCACGGTGTCGAGCGCGAGCGGGAACTCGTCCAAGGACAGGCCGTGGGTGAGCATGGTTTGGGCATCCACCGCGCCGCTCTGCAGCATGTCGATCGCGTGCGCGAACGTGAGCAAGAGCGCCATCGTGCCGACAATGGTGATCTCGTCGTTGTAGATCCGGAACGGCGAGAGCGCGATGCTCGCATCGCCAGGCGCCACACCAAAGATCATAAACTTCCCGCCGCGCCGCACCGCGCCAAACGCCGTCTCGATCGCTCGCGGCACACCGGTCGCGTCGATCACGCAGTCGAACCCGAGCGGCTCGTGCTCCATCAGCGTCCCGATACCCGTCGCCGTATGCGTCGCCCCCAACTGCTCGGCAACTTCGAGCCGCCGGGCGTTCAGGTCAAGCATCGCCACGCGTGATGCCCCACCGCGGAGCGCGAGCTGCATGAGCAGTAGCCCCATTGTGCCCGCGCCGACGATCAGGAACGTGTCGCCGAGCTGCGGGGCGAGCCGGCGGATGCCGTGCACCGCGCAGGAGAGCGGCTCGATCAGCGCGGCCTCCCGCAGGGAGACGTTGTCCGGCAGGAGGTACGCGTTCTTCGCGGGCACGGCAACGTACTCCGCGAACGCGCCGTTCACGGTGTCGCCGATCGCCCCCCAGTTCTGGCAGAGGTTGCCCCGGTTGCGGCGGCAGAACTCGCAGTGGCCGCAGAACAGGGACGGGTCCACCGCGACCCGCATCCCCTCGCGGAAGTCCGTGACGCCCGCGCCGACTGCCGCGATCTCCCCCGCGAACTCGTGGCCGGGCACTATGGGGTATGGCGTGGGCGGGAACTCGCCGTCCGCGATGTGCAGGTCCGTGCCACAGACGCCACACGCACCCACCCGCACGACCAACTGGCCGGCACCTGGCGTAGGGTCCTCGATCGTGCCCACCCGCACCTCGCCCGGCTTATCGATAATCGCAGCGCGCATGCTCTCTCCTCTCGGTTCGTTCGTCGTTTGGCGCCCATGTTGATGTGCCCCGGGACTGGGGCGTTATCCCGCTTGCTCTGCCTGCAGGAGCGTCCCTGCCCTACGCCCCTGGCCGGACCATCGCCTTGACGCTCGCCGGGTCCTTGCGGCCCGCCTGCAGCGCCTCCTCCGCCTGCTCCAGCGGGTAGTGGCCGGTGACGATTCCTGCGAGGTTCACCCGGCCCGAGGCGGCAAGCGCGATGGCACCGGGGTAGGTGTTCGCGTAGCGGAACACGCCCGAGAGTGTGATCTCTTTCGTCTGCAGCGTCGCCATCGGTATGCTCACCTCACCGGAGGGGTCGAGCCCGACCGCGACGGCGATGCCACCTGGCCGGAGCGCGTGGATGCCGTCCGCCATCGCGCTCGGGATGCCGGAGCACTCGATCAGCGCATCGATCTCCAGACCCGCCTCCGCAAGCGGCTCCCCGGCGACGTTCAACGCGCGGGTCGCGCCGAGCCGCCGGGCCATCTCCAGCCGCTGCGGGTTCACATCCGTGATCGTCGCCTCCGTCGCGCCGAGCGCGAGCGCGGCCTGCATGGCGAGGATTCCGATCGGCCCCGCCCCGGTCACGAGTACCCTGTCTCCGCCCTGCAGGTTTGCCTTACGGCACGCCCACAGCCCCACGCTCAGGGGCTCGATCAGCGCACCCTCGTCGTCGGACATCCCATCTGGTAGCCGGAACGCGAAGTCCTCGTGGACCGTCACGTAGCGGGCGAACGCACCATCTATCGGCGGCGTTGCGAAGAAGCGAACGTCCTGACAGAGGTTGTACCGGCCGGACCGGCATTCCCGGCACCGTCCGCACGGCACGCCGGGCTCGATCGTGACGCGGTCGCCAACCGAGTGCTTCGAAACCTCCGTGCCGAGCTTCGCGATCACGCCGGACGACTCGTGCCCAAGGATCAGCGGCGCGCGCACGACGAACGGTCCGATCTGGCCGTGCTCGTAGTAGTGCATGTCGGAGCCGCACACGCCGACGGAGGCGATCTCAACGAGCACCTCCCTGGGCCCCGGCTCCGGCATCGGCGTCTCCTCGACGCGCACATCGCGCACGCCGTATAGTATCGCGGCCTGGTTCTGCATGCTCTTCTCCTGCTCCCTTATTCGGATGCGTGCCGGGCGTGAGCAGCAAGAAGGCTGCCCTGGACCGGGGCTGCGCTTTGACAGCCCGACTTGTCTGGTGGTATAGTCCCGTCAACAACCACATACGTTTCGCGGGAGCTCGGAAGGACCGGGCTGAGAGGGCGACTGAATTTGTCGCCGACCGTTGGAACCTGACCCGGGTAATGCCGGCGCAGGGACGAGCTTACAGGCACGCCACGCCGCCGGTATACCCCGGACGGCGTTTTTTGTTGTGCGGAGGCGGTGTGGCCAGGGAAAGTACACGGACGGTGCAGGGCGACTCAGCCGTGACGGACGCTGCGGCGGTCGGGGTCGTTGGCCTCAGCAAGGCGTATGCGCTCCACAGCACAGCCCTTCCCGTGCTGCAGGACATCAGATTCGACGCCGCCCCCGGTGCGTTCGTGTCCGTTGTGGGGCCGAGTGGCTCGGGGAAGAGCACTCTGCTCGGCATCATCGCGGGGCTGGAGGAGCCGGACAGCGGGTCCGTAACGGTCGGTGGCACCGCACGGCGGCTCGGCGCCGTGGCGTATATGCCGCAGGCCGACACCCTGCTGCCATGGCGCACCGCGCTCGACAACGCGATCCTCGGCCTGGAGGTGCGCGGCACGCCGCGGCGCGAGGCGCGGGCGCAAGCGCGAGAGCTGTTCGCGGTGGCGGGGCTCTCCGGCTTCGAGGCTGCATACCCCTCGGCGCTCTCCGGAGGGATGCGGCAGCGTGTGGCGTTCCTGCGCACGGTGCTCACGGGCGGGTCCGTGCTGCTGCTCGACGAGCCGTTCGGCGCGCTCGACGCGCTCACCCGGTCGGAGATGCACGAGTGGCTGCTCGGACTCTGGGAACGCCTGTCGGTCACCGTGGTGCTCGTGACACACGACGTCGAGGAAGCGCTGCTGCTCTCCGACCGCGTGCTCGTGCTATCGCCCCGGCCGGGACGCGTCGTGCTCTCCTACGAGGTGCGGCTTCCCCGACCTCGCCACCGGGCGATGACAGTCTCCGAGGCGTTCGTACGCGACAAGGCGCTCCTGCTCGACGCGATCCACGGGGTGGTTTCCTGATGTTCCGTCCGCCAACCATGACCCGCTTCCACACCGTCACGTGGCTCCTCGCGGCGTTGCCCGTGTTGGGAATCCTGGCGCTTTGGGAGGTGATCGTGCGCGCGCTGGCAATCGATCCCGTCGTCTTGCCCGCACCGACGCGGGTGCTCGCCGCGACGCGGGACTCAGCGGGGCTGCTCGCAATGCATACCCGGCAGACCCTGCTGGAGGCCGCGATCGGACTGGCGCTCGCGCTCCTGGCTGGGTGTAGCCTCGGTGCCCTAGTGACCCTCTCGCCCTTCCTGCGCCGGAGCGTGTACCCGCTGCTCGTGGTGTCGCAGACGATCCCGATGATCGCGCTCGCGCCGCTTTTGGTGATCTGGTTCGGCTTCGGCATCGTGCCGAAGCTGCTCGTCGTCGCGCTTGTCTGCTTCTTCCCCCTCAGCGTCGCGGTCGCGGACGGGCTCGGCAGCGCGGAGCCGGAAACCGTGCGGCTCCTCCGTAGCATGGGCGCGACCGGTTGGCAGATCTTCTCGAAGGTCCGGATGCCGCAGTCGCTGCCGTACCTGTTCTCCGGACTGAAGATCTCCGTGACGTACGCGGTGATCGGCGCGGTATTCGGCGAGTGGGTGGGCGCGTATGAGGGGCTGGGCATCCTGATGCAGACCGCGAAGAACTCGTATCGAACGGATGTGGTGTTCGCGGCGATCCTCGTCACCTCGATCCTGAGCGTCGGTCTGTTTGGCATCGTCGCGATGCTGGAGCGGCTGATGCTCCCGTGGCACGTCCGCGGAGCGGGCAGACAGCGAAAGCAATAGAAAGGTACGGACAGTCATAGTGGGCACGAACATGAACGGTGGTCAGATCGCAGTGGGCCGCCCCGGCATAGTGAGCGAGGGGAAATCAACCGCTCGCAGGGCGGGCACGGGGACCCGCCCTTACCATGTGCGCCTGGGCGGGGACCGCTCCCCCCGCGCTCGACTGCTGTCCCTGCTGCTAATGGTGGCGGTGCTACTGGCGGGCTGCGCGGGGCAGCAGGCGGGTGCTGGCGATGCGCGCAAGTCGCTCACGCTCGCGCTCGACTGGACGCCGAACACGAACCACACCGGTATTTATGTCGCGCAACAGAAGGGCTGGTACGAGGAAGCGGGCGTGGATCTGAAGATCCTGCCCTACGCCGAGGGCACGACGACGGATGTGCTTGTCTCGAGCGGGAAGGCGAGCTTCGGCATCTCCTCCGAGGAGAGCGTCGTGCTCGCTCGTGCGGCGGGGCAGGACGTGGTCTCGGTCGCGGCGATCATGCAGAAGAACACGTCGGCGCTCGTCACGCTCAAGAGTTCCGGGATCGACCGGCCAAAGGAGTTAGTCGGCAAGCGCTACGCCGGGTTCGGCGCCCCGTTCGAGGAGCCGGTGATCTCCACGATGATTGAGCACGATGGTGGCCGTGGGACGTTCAAGAACGTGACCGCGAACCTGTATGGCTATGAGGCGGTCAAGGCCGGACAGGCGGACTTCGTGTGGATCTTCATGGGATGGGATGGCGTGCAGGCCCGCCGTTCGGGACTGGACCTAAACGCATTTTATATCAGCGAGCACGGCGTGCCCGACTACTATACCCCCGTAATCGTCAGCAGTAATAAGCAGCTCAAGGCGGACCCGGAGGCGGTGCGGGCGTTCGTGTCGGCCACCGCGCGCGGGTATGAGTGGGCCATCGAGCACTCGGAAGAGGCAGCGGATCTGCTCGTGCAGGGCGCGCCGAAGGGCGCCGCGCCGGACCCCGTCCTCGCCCGCGAGAGCCAGCGGTGGCTCAGTCCGCGCTACAAGGAGGGGGCGGAAAAGTGGGGTACGCAGGAACTCGCGAAGTGGACAGAGTATCCGCGCTTCATGTACCGCACGGGCAAGGTAACCGACGCGGCGGGCAAGCCTGTCCAGGAGGAGCCTGATTACGAGGCGTACTTCACGAACGAATACCTGCCGTAAGGGAAGGACAGCATACCAGTCGGGGGCGGGACGCAGCCCGGCAAGCCATACTGCGGCCTATATGGACCCCGCCCAGGCTCATCTCGTTGCGCTATACTTCGTGCTTCAGGAATAAGGAGGCTTGACGGTATGAAGATCGAGGACGTGGACTTCAGCCTGTACGTGATAACGGATGCGGACGTCTCGGGCGGACGGCTGCATACGGAGGTGGTGCGCCTCGCCCTCGAAGGCGGCGCGACGGTGATCCAGTACCGCGACAAGCGCGCATCGCTGCGCCGGATGCTTGATGTGGGCGAGGAGCTGCGCAGGCTCTGTGCCCGTCACGGCGCGACGTTTATCGTGAACGACCGGCCGGACCTGGCGATCGCGCTCCAGGCCGATGGCGTGCACCTCGGGCCGGAGGACATGCCGACCTCGACCGTGCGGGGAATCGTCGGCTCGGAGATGCTGGTCGGCGTGAGCACCGACGACCCCCAGGAGGCGCGCGAGGCGGAGACCGATGGCGCCGACTACATTATCGCCCGGCCCGTCTTCCCGACCCGCTGGCAGATGGAAGGGCGCCCGACGATGGGTGTGGAGGGTCTGACACGGATCGTTCAGGCTGTCTCCGTGCCGGTGCTCGCCGACGGCGGCGTCAACCGGGAGACGATCGAGCAGGTGATGGGCGCGGGCGTTGCCGGACCGGCTCTCACCACCGCGGTCATCGGCTCGCCCGATCCCGCGGAGGCAGCGCGGGAGCTGCGAAGCATGGTGGACGCACACCGCGGTCAGCCCGCACGTACGTAGCGCACGGTGAGTAACTCCGCCGTGCATCCCCTCACCGCCAGCGTCGTCGGCGGTGGGACGGGCGGGCGCCTGAGCCTGCGCGCACTCGCCGACTCGCCCCTCTTCGATCTCGTCGCCGTGGCGGACCTGAGTCCCGAGGTGCGGCGGGATCTGGCGGCGGAGTATCCCGGCATCGAGACGTATCCCACGCACGAGGCGATGTTCGCCGCACGGCCCACCGATGTGGTGTGCGTGAGCACGTACCCACCCAGCCACGAGCCTATCGCACTCGACGCTCTGCGTCTGCCGCTCCGTGGCATCCTGGTCGAGAAGCCGCTCGGGCACACCGTGGCATCCGGGCGGCGCATCCTGGAGGCGGTCAAGGCGCGAGGGCTGCCGATGGCTGTGCCGCACGGCCTGCTCGCCAAGCGGGCACCGCTGGAGATACTCGAGCGCGTGCGGCGCGGGGAGATCGGGGAACTCCGTCTGGTGGAGATCCAGTGCTCCGGGTGGGACATCATCAACGCGGGCATCCACTGGCTGAACTACTTCGTGACGCTCACAAACAACGAGCCCCTGGCGCACGTGCTCGCCTGCTGCGATGCCAGTACCAGGACCTATCGCGACGGCATGCAGGTCGAGACCCTCGCCGTCACCTACGCGCAAACCGTCAGCGGCGTCCGGGTCGTGATGAACACGGGCGACGATGTTCGGGTCAACGCGGACGGCAAGCAGTTCCTCTTCCAGCTCGTCGGCACGCTTGGCGTCATCGAGTTCTACGGCTGGGACCCCTCGTACCGGGTGCTGAACGCGGCGTTTCCGGACGGCCGGATGTTCACGCCCGAGGAGTTCGCCGTCTCCGGACACCGGCGGCATCTGGAGACGATGGCCGCGATGGTGCACAACAACGAGCCCGACTACACGATCCCCGAGAGCTCGCTGCTCGCGCTGGAGATCTGCGAGGGCGCGTACCTCTCCAGCAAGCACACGTGCGCGGTGACGTTCCCGGTCGACGAGTTCGATCCCCCTCCCCGGCCACAGTGGCAGCCCGGCGAACCGTACTCGGGCACGGGTGGTGGCAGGGACGGCCGCAAGCTCTAGCTGGGAATCTCCGGTTGTGCGTGAGCGCGATGCGCCGCAATTAGCCTGCAACTACTCGCCGCAGCTCGTGGCCCTGCTCCGGGCTGGACGTGCCGAGGTCGAGTGGATCAAGCTCTCTCGGTGGGACGTATTCGCGGCGGAACTGGTCGTCGCGCGGTCGCTGAGACCCGTGCTGCTCCATGTGCTCCCGCGAGCGGGGCTGCGCTCTCTTGATGGACTGCCGTGGACCTGGGAGGAGATGAACGCGGCGACGACAGCGTGCGGATCTCCCCACGTCGCGCTGCACCTGGCATCGCGCACCACCGACTGGGACCGTCCGCCTTCGGACGCACAGGTGCTGAAGCGGCTCGTCGCGGGCACGCAGGCGTTCGCGGAGAAGCTTGATGTGCCACTCTTGGTGGAGAACGTGCCCTTCTACGCGACGGGCGACACGCTGCTGCGCCCGCCGAGCGATCCGGCGGTCATCTCCGCGATGTGCGATCGAACCGGGGCGGGCCTCCTGCTCGACCTCGCACACGCCCGGATCGCCGCGCACAACCGTGGAGAGGACGTGCGCGCCTACCTCTCGGCGCTGCCGCTGGATCGGGTGCGTGAGGTACACATCTGCGGCCCCGCGCCTGATCGCGCTGGGGTGCTGCAAGACGATCACCGGGAGATGGGCGAGGAGGATTACGCGCTGCTGGACTGGACTTTAGAGCGGACGCACCCGCTGGTTGTGACGCTAGAGTACGGCGGCACCGGACCGCACTTCGAATGGCGGAGCGACCTCGCCGCACTGGAACGTCAGCTCACGCGCCTGCGGGATGGGCGCGGGTAGCTGGGGAGCAGGGCCGCGCTGCCGCCCAACGACCGGTCCAAGCCGCCGCTCGGCACACCGCCCGGATGCCGCAGGAGCCACCACTATGACAGGCAAGCTCTACCAGCAATAAATACGCGATCCGCTTGAACCGTGGTGGGTGTCATCCCGGACGCGGTGAGGGTTCCTTAGCCCGTACCACGGATTCGTCGCCCGCTCGGAATGACAGATGCCCAACCGTCCAGCCGGAGTCCGTATGACCCGGATCATCCGGGTGTTCCCTGAACGCCTGGCCATTCCAGCAACTTCGCCGAGCTGTACCTGTGCCTTCCAACAAGCACCATCTTGGGTGCTTCGCGCGGATTGGGCCTACGGTCCTATCCTGATTGGGACCGTGGTCCCAGGACATCAGGACAGCCGCCCTCAT
>JADDPA010000113.1:0-9622 GCA_016782125.1 Thermobaculum sp.
GCTCAATATATCCGCCCATCGCTGTAGGTACTCCATGCGATCGGTTGGACGGCTATCCCTGTCCATTCGCCACTCCGTCCGACAGGCAGCATCGCGCGCGTATGCGGGCCCTCCACGACTATGATGACGGCGCGATGGATCCAGTTTCCTGGTGCAGCACGCGGTGCAGCCTGACGGCGTCACTATAGTACAACCGGAGCCACGGAGACAGCCACCGTAGGCAGGTACATGAGAACTCCCGGCGTACGCCCTCGCGATCAACTTTGCCGTCTTGCCTGTGCGATGGGTCGCTGCCTTGGCCGGACGCTCTAGTGCTATCATGGAGTCTATGTCAGATACGGAGACGCAAGACAATCCCCCGCTGAGGATCGAGGAGTCGTCCGAGGGGTCGCTTCGCCAGCAAGACGAGTACGTTGCTGCGTTGCACGACACCGCGATCGCCCTCATGAACCGCCTCGACCCCGCTGCCCTGCTTGAAACCATAGTCGAGCGAGCGGCTCGCCTCGTTGGGACTGAGCATGGCTTTATCTACCTGCGGGAATGGGATGAGCTTGCGGTACACGTAGGGGTCGGAATCTTCACATCGATGGTTGGCCACCGGCTGCGCGCAGGTGAGGGGCTGGCGGGCAAAGTCTTGGAAAGCGGTGAGACGGTAGCGGTCGAGGACTACCACTCGTGGTCCGGGCGTTCGGCGTCGTTCGATGACGGACCGCATATGGTTGGGGCTGTGGTGGGTGTGCCGATCAGATCCGGGCAGGCCGTGACAGGGGTGATCGCTCTGGCTTACTTGAAGGGCGAACGAACGTTCGGTGCCGATGAGATCGAGGCCCTCGGTCGGTTCGCCCAGTTAGCCTCTATTGCTCTTGACAACGCGCGGCTGTATGCCCTGGCGCAACAGGAAGTGTCGGAGCGTCGCCGTTCCGAGCGTCTGCTCGCAAACTCGAGAGATCAACTCCGGGCGATCATTGGCGGCATAGCGGATGGCGTGACCGTACAGGGTCCCGATGGCCGGCTGGTTTATGCCAATGAAACTGCCGCGCACCTCTTGGGGTACCTGTCTGCGCAGGATCTGTTGAACGCAATGCCCGGGGAGGTCCTGGGCAAGTTCGAGATCGTGGACGAGGAAGGCAAGCCGTTTGAGCTGGAGAACCTGCCGGGACGGCGGGTACTCCGGGGCGACCCGTCCCCCGCGATGGTGCTGGGCTTTCGCAGCACGAACCACGAAGAACGGCGATGGGCGGTCGTCAACGCGACCCTTCTGCCCGATGAACATGGGTCCGGCCAGTTCGCGGTCAATCACTTCAGCGATATCACTGCGAGGAAGCGCTCGGAGGACGCAAACCGCTTTTTGGCCGAGTCGAGCGAGATGCTCTCATCCTCGCTCGACTACGAGACAACGCTCAAGAGCGTCGCCAAACTCGCGGTGCCCCGAATCGCCGATTGGTGTGCCGTGGACATCCTGGAAGACTCCGGGACGGTTCAGCGGCTGGCCGTAGCACACGTCAACCCGGAGAAGGTGCAGCGTGCACTAGAGCTGGGAAAGCAATACCCGGTAAACCTGGACGCGCCAAGTGGCCTGGCGCGGGTGCTGCGGACGGGCCGGTCCGAGTTTCATCCGGACATTTCTGAGGCACTGCTGGAACGCTCGGCACGCGACGCGGACCACCTGCGGGTCTTGCGCGAACTGGGCCCGCGATCCGCCATAACTGCGCCACTCACAGCCGCGGGCCGTGTACTGGGCGCGATCACGCTGGTTTCGGCGGAGTCTGGCCGACACTACGACCGGGCGGACCTTCGACTCGCGGAGGACCTGGGTCGGCGCGCCGCGCAAGCAATCGAGAACGCACGATTGTTCACCGGGTTCAAGCGTGCAGAGGAGGCCCTCCGTACTTCCGAAACGCGCTTCCGCACCGTCATCGAGCAGTCCCCCTTGAGCATCCAGATCTTCGCCGCTGATGGCTCGACAGTCCAGGTCAATCGAGCGTGGGAGAAACTCTGGGGCGTCACGCTCGATCAGATCCCCGGATATAATGTGCTTAAGGACCCCCAACTCGTCGAGAAGGGACTCATGCCGTATATAAGCGGGGCCTTTGACGGGGTCGCGGCGGAGATCCCGCCAATCCAATACGTGCCTGACGAGACGATTCCCGATGTAAGCAATGTGCCGTACCGCTGGGTTCGCGCCTTCGTCTACCCCGTGAAGGACCAGCATGGTTACGTCCAAGAGGTGGTGCTGGTGCACGAGGACGTCACCGAGCAACATGTCGCGGAAGAGCAGCTCCAGTTCCAGGCGAATATACTCCGCAACGTCCGAGACAGCGTCATCGTCACCGATCTTGAAGGCACGATCCAGTACTGGAACGAAGGCGCGAGCACCATCTTCGGTTACAGCGCCGAGGAAATGCTCGGTCGGACGCCGTCCATCCTGTACCCTGAACGGAGCTCGGAACAATACGCGGCGGACCTCGGCCCCATCATGCAAGGGCAGGACTACATTGGGGAGTGGCGCGGGCGCCGCAAAGACGGCACGGATATCTGGGTCCATGTCAAGACAACGCTGATGCGCGACTCCGAGGGGAACGGCATCGGGTTCATTGGGGTCGCCGCTGATATTACCGAGCGTAAGCGCGTGGAGGACCAGAGGGACGCGCTCCTCACACAGGTGCAAGAAGCACTCGACCTGCGAAATCAGTTCCTCTCGATCGCGTCGCACGAGCTCGGCACGCCGGTCACCTTGCTCAAGGGCTACGCACAGATGCTTCAACGGCGGGCCGAGCGGCAGGGCAACGCCAACTTGCTCCGTCCGTTGGAGGTGATGAACCGGCAAACTGACCGTATGGCCTCCTTGATCGAGGAACTGCTGACTGTGTCACGCATCGAGCGGGGCCAGATGGAACTGGAGATGGACCCCTTTGACCTGAACGCTGCCCTCCGGGACACCATCGACGAGATCGGCTTGACCACATCAGGCTTCGTACTGCACCTCGATGAGCAATCCCAGAACCTATGGGTTCGCGGGGATCGCGCGCGCATCCAGCGAGTGCTGACTAACCTGCTGAACAACGCGATCAAGTACTCGAAACAACGGCAGGAGATAAGCATTTCGATCCGGAGGGACGAGATGCAGGCCGTCGTGTCGGTCACCGACTATGGCATCGGCATCCCCGAGCATCAGCAGGCGCACGTGTTCGACCTGTACTTCCGAGCAGAAAACGCACCGACGAAACACTACGCGGGTCTCGGCTTAGGAATGTACATCAGCAAAAACATCATCGATCGCCACGGAGGGACAATCGGGCTAAGCTCGGTGGAGGGCGAGGGAAGCAGATTCTGGTTTGCCCTGCCCTTGATGGATACACCGGGCCCAGGATCCGACGACTCTCTCGGGGACGGCTGATACGCCAGCCGGACCGAACGCGGCGATCACGATGCCTGCCTTGCAACTGATTGGATAGCCGATTCTCTCAGGTCACGACGCGCCCAGCGCATAGGTCCGCTGGCCACATTCCGCTCGCGTTACGACAACTCGGCCAAGGCATGGACGTACGATAACGCCGTCCGTGATAGCGGCGCGCGCCTGGCGATTCACGAAACGAGGAAGAGCGGCTATGTCGCCGGGCCAAAGCGCATCGATGTCGCCCAGCGCATGCGCGACACGATCCGTCGATGCTTACCGGGTGAGCGACATGCTCGGGGGAGGCGCTGAAAGGTATTGCTGAACCAACGACAGCATCTGGCCATTATCGAACGGCTTGTATATACAGCCATCTGCGGCACATGGCCCACTCCGGCGGTGCGCCGTCATAAAGATCACGACCGTGTCGCTCGTCGTGGGATCGGCCTTGATCCTGTCGCACAATTCGGAGCCATTGAGGCGTGGCATCATCACGTCGGTCAGGATCAGATCGGGATGCTGCTCCGAGATGATTTCGAGCGCTTCCTGTCCGTCGTACGCGGCGAGCAGATCGACTCCGGCTTCATCGAGAATCATAGAGACGAGCTCAACAATATCAGCCTCGTCATCCACGATTAGGATCTTCTTCATCCCACCTTGCCTTCCACGTGTGTGCCGTCAACCGCAGCGACCACACATAAGATGTGCCCCTGCCGGTAGCATCGTATCAGAACTTCATTAATACAGGGTAAATACCTCGGTTACAGTCTGGTAAAAGCATTGATCTCTCATCCCATGAGCCGCATCGACTGACCGCCCTTAGTCCGAACGACCTGCGTTTCGAAGCAGAAACGTCCGGCGACGGCGTGTCCGGTCCGGCTGCAGAGAGGGACGGTAGTAATCGCGAACACCTGCCGACGCATGGGAACGCACCACGAGTGAGAGGCGTGGGAGAAATTTCCCCCCACGCCCCATCGTTTGACGGCCAATCAGGAACGGTGGTTACCGTGCGCGTCCCGCGGTGAACTCCTCATGCCAGAGCAATGGCTTGATCGTGCGCTCGATCGCACCCTGCGTGACGTAGGTCTGCAACCGATCATTGCGCAACTCGTTCGCAATCGCCGGCATGATCATGCCTTGATCGAGAGCAAGGTAATACTTGGATTGCGTGCCGGTGGTCACGTCTATCGCATCGTAGAAGCCACCCCAGCCATATGCCCCGAAGTCCTGGCGCAGGTTCGCCAGGTTCTCGAGCGCCGCGGTAGGCTCGTAGTCCAGCGCCAGGAAGGAGGCATGCGGTGTGACCACGCCTCTGCCGTACTCGGTGGGCAATGGCTGTGCCGGCCGGCACTCGCGAAAGCCATAGTCGACCGTAGTACGCTCCTGGTCGGAGCTATAACCGTCCGGGTTAAGCCCAATCGGGTCCACGCCATATTCACGGTAGCCGCCCGCCGGATCATTCGATGGCGAGAAGCCCCAGTAGCCGTAGTCGGCCTCCTCCATACCATGCGCGATCTGCGCCTCCACGTAGAGCGGGTAATTCACGCCCCAGCTCCAGGGACCCCACTCCTCCTCGGGTACCAGCAGCGGAACCATCAGTGCCTCGAACATGCTGCCGCCCCAACTCGGGACGATATTCTTGTCGCGATACGTGTAGTGCCCCTCAAACACATCGACGCCCAGGTAGGTCCGAGTGACGCCCGCTGGCTGCATCTCTTGCCAGCCCCAGTCGCATGTGGCGGGGAAGGCGCGCCAGAGCTTGTACTAGTGGGTCGCGGGGATGTCGCCCTCGGCGATGCCGATGTAGCTGGCGATACGTGGCTCGGTATTCAGCGCACCATAGTGATGGCAGGTGTAGTACACATCTGGACCATCCTGGCGGTAGTTGCTATTAGTGGTGCACTGATTCGACGGCTCATCCCAGAAGCCGCCACGAAGCAGACCTGCACCCGGGTCATAGTAGAAACCAAAGTCCATATCGGCGTAGATTGCGTTCGCCTGCGCGCGCAACTGTGGGACCGTGTTTCGGACCATGATGAGCGAAGCGGCGAGCCAGCCGTTGTCCACGCTCGACAGGAACGGGTACACCCGGCCACCGTCCACGGGCCAGACCGTGAGCTTGTCCCCAGTGTTGGGGTCGTACCAGTTGTATTACATGCCGCGGGCTTCGTGGCGCTCCAGCTGGGCCAGGGTGGTCAAGGTCACAGCGATGCGCCGCTGTGCCTGGAGTGGCGTAATGATGCCGAGATCACGCGCGGCGAGTGTGCTCCAGATGTACGCCCCAATGTTGGTCGGAGACGTGTACTCAGCAGGTATTCGCGTTACTGCGATGATATTATCCGCCGTCAGCCCGGTCTTCTCGTTGGTCATGGCAGTCATGGACGCCCACGTCCTGATCGCGTACTAGCGAAGCACGCGGCTCTGCGCGACGGTAACATCCTGGCCCGAGGCGGTGCCCGGTGCGGCGGAAACGGGACTGGGGTTGATCACGAATGAGAGGGCGAGGAGGAGGGAGAGCGCGAGATTCGAGAGCAGTTTCATCATGCTGGTCGCTTCCTTTCCCGGACACAGCCCATCGGGCCGATCCGGCACTGCTCTCGACGCGCATAAGCGATGCCAGTGCGATCAAATGGGTCGCCGATGGTTAAGGGTACGGGCAGCCGTGATCAGCAGTCGGCAGGCTAGGACCGAGGAGTTTCGGGGTGAATGTATGCGGCCTCTTCGCTAGACCGTGACCGAGCGGCCGGTCCGCAGCGACTCGTACGCCGCCGCTACCACCTCCACCGCGCGCAGACCATCCTCGCCGCTGGCGAGCGGGGGCCGGTTCTCGCGCACGGCCGCGGCGAAATCGGCGACCATGAGCTGGTCCCCGTCGTCGCCCCACGGTAGCTGCGCGGCACGAACGCGTGAGTTCGAGTACAACGAGTTATGCTGCGCCGTGTAATCGAAGGTTGCAACACCACCCGTGCCGGTAAGTTGCATCCGCACATCACCCCACGAGGGAAACGCCTTGTTTGGTCGTGACCAGCTCGGGTCGAGGCTCGCGAAGCCACCACCAGACAACCCCATCATCAGCAGGCCGCAATCCTCCACACCCAGGTCGGGGTAGAAGTGCGTGTCCGCCTCGGCGTACACGCTGATGATCTCCTCGCCGGTGACAAACCGGATAAGATCCGCGACATGAACCGTGTGATCCGTGACCGCACCGCCGCCCGAAAGGGCCGGATCAACGAACCAGCCGCCGGGATTCGTTCCCCGGTTCGCACCACGGATCATCATAACCGTGCCGAGTACACCGGAGGAGATCGCCTCGCGCATCTGGAACGCAGGACCACTGTGCCGCACCGGAAACGCCGTGCCCAGCAACACCCCCGCCGTGTCGCACACCTCGATCATCGCTCGCGCATCGTCGACGGTCGTCGCGAGCGGCTTCTCGCACAGGACGTGCTTGCCTGCGGAGGCGGCTCGCTCCGTCAGTTCCCGGTGGCGGATGTTCTTGGAGCAGATAATCACCGCGTCGCACGCGCTCAGCGCGACGTCCAGCTCCGGCTGGAACTCCGTGCCATACTCGGCCGCTTTACCCTGGCCACGATCAGCGTCGTCGTCCCAGAGCGCCGGGAGCGTCACACCATCCAGGTCGCGGAGGGCGGCGGCGTACGAATCCGCGTGCAGGTGCGCAGCGCTGAGTATGGCGATCCGCAAATCCGACACGGCGTTCATTGTCCACCTCCGTTCACTTCTACGGGCTGCCGCGTCTCGGCGGATTCCAGCGCCGCGAGCGCGACCTGGAGCGCCTCCAGCGCGTCGGTTGCGGTGCAGCGCGGCGGCGGCCCGCCGGCGATCCAGCCGAGCCAGTCGCGTATCTCGAGCTCGTACGGGTCTGCGGTGCGAGATCCGCCGGTCGGCACCTCAACCGTGGCGCCGTCAGCTGCATTCTCTCGGATGTCTAAGCGCAACGGCGACGTGGAGGTATTGTCGCCGAACAGCAGGCCATCGTCGCCGGCAACCTCGACACTGGTGTAGAAGCCAGAAGGATACGACCAGTTGCCTTCCGCATACGAGATCACGCCGCTCTCGTGGCGCAGGGAGATCATCCCTCCATCGTATCCCGGCTGACCCTCGATCCGGCGGGCGAATACGCGGCGCACGGGGCCGAACGTCCAGAGCAGCCAGTCGAGGTCGTGGATGACCATGTCGAGCATGACCCCGCCGCTCTGCTCGTAGTCGGCGTACCAGTCGTTCGTGGCGCGCGGGAAGCGAGCACCTCGGGTAACGCGCACGGTGCCGGGCTTGCCGACCGTTCCATCAAGCACCGACTGCCGAATCTGCTCATATTGCGGAAACCATCGCACGACGTGTCCGACGCTCATCTTCACACCGGCTCGCTCGGCGGCCGCGATCATGGACTGGCCCTCTTCCAGGGTCCGGGCCAGCGGCTTCTCGCAGAAGATGTGCTTCCCGGCATTCGCCGCCGCCTCGACGTACTGGCGGTGCTCGGGCGTGGGGGTGGTCACCACCACAGCGTCGATCTCCGCACTCTCCATCAGCTCGCGCGCTGATTCGGCGGCCCGGCAGCCCAGTTCCTCCGCGAGTTGCCCCGCACGTTCATCCGAGGTATCCGCGACGGCCACAACACGCGAGTTCGGTTGCCGAGAGAGAATACCGCCGTGGTAGCGTCCCATGTTCCCCGCACCGATCACCCCTGTGCTAATCAATCCCGGCTCCCTTCCCCGCGCTGTTCTGCATCCGCTGGATCACGCCCGCGACGTGCTGGTATATCTGCGCAACGTACGCGTCCATGTCGGAGCGTTCCTCCTCGCTCGGCGACACCTCCGCAGTGAGCGGGCCGTCATAGCCGATACCTCCCAGCGCTGCGCCGACAGCCTCCCAATCCACGTCCCCTTCACCGATCGGACAGAACCCGTCGGAACGGTGATAGTCTTTGAGGTGCACGCGGCACACCCGCGGACCGAGGATCTCGATCCAGTGCTCCGGGTAGCCATACAGCAGGATGTTGCCGACATCGAAGTACACGCCGACCCGCTCGCTCCCGACGCCGTCTACGATCTGGCGCATCTCGAGCGGGCTAAGCAGGAGCTTGTTCCAGACGTTTTCCACCCCGATGTCCACGCCCACGGCCTCCGCAACGGGCGCGACGGCCGCGAGGAACTCCGCCGCTCGGTCATACGCCGTGTCGTAGCGCACCATCGGACCACCGGACGAACCGCCGACCTGCCCCGGCACGATGAGCACCGCACCGACACCGAGCGCGGCGGCAAGCTCGAGCTGCCGCTTCGCGATATCACGCGCTTTCTGCCGTATGTCCGCGTCGTCAGAGGTCGGAGAGTAGCGCCAGTACAGGCCGGACGAGACCCCACCGATCGAGATGCCTGCATCCTCGACCGACGTTCGGAGCGCCGCGGCCCCGGCCTCATCGGTCTCGGGCGTGAGCTCGCCGTCCTCCGCGATGTTCAACTCGATCGTGTCGAAGCCCGCGCGCGCGGCCATCCCAGCGGCCTCGCGCACCGGTACACCAGGCATCGCCCAGTGATTGATCCCTGACTGCCAGCCCATCGAACCTCCCGCCGATATGCCTCACTCCGATCAAGCGCGGAGTATACCAGCGGAGACCGTGGGTGTCCAATACATGCACGCTCCCACCCGAGTCGATGGGCGCTCTGCATACGGCGCGGTGAAGCGGTATCATGCCGGCCATGAGGATAGGAGAGTTGGCGCGCACCGCCGGCATCAATACCCGTACCCTGCGCTACTACGACAGAATAGGCCTGCTCGCGCCCTCCTCGCGCACCGCGGCGGGCTATCGTGTCTACACACCCCGGGACGCGGAGCGGCTCGCGTTCATCCGGCGAGCACAAGGCATCGGGCTCTCGCTGGCGGAGATCGCGGAGATCATCGCCGTACGAGGCGGTGGTGCTGCTCCCTGCGGACACGTTCGGACACTGGCCGAGGCCAAAATTGCGGAGATTGACGCCCGTATCGCCGAACTTGAGGTATTGGGCGCTGAGATGCGACGGCTGGCCGAGCGTGCGCGGGACGTGGAGCCCACCTGCTACCGCAGATCCTCGGTCTGCGCAGCAATCGAGGAATCGTCCGCCTCTGCCCCTTGACCTTCCACTGGGATGGAAGGTGTAGGCTTTGCGGAGGAGGAGAGCGATGCCTACAGAACCTCTCAGGGAAGGACCACGACACCTCGTGAAGAGTGGCACG
>JADDPA010000113.1:9745-37685 GCA_016782125.1 Thermobaculum sp.
AAGGACCACGACACCTCGTGAAGAGTGGCACGGATGCCAGAACGTGAGGGTGCAGTTACTGTACTTCGATGGCTGCCCAAGTTATGGCCTTGCCGTGGAGCGCCTGCGACAGGTCCTCGCCGATTGGGGGATAGACAACGACCTGGAGTTGGTCCGTGTCGACACCGAGCACGACGCGCGGACGCTGCGCTTTCCGGGAAGCCCGACGATCCGGATCGACGGCAAGGATCTCTTCCCGATTCAGGGGATCGGCACACCAGGGCTCGGTTGCCGAGTGTACCGGACACCGGAGGGGCTGTCGGGCGCTCCAACCATCGAGATGATCACGGCGGCGCTACCACGCGGAATGTCCGGTAGCGCACGTCGCGGGTAGGTGATGGGGACAGCGATTCGGCGACTCGGGCAGGTAGTCGGAGCATACGCTCGCGTGGTCCGCAGCCGCACTTACTTCCCCCTGTGGCTCAGTCAGCTATTGTCCGCCTTTGGCGACACTCTGCACTACGTAGCGATTATCGTGCTGGTCTTTCAGATGACAGGACGAGGACTCGCCGTGGTGGGACTGGTCGTCGCCGAGATCCTGCCCGTGCTCCTGCTTGGGCCAATAGCCGGTGTCGTTATCGACCGCTTCAGCCGCAAGGGTGTGCTCATAGGATCGGACCTAGTCCGGGCAGGGCTGGCACTCTCGCTCGTCTGGCCACAAGGAACGGCGCACGTTTATATGGTAGCAGCCGGGCTGGCCGCCGGGAACGCCTGCTTCAACCCTGCGGTGCAGGCGGTCACCCCGGCGATCACAAGCGAGGACGACCGACTCGCCGCGAACTCCGTCGCTTGGTCCACCGGCCGACTCGTGCAGATCCTGGCATCTGGAGTCGCCGGTGCAGTGATAAGCCTCGTTGGTACCGAAGGGGCGTTCACCCTCAACGCTGCAACGTTTCTCGCGTCCGCGGCGCTACTCGTGAGGTTGCACGTCCCGCTCCACGCGAAGTTCCTGGGAGTGGAGGCGGGGCGAAAGCTGGGAGGTTACCTGGCCGACGCACAGGCAGGGCTGCGTTACGCGGTGCGCGACCCGTTCGTCTCGCGTCTGCTGCCAGTGCAGGCACTCGCCAGCTTCGCGACGGGAGCGACGAGCGCACTACTGGTCGTGCTCTCGGAGCGGCACCTGGGGCTACCCCCCTCCGCCTTCGCCTGGCTCATCGGCGCCATCGGCGTCGGGGCGCTCGTAGGTCCGCTGATCCCGAATGCCCTTGCGCGCGACTACCGAGACGCTCGGTGGCTCTTTGTGCCATACGTGGTGCGCGGCATCGGCGATGTGCTGCTCGCGGTTTTCACCCCGCTGCCGTTTGCCCTGCTGATCCTGTTCGTGTATGGACTCAACACGTCGACGGGGATGGTGGTCTTCGGCTCGACGGTGCAGGGTGCCGTGCCCGACCAGATACGGGGCCGCGTCTTTGCCCTCCTGGATGTCACCTGGAGTGCGATGCGCCTACTCAGCTTGGGGCTCGGAGGACTCGCCGTCGACGCTGTAGGCGTCCGCGCCGTGTTCTGGACCGGGGGTGCCCTCCTGGCGCTTGCCGGGCTGATGGGTATGGCTCTCCTGGGGCGGCATGACTTCCGCGGGAGCGGAGCCACGACCGGAGCGCTATAAGCGCGGGCTCACAAACAAGGTCACGGCCGCGATCCCGTGTCATGCGCGTTGACTTGCTCGACGCGTGCCAGAAAGGCGAAGACCAGAGCACTCACTCCATCTACCTCCTCGGGCACGAAGTGGCCGGCGTTCGGGAAGGTGCGGACCTCGGCGTGCGGCAGGAGCTCGCGCCAGCGTGGGAGTTGCTTGCCAAACGCGCTGTCCTTCTCGCCCCACAGGATCAGCGCCGGCAGGTTCGCGATGCGGTCGCGCCGGTTCCATAACCCCTCGTACCAGTCGCTGGAGCCGAGGAGCTCGCGGGCGTAAACCGAAGTCGACCGCCGGTCTCGCGGGGTGGGGAAGGGACCGAGATACTGGGCGTGCACCTCCTTCGTGAGTTTCTCCTTCTCCGCCCAAGCCGACCGGAGTATCACCCTCGGCGAGAAATTCATGCGGGTGTACAGCAGCCTCCCGATCGGACCGCCCATGAGCTTACCCCCGAGCTCGTACTGGCGATCTCCCTTCAGCGACCACATCCAGGTATTGAAGAGCACGAGCGCACGGACGTTCTCGGGGTGATCAACCGCATTCGAGAGCCCGATCGGACCGCCGAAGTCGTGGACCACGAGGACGAGGTCCCGGAGCCCCAGGTGCTCGATGAGGCGGCTGAGGACCCGCGACTGATCCGCCGGACGGTACCCATACCCCTCCGGCTTCTCGGAGAGCCCGAAGCCGAGCAAATCGGGCGTGATGCAGCGATAGCTGCCCGACAGCTCTTTGATCAGCCTGCGGTACAGGAACGACCACGTCGGCGTGCCATGCACCAGCACGATGGGCGGCCCACTGCCCTCATCGACGTAGTGCATGCGGCCGCCCTCGGTATCCAACCAGTGCGGCGCGAACGGGTACTCCGCTCGGTCGACCCAGTGTGTGTCCTCCATCGTATCCTCCTTGTGCCGTCTTTCGTTGACTTCAGGATGCCGGAAGCTCCGGCTCGGGCATACTGTCATATCGCGCCACGACCGCGTCAGCAATCTCCCGTAGCGGGAAGTGCTCGGGGTCGCGGGCGTACTGCTGGGAGAGACCATCGATGAGTGCGAAGAGTATCCGCGCCTCGGTACGCGGGTGTGGCAGGCCGAGCGTGCGAAACGGTTCTCCCAGGGTATCGAGGATCGTACTCTCCCACGTCGAGAAGTCCGCGCCGAGTCCCGCCAGCACGGCAGGCTGCGCTCGCACGCCGTAGGAGAGCCGCCAGAACTCCAGGTTCTCCTCCGCGACCGCGAAGCAGGCGCGGATGTAGCGCCCGAGCCGCTCGGCGGGCGAGTCGGAGCCCTGAAGCGCCTCGAACGTTCGGAGCACATCGCGCATCGAGCGCTCGAAGAGGGCCTTGAGCACATCGTCCTTGCTCGCAAAGTAGTTGTAGAGCAGGCCCTGGGAGATCCCGGCCTCACTCGCGATCATCCGCACCGACGTCCGCTCGTAGCCGAGGCGGGAGAACAGTGCAAGCGCGCTCACAAGGATCCGCTGCTGGCTCTCCTCGCGCGCCGCCTGGTGCTGCTGTTCCGTGCGTGGGGTCACTGTTCCTCCTATGCAAACATTATGAATGAACGACCATTCAATCATAGCACATCGTAGGAGGTTGTTCAACCATAAGTGCGAGCGTCTGCCCGAAAGGCGGTAGAATACGATTGGAGCGGCGGGCACAAGTTTGAACGTCCGCAGGGGCGATCCTGCGGTATCAGTTCTATGGGCGTTCAGGTGCGTGCCGGTCCAACCTCGGCGCGATGTCCGTACACCCGTCGCACACCCCTACCATTAGGGATGAGGTCAAGTAACACGTCCATCTGCGCGGAGCCAGCCGTTTATGGTTTGGAGGCGATACGTGAGGGAACAGGCGACGCCCGTGATAGAGACTGCCCAGGGACACGTCATCGTGTGCGGGCTCGATGAGCTTGGACTGAATACGCTGGAGGAGTTGCGCCGGCTCGGCGAGGATGTGGTGATCGTCGCCGACCGGGCCGACGAGTCGTTTGTGGCCGCTGCGCATGCGTTGGGCGCGGCGGTCGTTCGCGGCTCCTACACGGACGAGCGCGTGCTTGTCCATGCCGGCATCCATGGGGCACTCGCGCTGGTGATCGTGGAGACCGAGGATGTGGGAAACCTGCACGCCGCGCTCGCCGCACAGGAGCTTAACCCCTCCGTGCGGATCGTCGTCCGCATGTTCAACCAGGATCTTGGGCGGCGCCTCGAAGACCTCTTCGCGGACTGTCACGTGCTCAGTTCCTCCGCGATCGCTGCACCCGTATTTGTCTCCGCCGCGCTGCATCACGATTGGGACCAGCGGATCGAGGTCGCAGGCCGGGTGCTCACCGTCCACGAGGGGAGTGCGAGGGAGCCGCACGTCATCCTCCCACTGGCGTGCGTCGAGCCAGATGGCACGACGACCCTCTTCCCCGAGGAGGGCGAGGATCTGCTCTGCCTCGTGGACGGCGACCTGTCCCAGCGCCCTGAGGCAGAAGAGCGGCGGCGCCTGGCCGAGACCCATAGCGGGATCGCGCGGACGCGGCGGCTCGGCGCTGCGGGGATGGCGGGCTCGCTCTGGAGCCTCCTCCGCGCCGACCTGCGCCTGCGCTGGCTGCTGATGCTCCTCCTCGCACTCGCCGCGATGAGCGTGCTCATCTTCTACGTCTTCACCGATCTTGGCCTGGTGAACTCCATCTACTTCACAGTCACCGTGATCTCAACAACAGGCTTCGGCGATATCAACCTGCGCGACGCTCCCGCCGCCCTGAAGCTGTACGGAGCAGCGCTCATGCTCGTGGGAGCTGCGGTCCTCACCATCTTCTACGTTTTTGTCACCGACGCGATCGTAAGCGCACGCGTCGGGCGGATCGGCGCGGTGATCGACCCCGAGTTGCGGGACCACATCGTGGTCTGTGGCGTTGGCAGCGTGGGCTATCGGGTGATCGAGGAGATCGTCCGGTCCGGAGTACCCGTCGTCGCGGTCGAGTTGGATGAAGAGAGCACCTTCCTCCCCCCGGTGCGCAGCCTCGGCGTGCCAACGCTGATCGGCGACGCGAAGCTCACCGAGACGCTCGCCGAGATGAACGTCGCGAGGGCCCGCTGCGTTGTCGCCGCAACCGACGACGATGTCGCGAATCTGGAGACCGCGCTCAACGCCCAGGCGCTGAACCCAGACCTGCGCGTTGTGGTCCGCATCTTCGACCCCGACCTGGCGGCACGGGTGGAACGCGCATTCGACATTCATACCTGCCGCAGTGTTGCCGCTCTCGCGGCGCCCACCTTCGCGATCGCAGCCATCGGAGAACGGGTGCTTGCAACAACCTCCGTCGGCACGGGGGTACTTGTCTTCGCGCAAATGGACATCGAAGTGGACTCCCCCCTGGCGGGCGCGCCGATCAGTGCTCTCGAAGGAGGTCCGGAAGGACGGGTCGTTCTCCTGACGCGAGGGACGGAGCGCACCTGGAGACCGCCTCGTGAGACAGTCCTCGCGGTGGGAGACGAGCTCGTAGTGGTCGCCACGCGCCCCGGCCTTGCGCGCATGCTCGAGGATGCAGAAACAGCCTCACCTGGAAGCCGGAGCTAGCGGGTCGAGCACGTCCACGGGAGGCACCAGGTTATCCGGTCCCGATAGTCCGAACGTCCTCGATATGAAACCGCCGTACCGTCACGACGTACACTCCGAGGGTGAGGGTCATCACCCCCGCGGCAATCCAGAAGATGCCAACGGTGCCGATCCGATCGAGGAGCACACCACCGACGAGCGAGCCGCTGATGCTGCCAAAGCCGAAGGACATCGAGGTGAGGAGCCCCTGCGCGGTCGCGGCGAGTTGCCGCCCAGCAAGGCCATGGACCAGGGTGACCGAGGCCATCAGGAACGCGCCGTACGAGAGCCCGTGCAGGAGTTGGACAGGCAAGACCCACTCCGGGTCGGGGATGAGGGCGTACGCAATGAAGCGTATTATGTAGACTACTATGGCTAGACCGAGGAGCTTGGTGCTACCCAGACGGGACAGGAACCACGCGCCGAAGGCGACCACCGGCAGCTCGCTGGCCGCGTTGAGCGCGAAGGCACGTCCGACGAGCTCGGCGCTGCCCCCAAGCTCACGAAGGTGGATACTCAGGAATCCGTACATCGCGCTCGCGCTGCTCGATATGAGAAACGTCGTGAGCAGGAGCGCGACAAGCGGCCCGTTCCTCGCCACCGCGCCGAGTCCACCCCAGAGTGGCCCGGCGGAGCGCTCGCTGAGCCGGGGCAGCCGGAGCGTACACAGGCATGCAAGCAGCAGGCATGCCGAGTAAGCGAGCAGGAACAGCGTGGTCACGTCCGCGCCCATCAGCTCACCGACGACGAACACGCCCGCCGTGAACCCCAGCGAGCCCCACACGCGCAGGCTGCCATAGGACTGTTTGTGACGCTCGCTGATCATAAGCCCATAGCTGTCGATGAGCGGCGCCGCAGGGGCATAGAGTAGCGCCAAGGTCGCGACGAGCAGGAAGATCGGCCAGAAGTCCCGCAGCTGCGTGAGCAAGAGCCCGAGCATCGCGGGGATCAGCAGCGCGGCACGCAGGACAAGCCGATGGTTTGCCCGAGAGTCGGCGATCGCGCCCCAAATCGGTGCAAAGAACGCCACGCCGGTCGCCGGGAGTGCCACGAGTATCCCGATCTCCGTGCCGCTGAAGCCAAGCTCCTTGTAGTACGGCGCGATGAACGGCGTTAGCGTGCCGATGGCGCCGAACGCCCACCAATACGCCCCGCGCATCCACATATCCGGCCTGCCGTGAAGCTCCGTCACTTCTGCAGTTCGCGAATCGGTTGCGGACGCCTGCGTCATCGAGCGTACCTACCAGTGGATTTCTGCATCCGTCCAGTCTACCGGATTGCCGCACGGTTGGACGAACCATCAGCTAAACTGCGGCTCTGCAGTGCTATGGGCGGTTATTGGATCAGCGAGGCAGGGAGGGAGCACAGCGATGGAGCCAGCAACGCGACGCACCAAGGATGGTACAGCGTACCGCGACCTGAACAGCAACGGTGTGCTCGACCCGTATGAGGATCCGCGGCTTCCCGTGGAGGCGCGCGTCGAGGATCTGCTCTCCCGGATGACGCTGGAAGAAAAAGCGGGGCTGATGTTTCACACCTTCGTGGCGTTCCACATACCGGACAGCGCGGCGTTCGCGGAAACCGATCTGAGGTCGAGCAGGGCCAGTGAGATGGTGACCACCCGGATGATGAACCACTTCAACTTCCCGCAGATATCGGAGCCGCGACTCGCGGCGCAGTGGCAGAACAAGATGCAGGCATTGGCCGAGGATACCCGGTTAGGCGTCCCCGTCACCTTCTCCACTGACCCGCTCCACGGCTTCTCGGACAACCCTGCGGCGAATCTCGCCATGTCGGCGTTCTCCCGCTGGCCCGAGCCGCCTGGCCTCGTCGCCACGGGTGACCCCGCGCTTGTCCAGCAGTTCGGCGACATAGCTCGTCGCGAGTACCGCGCAATGGGCATTCATGTCGCCCTGCACCCGATGGCGGACATCGCGACTGAGCCGCGCTGGGGGCGGACGAACGGCACATTCGGTGAGGACGCTGAGCTCGCTTCGCGGATGACCGCCGCGTATATCCGCGGCTTCCAGGGCGAGACGCTCGGGCCGGACAGCGTTGCGTGCATGACGAAGCACTTCCCCGGCGGCGGCCCGCAGATGGACGGTGAGGACGCCCATTTCGCATACGGTAGGGAGCAGGTCTATCCCGGCGACAACTTCGAGTACCACCTGATCCCGTTCGAGGCGGCGTTCGCAGCGGGTACTGCGCAGATCATGCCGTACTACGGTATGCCGGTAGGCACGGAGCTCGAGGAAGTTGGCTTCGGATTCAACAAGGGTGTGATCACCGGGCTGCTGCGCGAGCGGTACGGATTCGACGGCATGGTATGCACCGACTGGGCGCTGCTCACCGACCACGACCTGGCCGGCTGGGTAATGGTCGCGCGGGCGTGGGGCGTCGAGCACCTCAGCGTAATCGAGCGGGCGGCGAAGGCTCTGGACGCCGGTGTGGACCAGTTCGGCGGTGATGACTGTCCCGAGGTCATCGTCGAGCTGGCCCGGAATGGCGAAGTGTCCGAGGAGCGGATCGACGAGTCGGTACGGCGGCTGCTGCGAGACAAATATCGGCTCGGACTGTTCGACAACCCATACGTGGACTCGGAGCGGGCGGAGAGCGTTGTCGGCCGCCCCGAGTTCCGCGAGGCTGGGGAGGCAACCCAGCGTAGATCCATCGTCCTGTTGAAGAACGGTGCACTATCGGGCCGTGCGACCCTGCCGCTGCGGGGTCGACCGAAGATCTACATCGAGAACATCGCCCAAGACGTTGCCTCCGAATACGGCGAGATTGTGGCGAGTGTGACGGATGCCGATGTGGCGATCATGCGGCTGCGGACGCCGTTCGAGCCAAGAGACCGGGAACCCCTGGAAGCGTTCTTCCATGCAGGCGACCTGAGCTTCGGCGAGGAGGAAAAGGCGCGCATCCTGAGCATACTGGAGACGGTACCGACGGTCGTAGACATCTACCTGGACCGACCCGCGGTGATCCCGGAGATCGCCGAAGCGAGCGCAGTGCTCTTGGCAAACTTCGGGGCGAGCGACGCGGCCCTGCTTGACGTCGTGTTCGGACGGTTCCCGCCATCCGGCAAGCTGCCGTTCGAGCTGCCGTCGTCGATGGATGCTGTGCGGCGGCAGAAGGAGGATGTGCCGTACGACTCAGAGAACCCCTTGTTTCCGTTCGGCCACGGCCTGGTCTACGGCGGTTGAGGGGGCCGGTAATCGGGCAGGAGCCTAGAGCGGCGGGTGCTGACCCTGAGCCCATGTCGACCGTGGGTCTCTGTGCCTGTCCTGGCTCCGACGTGGGGCCGCGCTCCGCTGAGGGGTGTCAGCTTGCCGGCATCACCGTACATCGAGCCACGATGATCGCGGCGTTGTCCGGGGCGCCACCCTCCAGCACGCGACGAATGACGACCCGAACCGCCGTCTCGCAATCTTCAGCGCTGGTGAGGATCTCATGAAGCGCGTCATCGTCGAGCACCCCCCACACGCCATCACTGCACAAGAGGAGCTGATCGTCATCGCGCAGTTCGAGCACCGACGCGCCGTACGCCACGTCCAGCCCGTCGATATGCTCGGGGGGTAAGGTTCGCTGCCCGCCGAGCGACCGGAGAACTTTGTTTTGTTCCGGATGCCCGCGCGCCTCCTCCGGCGTGAGCATACCGCTCGCGACCATCGCTGCCACGAGCGAGTGATCGCGGGTTAGCTGCGTTAAGTCTCCGTCGCGGAGGAGGTATGCGCGGGTGTCGCCGACGTGTCCGAGCGTCAAGGTCCCATCTTCAATCACCGCGCAGGTGATCGTGGCTCCAACCCGCCGCCCGCGCGCCGCGGTATACGATGCCTCCGCCGCCGCCCGGACCAGGTCCTTCGGGTCGATCCGTGGAGAGCGTTCGGCCCCGCCCGTGGCGCCTGTGCCAGCTCCCTCCTCCGTCTCAAGGTCGGCACCTGCAGCGCCGGCAATCTGCGTCGTGACTTGCAGTGATGCGGTCTGCAAGACGGCCCTCAGCGCGGACGTGCTGGCCACCTCACCCGCGTCCATCCCGCCCATACCATCGATCGCGCAGAGCACCGCGTTGTAGGCAACACGCCCCTCGTATGCGGAGCACCACGTGAGGTATCCACATGCGTCCTCATTCGTTAGCCGCGTCTGATTTAGCCCGATCGACGTGCCGCTCGCGACTCGCAACGCGAGCGGTGCCAGCGTCAGCCGTTGCTTGAACGCAAGTAGCTGCTGGTAGAACTCCTCCAACTCCATCCGCTCGGACGCGGGAGCGAGAGCCGGGGCGAGCAATTGTGGCGAACCAGGAGTAGTGGAGATCGCGGCCAGCGCGGCCAGCTCCGGTCCCTGCTCGGGTATCGGCTCGCCGGTGAACGTCCGGTACAGCAGTGCGCCGAGCGTGTATACATCTTCCTTGCCCGTGATGGGAGCCTGCCCGACAAGCTCGGGCGCGGAGTAGCCGGGCACCTGGATGGCGTGCAACGGTGCCTCGCCGATGCGGACGGCCGTACCCAGGTGCGCGAGACGGATCGGCTGACCGATCTGCACGTCGTCCGGTGAGAGCCCGACGAGCGCCCATCCCGCCCTGTGGAGGCGACGCAGCAGTTGCGCGAGCTGGAGCGTGATTGAGACGGCCTGCTCCGCGCCGAGACCGTCCCTGAGCGCCTCATCGAGGGTCGGACCCTCCACCCGCTCGACCGCCACGTATCGGCGTCCATTCTCCTCCCAGGTCGCGTACAGCGCGGGGAGCATCGCGTAGTGCACCTCGGAGAGTACTGCCCCCTCGCGCTGCAACTCTGCGTGGTCAACCGGCCCCTCGCGGAGTTCGGCTGGGAGCGGCCCATCGGCCGTGCTCGCCCAAGTGGCTCGATATCGGTTCAGGCGACCGCGTCGCTCCGTAAGCCCCTCGACGAACACGGCACCATCGGGACCAATCGTGCTCCCATCGGGCAATGGATCGAGCGCAGATACGGAGGACGGCAGGGTCAGCTCCTCGAGCTCCGCCGGACCGGAAGGAGCGGTCGGCACAGGCTCTGGTGCGGCGGTATCCTGCGCGGCATCTCCCTGAACAGAAGCAGACTGCTCCAGCCCAGCAAGCTCGCCAGCCGGAACAACATACGGCAAATCGGACCCGGTCGTACTGCCCGAAGTGGGCTCAGCGACAACATCCGCTGCTACCTCATCGGTTACGGCCGCCTCCGAGGAGGACTCAGTATCTGCCATATCCGCGGCAGGAGGGGCAGGCGTGGTGGTCGGAACAGGCTCGCTCATAGTGGGTGACGCTAGTTTGGTTATCTCATGGGATATGTCGGCGGGCTGCGGGTCGTGCCCGTTCGCCTCCTTGGAATGGCCGTCGGGCAGCGGCTCTCGTTCGTTGTCCATCACCTAGCCCGTCCGGAAGACGAAGCGCGCGTTACCGAACGCCAGCTCGTCGCCTTCAGACAGCGGCTGTGGCGCGGTAAGGCGCGGCCCAAAGGTGGCGGCACCTGCTGACTTGACGAACACGCCGTTTGTCGAGCCCAGGTCCGTGACATACCACCGGCCATCCGCCTCCTTGTACAGCTGCGCGTGGTGCCGGGAGATCAGCGGCGCCTCAGGCGTTTGCGACAGATCGATGTCGACCGGGCCAGTCTCGGGATCGAAACGACCCACGACGAGCCGGTCCACGAGCAAGGGAAACTCATCGGCAGATTGCGCGCCGTGACGATTCGGAACAAGTCGCGGCGTCCCGCCGCCAACCGCTATCTGCGCTGCGTCCGGTACGGTCGCCGGGGCGGGTGCCGATGCCGCAGGTGCATCCACCGACACATCGGGCGTCGTAGGTATATTCGCACCAGCATCGGGCGCGGGCGCGGATGGCGCTGCCTCCGGAGCGTTGGCAGTTGCCGGTGCGTCGGCCATCTCGGCGGCTGCTTCTGGCGTCGGTTCCGGCATTGGGATCGACGCGGGTGGCGCCTCGGGCGACGGGGCGGCGCCTGCGGCGGGGGCGGCGGATGTCGAGAGCGACGCCCCGCAATCCTCGCAGTATTCCGCTCCCGCTGGGTTATCGTGCTGACAGATCTGACACTTGATCATCGTATCGCTCCTTCTGGCCCCGCGAGACTACGCCCCGGTGACTCGCCTGATCTCTTCCTCTGAGGGCAACTCATCGGGAGTCACCTCCGGTCCGGATACCTTCATCGTTTGGGTCCGCGACCCGAGCTTGATCGTCTTCGAGGTCCCCACGGCGATAGTGCCTGTGCTCTTGAGCTCCTCCTCCGCCTTGCCAAGCGCCATCGTCATGCCGCTGTTGCCCAGGCGCTGGGTCATCGAGCGGGCAAGCTGCAAGGTCTTCCCCGCCTGCTCCGGGTTGTGCTTCGCTTGCTCCGTCGCCTGACGGACGAGGTTATCGACGTTGCGCTGCTGGACATAGCCCATCACCTCCGGGTCCACCTGAGCAGCGAGCGCCTCATCGTCCGTGAACTCAACGGTCAGGTCCTGCGGCGGTATCTCCCCGCGGTACTGCTGCGCGGGAACCTGATACGTGGTCCCCACCTGGGCGAGGCGTGCCCGCAGGGGCGGCCGCTCCGGAAGGTCAAACTCCAGGATAAACACCGTGTGATCCCCCGCCTCGATGCTGCCCAGTGCCAGCGGATCGCGCGAGGTGTCTACGTCGGCCAGACTCGGATACGCGCGCATCGCAGAAGCCAGCCGCACGCCGCGCACCATCCGCAGCGTCACCCGGACATCCGAGATCACCTGACTGGCAGTCGAGCCTAACTCTGCCTCGAAGACTTGCGGCAGGTTTGTCATGTCGCGCAGGTCGTACGGCCGCCCCAGACTGAGGTTACAGATCTCGGTGAGCAGGTCCTCGTTGTACTCCTCGCCAACCCCGAGCCCGACGATCGGGGCGCGCAACTCCGCGAGCGCACCCGCGGCGGCCCTGCACTCCGCTTCGTCCACCGCGAGGCCGTCCGTCAGCAGAAGGACCTTGCGCGCCGCGTCGTCCTCCTCCCGCAGTACCGTCACCGCGTTGCGCAGGCCCTTGCCCATCTGCGTGCCCCCGCTGTATTGCGTCAGGCTCTCGATGCCTTCGGCCAGCGAAGTACGGTCTTGCCCGGCCTGCCCTCGTGCGACCACCGTAGAGTTGTCCTCAAACTGAATAAGCGCCACCGTATCGCTGGGCTGGAGGCTCTGGCTGTCGATCAGCCTGCGCGCCGCCTCCATCGCAACATCGAGCTTGGTAGACCCCTCGAAGGTGCCGTTATACGTCTTGCCGTCCACGACGACCGGATCGGTGGGGATGACCCGGATGTCGGCGCCCGGTGCGGGCTCGCGCATGGAACCGCTGGTGTCCATGACCACTGCCAGGTTCACGTTGGGCCGCGCGCCCGCCGCCTCGGTCGAGGGCAGCATCTTGAGCATCACGAACAGTTTCTGCGGACCCGCGTTTGCCCGCAAGTACGTGCGATGCGGTTTGATAGAAAGTTGTAGCAAGCTATACACCTCCGGTGACTCGTGGCTCGGGACCCAAACGCCTACACCATCCGGCGCAGGCTCGTGAAGAGTTGCGCGAAGCTATTCTCATCCCAGGGCAATCGCAGCGGCAGTTCATCGACTTCCAGATCGAGCGTGCCGACGTCCATGCCGAACGAGAAAGGAGTGCCCCATACTTCCCGACGAATGGTCACTACAGCATCGTACCCGTGCATCAGGTCCTCCAGCTCGCAACCGTCTGTCTCCGCAAGGAGCATATTCTCGTTTGAGCGCTCGCCCTGGTACACCAGTCGCTTCGTCGTGAGCCAGATTTGGCCGCTGTCGTATTCGTAATGAAACCCCAGCCGCGACCGAATCTGCACCGCTCCAAACGTCACGACAACCTTCTCATCCCCTGCTTTTGGCACGGGAAACGACCCCTCGGCGGGGGAGAGCTCGCCCGCACAGAGCGCGGCCCACAGTTCACGGTGCGCCTCATCCCGCAGCTGCGCTGCCTCCCTAGCAGGCAATGTGCCCGCGGCAATGCGTTGCCACTCACGGCGGCTGAGTCGCTGTCCGTGATACCGCCCCCCGGTGCCTCGCGGGTCGTGGTCGGGGTCGTACGCGGCAAGGGTGTACTCATTCGCCCGCCCCTCCTCCCGCAACTCCGCGGTGCAATGGGGACAGACCAGCCCGGGTCCGGTCGCAGCGCCGCCGCTGCCGAGCGTCCGCCAGGTCGCAACCGGGTACGTGCGCCCGCGGTGGGTGGCGAGTGCCCCATACGGGTCGCGAGACGCGTCAAGGACGGTAAGCTGACCGGGCGCGACCTCATCGAACTGCGCCGCGCAGTTGGGGCATGCGATGTTGCCGCTGTCGACCGGGATCTTATGCGCAATCTTCTGCCACAGGGGGCGGCTCCAGCACTGTCCGCGGTGCTCGGCGGGCACCTGTGAACGGCTGCCCCTGCGTGCGACCCACTCGATGCCGCCATCGCGACAGGTGTGAAACTCCGCTTCGCATACACCACAGATATATGCATCGGCCGATCCGCCTCCCGCGATAAGTGCCCACTCACTGCGCGCTCTCGTCTGACCGATAGAGCTAGAGTTCAAGTGCCCTGGGCCCGACGGCAACTCCGCCAGGGTGAGACTGTCATAACCAGCGTGATAGTCGAAATCCGCGCCGCAGTGGTCGCACTGCGCCCAGATATCGGGCACCAGGAGCATCTGGCTGCGCACGTACTGCATCACGTTCCCCGTCCGGCACGCCGGACACCGCATGAGGACGCCGGGCCGCACGAGGTCCCCGCCCATCGGCTCCAGGTCTCCGGTCGAGCAGGACGGACACAGCAACGGCCCGCCCGGAGAGAATCGCTCCTGCAACACCGCGTCGCGGCAGACAGGACACTGCATGCCGGCCACAGAACGGGCCGAGTCGACCACCTCTGCAGATCGGCACACCGGACAAAGAAGCCCATCGGCACGCACCTGTGCGGCTGGGCGAAGCGCACGGGCTATCTGCCGCACGCGCTCCAGGTGTCCAACGGGTGCTGACGGGGTCGGTGCCGGCGGCGGCCCAGGAGTAGACCGAGACGGGGGTGCAGATGGTGAAGACGGTCTGACCGTGCGAGCGGAGGGGTTGGGAACCCGTGGACGCGAAGCCGGAGCGGCGCCTGCCAGCTCGCGGTGGAACGCCAGCGCACTCTGCGGCCGCTCGTCCACTTTCATCGTAAGCCCATGGAGCAGAGCCGCGTCGAAGGAGGCACTCAGGGAGGGATTCACGGTGCGGGGAGACTTGAGCGCGACGCCCAGCACGCGCTCCGTAGCCGCCGGCGGCTGCTCTCCCGTCGCGATATGGTACAACGTCGCGGCGAGGGCATAGATATCCGTGAATGGGCCGCGCCGCGCCTGCTCACCGTACTGTTCAAGCGGGGCGTAGCCGGGCGTGAGCATTATCGAATGGCGGGCGGCCATCCCGCTAGCGAACTCGCGGGCTGCACCGAAGTCGATCAGCACCGGGCGCGGGGGCTCCTGCGGCCCCACGAGCATAATGTTCTGTGGCTTTATGTCACGGTGCAACACGCCGGCGGCATGGACTTCTTCGAGCGCTTCCGCGAGCGTACCGTTAAAGGCCACCAACTCCGACTCGGGGAGGGGGCTCCCTCGCCGCTCCATCCTCTCCATGAGGTTGTCGCCTTCCAGGTACTCCATCGCCATGTACGCGGTGTCGTTCTCCTCAAAGACCTCGTACACATTGACGATGCTGCGGTGCCGGAAGCGCGCAACCATCTGCGCCTCCTGCTCGAACTTCTGGATCGCGGCCTCGTAGTCCCGACGACTCAGCGCGCCGGCGAGCACCACGCTCGTCCCCTTCCGGCTGGAGCCAGCGGGGAAAAACTCCTTGACCGCAAGCCGGCGCTTCAGCCGCAGGTCCGCCCCCAGGTAGGTGATACCGAAGCCACCACGGCCAAGCACCCTCCCGATGGAGAAGCTGCCGCCGTTCAGCAACGTGCCCGGAGGCAAGACGCCTACGAAGTTGGGATCGCCTCCGGCAACACCTCCCGGAGCGGCCAGTGGCGCGCCGCACGTTGGGCACGTGGTAGCGGTATTGGCAACGCCGCTACCGCATACCAGACACTGTCGTGCTCCCACGATACCTCCATCATGATGGCGTCGCATCTGCTCGTCATCGTCTGCGATATAGCGTTCTGGGGTGAGCGGATCGAATGGGAATAACGAGACAGGGAGCGACGTAGCCCGTTCAATACCGCACTACCTGTGCCGTAACCTCGATAGTGTGCCCCGCGAGACCTAACGCTGACTCCTGCCGCAACATGGTGTCCTGCCGACATTGGCCGTGAGCGCACCTTACGATAACAGCGTTTGGCGCGTGGCTTCTAGTCCGGGGGCCAAGCACCCATCGTCACCGTCCCGCGAGCAGACGGGCTGGGTGCCTTCGCAGCACCAGTCAGTGTGGCCAAAGCAGTCCAACACACCGTCTGATATACTGCCCACCGCACCATTCGTCGCACGACCCGGAGGCATAAAGTGACAGTCCAGGTAAGAGAATATCAGCCGCAGGACGCCGCGGCAGTCGCGCGCCTGTTCAAGGCATCAGACCCCGCATGGCCTGACGGCTTCGTAGACAACGTGCTCCTGCCCACCGAGGCGATTGAGCGTGAAATGGCGGAAGAGAACGTCCTCAACACGTACCTTGCGTGGGATGATAACAAGGCGGTCGGCTTCGTAAACCTCATCCAGATTCCGGACGACGTAAAAGCCGGGTATGTTGGGCTGCTCACCTCTGATCCCGAGTACCACGGGCGGGGGATCGGGCGCGACCTGATCCGCCGGTGCATCGACCGCGCGGTCGAGCTGGGGCACACGCGCATCACGCTCGGCACGTGGCCGGGCAACACCAGGGCCGTACCGCTGTACAAGAAGACGGGGTTCCACTGGGGTCCGGACCAGACCGGCTGGAACGAGCTTCAGAACCACGTCCCCCTGCTGCTGGCTCACCCGCTCACGAAGAGTTACTTCGAAGTGACCGACTGGTACGCGTGCTACAAGCGCGACCTCTCGCTCGGCCTCGATACCCAGCAGCGCAACAACACACTCGTCTTCCCCTACGAGTGGGACAGCGCGGCGGGGACGCTTCGGGCTGTGTTCGATCAGCGCACGAAGAAACTGGTTGAGCTGGACAAACCGGATCTGATGCTCGCCCTCGACGTGGCGCGGGTCGCGATGCTGCGTGGCAAGGAGCAGCTTGCGACCCTGCGTGCGCTCAACAAGACGGACGAGCCGCTCACCATTGCCGTCGTCGCAAAGGATGATGGCCCGGTGAAGGCCCAGCATTACGAGGTATTGTCCGTGCCCGCCGGAGGCACCGGCACGGTACAGGTGAAACTCACCGCCGACGCGGAGAAGGCGGACTACGGCGCGGCGTCCCTCCAACTGCTGATAAACGGTCATCCACTCGACATGGCGGCGACGGTGCGCGTGTTGCCGGCTCTCGAGCTTCAGCTGGAGCCCGAGAGTCCTGTGCTGCGTGCCGACCAGTCCGCGTCGGCGACATTAAACCTGTATAACCGCACCGACGAGATGATGGACGTGCGTCTGCTGATGCAGCCTTCCGTGGGACTGGTCGCAGCGCTCGAGGACGAGCACCTCCACCTTAACGTGGGGGAGGTAGCAGGGATTCCCATTGAGCTGCGCGCCGCCGGAGGAGTGTACCCGGTAGCCGTCAGCCCGGTCGTCACGATCGGGGAGCAGGTAACGACCCACCCGCCGCTCAAGACGGAGGTCGTCGCAATCGAGCCCGGGCGGGTGCAGATGACGCGTAAGGAGGACGAGACGCTCCTCTTCACCGACGACCTCGTCCTCAGCATCTCGCACAAGGAGCCATCTGCCACCTTCCGGGAGCGGCGGAGCGGCAGAGCACTCTTGAACCAGTGGTTTGTCGCTGGCCCGCCGTACTGGCCGAGCCCGCTCGATGATGAGCGCGCCGAGATCTCCTTCCAGCAGGATGCCGGGCGGGTACACCTGACGCTGCGCTCGAACATGAAGGGCCTTTCGGGGATGCGCTTCGAACGAACGATTGCCATGCACGCGGACAACAAGGTCACCGTAAGCGCGCAGGTGGCAAACCTTTCGGGTGAGGAGCGGACGGTCTCCATCCGATACGCATCTTCCCCTGTGGATGACCAGCCGGAGGACGCGGCGTATTTGCCGCTACCCGAGGGTGTTGTTCGGGGGGCCAATTCCATGCCCGGCTATCGGTGGGACGGCCCGGGTTCAGAGCCGCCGCTAACGGCTCGCTGGATTGCGCTCGATAGAGAAGGCTGGACCTTCGGCATCCTGTGGCCGGACGGACTCACGCCTCGCTGCAACGCGGACAATTGGCAGCGGCTCGCGCTACGCGCGCCCGCCGTGGCGATAGGGGCGGGCGAATCGACCCGATTCGAGGAGGTCACCCTGCTGCCCACGCTCGGCGGCTGGCAGATCGTGGAGCGTGAGTGGCGGGACAAACAGCGCATCGCGCACGCACCGGCGAAGGTGCTGCCCGCGGCTGGCGTGCGGCTCGTGCCCGCACCGCTGCTGCTTCTCGATGACCCCGTAACCGCCGAAATCGAGGCGCGTTACATTCACCCAAGAGCGGAGAGCGCCACGGTTCAGGCGACTACCGCGCCCTCTTTCAGCGTCAACCCCACCAGGCTGGAGTTTTCGGAGGTCAGCAGCGTCGGGAGTCCGACTGAATCGGTGACCGTTACGCCTACCGCCACACGTTGTGCGGCGGAGAGCTCCCTTGAGATGCAGCATCCCGGCCTGCGCGGGAGGTTCACCGCACCAATGATCGCGCTCGGGTCGTCGCGGGGCGACGTGCGCGTCGAGGAGACGACCGACCAGGGCGAGGCTGTCTGGCGCGTCGAGAACGGTTGGCTCTCCTTCGGCGTTCGGCCCGGCGTGCTCGGCACCGTCTATACGCTCAGTTCGCCGGAGGGTGAGCACCTGTTCTCAAACTTCCCGGTACCGCGCGAGCGCTGGTGGAACTACCCGGTGTATGGCGGTATCCATCCGGTCGTGTGGGAGCGCGGAGGCTGGGGGTACGACAACCTCGGCCGCCTCGCCGGGCTTACCATGCAGGCAGAACCCACGCGGCGCGAGGGTCAGCAGAGCATCCCATGGAAGGGCCTGCGGCTATGGGGCGACCTGGAACACGAGAAAGTGCGCGGCTTGCGCTTCGAGGTTGAGTACCTTACCGTGCCGCAAAGCAACGTGCTCGCCGTGTTCTCCACTCTCCGTAGCACTGGACCAGCTCGGGCGATCACGTACCAGCTGGAGGTCTCGCCCAGTGTCGAACCGGAGATGCCGCTTTTGGTCCTCCCGGACCAGGAAGACTTCACGCGCGGTGGGATGCGCGGCGGCGCGAGCCTGAGCGGGCAGCAGTGGATCTCCGCCGAGTACCCGGAGTCGGGCAGGAACCTTGTGCTGGTTGGCACGCCCGGCGGCACGGTAGAGGGCAGGGACATGGGAACGTATGGGGTAAGTCACCGCGCTCTGCTCCACGCCGTCGTCCCGCCAAACGGCACTGTACGGTGCCGCAACTACGTGGTGCTGGCCGACGACCGCCATCAGGCCGCCTTGTACGCCACGCTCGCCGACCTGGAGGATCTGTAGCGCCGCCTCCCGGTGCATGCCACCGGCGCGGCGCGGCATTTCCGCAAGTCTCGCTTCCTGTACAGGACACCCAACGGCTGAAACGCAGTCCGGTTGCAGACTATCGCATGTCATCCCGAGCGCAGTGAGGGATTCGTAGGCCGCACCACGGATTCCTCGCACGCTCGGAATGACACAAACTGCACCGTTCAGCCGGATTGCGTATGATCCGACTTGGTAGAGGGTCTCTGTGCTTACCCCACGGGCGGAATGGTGCGGAGACTCGCACCCCGGCAAACATTGAGTGGACGCCCTGGGCGCTCATCACCGGCAGCACCAACAATCGGGCAACTCGCGCTTATGGGTCGCGCTTCAGCCCGGTCCCTTGGTACGCCCCGCTGTACGGACGCTCCGACACCTGGGGCAACCGGAAAAAGACGAGCTGCACCACGCGCGCACCCTGCCGTAAGCGGAGACCGTGCGGGTTATACACCACCAGCAGGCCCTCGCCCTTACCCCGAAACCCGGAGTCCCACAGAGCGCTCGGCGCAGACGCTCCCATCCGCAAGAGACTCGACCGGGGACGCGCTATCGCGAAACGGTCGAGTGGCACGTGGACCGTCTCCGTAAACTGGATCTTGTACGCGCCGGGAGCAAGATGTAGCCATCCGTCCGCGTCGAAATCCAGCGGGGCCACCGGCGGTAGCTCTCGCTCCGCGTTATCGAAGGCCAGGGTGCCCGCGCCGAGAAAACGCGCCACCGATGCAACAGTCAACTCCACGCCGTTGCTCTGGGTTTGCGCCTCCAGGTCGAGCGCGTCCTCGATGAAGGCAGCCCCGGTACTTTCTCGATGCGACTCTGGTATCACGCCTCGTCTCTCCCCTGCTCCCATACCACCATCGTACTCTAGGCGTGTCGAATATGCCGCGAGGAGTCAGGCGCTTTGGATTCAGAGATTACGAAGGATGCGGACGGGTTATGCCTCGGCGACGTCGGAATAGACTTCGGTCAACTGTGGACGGTCCTCATGCCAGGCGCCGATGCGCCGATACTTCTCGGCGCGAGCGGTGAGGAGGCGGTCCCTGTCGTAGCTGCGGTCGGTCCGATAGAAAGCGTCGAGCTCCTCCAGAGTTGTCTGGATGCAGGTGCCGACGCTCCGGATCGCCGTTTCGGCATCGGCATGCGCGCCATCGGGCGGCTCGGCGACGATGCGGTCCACGATGCCAAACTCCAGCAGGTCAGGCGGGGTAATCTTCATCTTCTCCGCGGCCTCCGGCGCCTTCGTAGCGTCGTGCCATAGAATCGTCGCACTTGCCTCTGGGGATGCGACCGAGTAGACCGAGTTCTCCATCATCAGGATGCGGTCACCAGTGCTAATCGCGAGCGCGCCGCCGCTACCACCCTCCCCGATGACGACGACCACGACGGGTACCGGCAGATTCGCGAGGGCGTACAGGGAGCCTGCAATGGCCACCGCCTGGCCGCGCTCCTCCGACTGCATACCGGGGTCTGCGCCAGGGGTGTCCACGAAGCAGATCACCGGCAGAACGAACTTCTCCGCAACCTCCATCATCCGGACCGCCTTGCGATACGCCTCTGGCCGGGGCATGCCGAAGTTGCGGGCAAGATTCTCGCGCGTATCACTTCCGCGCTGGTGACCGAGCACCACGACCGAGCGCCCCCCGAAGGACCCGACGCCGGTCACGAGAGCCTTGTCATCTCCGTGCGCACGGTCTCCGTGCAACTCGACCCAGCGCTCGATGAGACCGTCGATGTAGTCGAGAGTCTTGGGACGCGCGGGGTTGCGCGCGAGCTGGACCCGCTCCCACGCGGTTCGAGGTTCAGGATGCAACAGGGACACTCCCACAGAGTAGCTGCATGAGGTTGCCGATCACTGGCCGCAGCTCGCGGCGTGGGGTGACCATATCCACCATCCCGTGCTGCAGGCAAAATTCGGCGGTCTGGAACCCTTGCGGGAGTTTCTGACGCGTTGTTTGCTCGATCACGCGCGGACCTGCGAAGCCGATCAGCGCGCCGGGCTCGGCGACAATCACGTCTGCGTTCGTCGCGTAGCTCGCGGTGACACCTCCGGTGCACGGGTCGCTCAGGAGGGAGATATGCGGCAGGCGTTCACGGCCGAGCTGGGCAAACGCCGCAGTGGTCTTCGCCATCTGCATCAACGAGAACATGCCCTCGTGCATACGCGCGCCGCCCGATGCCGAGACGGTGAGCACGGGCAGGCGGCGCTCACGTGCCAGGTCCACCGCACGCACCAGCTTTTCGCCATACACCGCGCCCATGCTGCCACCCATGAAGCGGAAGTCAGTCACCGCGATGACAAGCGGACAACCATTCAGGCGAGCGGTGCCGACCACCATAGCTTCGCTGAGCTTCGACTTTTTCCGTGCCTGCTCAAGCTTCTCCCGATAGGACTCGGTCGCACTGACGAACTGTAGCGGATCAGCTGGCCGCAGATACGCCTCATGCTCCTCGAAACTGCCGTCATCGGTGAGTTGCGCAAGCCGCTGCGGTGCTCGGAGGCGGAAATGATGCGCACAGCGAGTGCAGACCCAGTCGTTTACCTCAAGCTCACGCTGGTACAGGAGTTCGCCGCATCCCGGACACTTCGTCCACAGGTCGTCGGGGATCTCGCGATTGTTCTCCCCCACCGCCTGGAAGCTGGGCGGATGATGGCGACGAAACCAATCCTTCAAGCAGCACCTCGACACATTTCGTTTATCGCAACAGTCGGCATTATACCACTCTGTGCTAGGAGGCAAGAATACATCCACGATGGACTGTTCAACCGCGCGCTCGGGACAGGAACCTGAGGCCGTGCGGATATACGCCAACACGGGGGACAAAGTACGCCATTCGCAAGGCAGCAAAAAGGGGAGCGTTACCGCTCCCCTTGGGTGGAGATGGGGGGATTCGAACCCCCGTCCAGAAGTTTCGGACAGAAACATCCTACAGGCATATCTGGCTTTTAGTTCTCACCACGCGGTTCCCAACCAGCGGGGGGCCACGCGACCAGCCGGATTAGTCTTAGGTGGTCGCGCCCCGGCGGGCGCTAACACAGCACTCCGGTATTTCAACGCTCGCACCTGTCCCACCGGAGAAGGGACCGGGCGAACGTAGCTGATCTAGGTTAGACTAGGCAGCTAGAGCGAAAGTCTCATTGCCAGTTATGGCTGTGCCCCTTGTTAACGAGGACAAGGCACCTCGGCCTGCAGTTCCGTACCCTACACCCCTGTCGAATCCAGTCATCCCCAGGGTTGTACGATACCGCCTAGCGCGTACGTTCTTTGAGAGTACGCTCAATCTCTCGTTGCGCTTCGCGCTCGGCGGTGGCAGCTCGCTTGTCGTAATTACGCTTACCACGAGCAATCGCCAACTCTATTTTAGCACGGCCCTGCTTGAAGTACAAGCGCAGCGGGACCAGCGTGAGCCCCTTGGCCTGCACCGTGCCTATGAGGCCGGCGATCTCTCTGCGGTGCAGGAGCAGCTTGCGCGGGCGCAGCGGATCGTGGTTGAAGTATTGCCCGCTCTCTTCGTAGGGAGCGATATGGCAGTTGTGCAGCCATACCTCGCCCCGCTCGACCTGGGCGTAGCTGTCGCGAAGGTTTATCTTCCCGCGCCGGACCGACTTGATCTCCGTGCCAGTGAGAGCGATGCCCGCTTCGAGGGTGTCCTCAATGAAGTAATCGTGCAGCGCCTTGCGGTTGGTCATGACCGCGCGTTCGTTGTCCATCGATCCGTCCCATTCTTATCCACCGGCGAATTGTACCAGAGGCACGCGGGCCCGGACGCCTGCGTCCAATCGGACGGACGGCACCGGCACGCCGCATCGATGTCAGAGCGGCAGGGGCGGTTGCACGGCCTGAGCGGCGTGCCGTACACGGCCGGGGAGCCGGCGGTCAGGCAACGGGCGGAGATCGAGCTGCGGCAGCGCAAGCGTACCCTGTGCCATGTCGGGCTGAGCGAGCAACTCGCCCGGCTCGACGGACGTGAGCACCCGGGCGCGCTCATCATACGAACAGGGAAAGCGCGCGATCACCGAGCCGCCGCGCTCTATCTCCAGGCTCCTGGGATACACCCACACGTTCACCTTTTTGCCGGCCCAGTCGGGTCTGAGCGGGAGCCACACCCCCATGACGGAGACCCTCCCGGCGAGGTCCGCACGGCGCTGGAGGTAGACGACCCACCCTGCCTGGCGCAATGCGTCCTCCGGTGGTGCGGCGAGGAGCTTTCGCAGGACCGCCTCACGCGCACGCCGCGTTCGAGCGGGACACAGCACATCCTGGCAATCGCGGCGGTACAAAATGCGCAACCGCACATCGGGCCGCTGCTCCGCGAGCAGGCGTGCCTTGCGATTCTTGAGCGTTACCAGTTTCTGGCGCAGGGTCGTGAGCTCGAAGTAAATGTTGATGTCCGGAAGATAGAAATCGGGGGTGAAGGCGAGGGCGGGGGTGCCGTCCGGCTTCGTCCGCAACACGAACGTATGCGGCTCGTACTCCCACCGAAGCCGCAGCCGCTGCAACAATCGCCCGAATTCCGCCTCCGTGGCGTTCGCGAAGCGGACACCGGTTCTTTTCTTCGGCAAGGCGCCCCCCGTCCGTGTGAGTCCCCACCCCGACTATACGGCTGCAGCGACCCGGTTACCACTGCGCACAGGCGACGTGAGTTGACGCGTTGCGGTCAGAGGTAGGACTTCAAAGAGACGCAAAAAAAAGGATAGAGAAAGGGACGGTGCACTCGCCACCATCCCTTCCAAAGCTTGTATATTAAATTTCGTAGCCGCGTTCAAACGGCACTATGCCTGTTCTATGGGCCAAGCCGCTTTGGTTCGTCCTCGGAGCGACCGGCTATGCCTGCCTTGAACTCGCGGACTCCCTGGCCGAGCGAGGATCCGATCGAGCCCAGACGGCCAACACCGAACACCAGCATGACCAGCACCAGGATTATTATCAACTCAGGACCACCCAGTCCGTGTGGCATATCATACCTCCCGTGTTGCATGGAGCCTGGCTCAGTATAGAACAAAGGGACGCGGTGGCGCGCAGATGCAGCAGATGAAAAAGAGGCCGGCCATAACGGCCGGCCTCCAGGGAAAGCCGTGTTAGCGCTGTCGCGCTTCGCGTGCGGCGCGGCTGTGGGCGATGCCCACACCGGCTGCGGCGACGGCACCGAGGCCCGCGACGCCGAAGACGTTCGCACCGCGGCTCTTAGTAGCGAGGCCACCGGCACCCGTATCGGGCATACCGGCCATCACGCCAAACTCGGCGACGATCTTGGTGACCTCTTCCGCCGTGCGCGGATCCGCGAAGGCGCGGTTCTTGAAGTCAGGGAACGCGCCCTCCGTGCCGTACGCCAGCAGCCGAATGCCGGTCGCGTGGTACGCCTCGCTGGAGTGGATCTGAACGGCGACCGTCAGATAATCCGCCTCCTGGATGAGCGGCGCGGCGCCAAGGTAGGCAGATGCACCAACATCCTCAACCGCCGCGACGCCCTCGAGCACCTCCTGCTGGTTGGCGAACGTCGGGAACATGTACTCGTCCTGCGCCATAACGGGATCGCCGCCAGCAGCAGAGATCGCATCCGTGAGGAGCGAGACGTGCATTGCCTCCTGGCTACCGTAGTACTGCCCATACTCGAGCGCCTGGCCTGAAAGCAGGGTACCCTCACCAGTGAGGACTTCGTACAACCGTGCCTCAAAGTGCTCCAACGTCAGAGCAAAGTTCAGGACACCGAGGTCGCCCTCTTGCGCCGCGGCCTGGCCCAGCGAGAAGCCGGCAACTGCGGCCGGAGCGAACGCTGCTGTGGTGGTCATACCACTCGCGATCACGGATGCCTTGAGGAACTGGCGCCTCGAGGTCGCGAACATGCGTAGATAGTTCGTTGTCTCTTGGTTCATGAAGTGTGACTCTCCTTATGTGCTACTGGTGTAGCGCTGCGATCTTCAGCCTTAGCTGTTGAGGAACGGCTTGGCTCGCTCCTGGACCTCGGGGATCGTCAGCACGATGCCGAGTGCATTCTCGCGATCCGGGGAGGGGTTCTTATCGTTGAGCCAGCGGATCGCGCCATGGTGCCTGGCCTCGACCTGCTCGATGCTACCGGCAACGGCCAGGAGATCCTTGCTGTCGAGGAGGGCAGCAGCACCGGTGTATGCACCGACGCCTGTCTCTTCGAGAACCTCGGAAACCTCGAGTATCGCCGCCTCGCTGCTGTAGTCGAAGGCGTCCGTGTTGATATCCTCAGCGGAGGATAGATCCTCCTCGGCCATACCGGCGTCCATGAGCGCCTTCGTCAGGAAGTCGACGTGAATGACCTCGTTGTCGCGGAGCTCGGTGATGATTCCGACGCTGTAGTCCGTCAGCACGCCGCTGTCCACGGCGCCCTTGTAGAACTCAGCCTCAAGGTGCTCAAGCAGCAGTGCGAAGTTGAGGATGTCCGCATCGGTCAGGTCCTGAAGGTTTGCCTTGGCGAAGCTGGCTGCATCAGCCGAAGGGCTTGTGCTCCCTGCAACAATTGCCATGAGGCCGGTGGCTGCAGCACCCTTGATGAACGTTCGGCGCGAATGTCCCGCCTGCTCCATCGTGTCCGCCCGGTTTTGGGTGAATGTCATGTCCTGGTTTCCCTTTCGTGCATGTACGGTGGTGTGAGTTGGTTCCGTACTTTACCGTTTGTGCCGCTGTGCTGAATTCGCTCTGCACTTCCCCCTTGCTGACCCTGCTCCGATCGCCTTGCGGATGGTGCCTGTCCCTAGCTATACGCACGGTATGCGTCTCCGGTTTCATTCCACTGGAATACGCTGCTAATTGCAGAGAGACCATCGGAATTCGCAAGGACTTCGGCGCAGAGGCTTTGTCACGGACATTAACGCAAGACGCATGCCGCATCTAATGCCAACGTCGGCGCATCGTTTCCGGGCTGGGCAAGCCGATGTGTCACTCCGCCGGCACATGGCATGGCGCGTTATACTCTTTCAAAAGCCGTGGGGCGCTGAACGGGGCCGACGTGACGTACCAATCGATCGACAGCTATGGGGTGATAGGTGACCTCCACACCGTAGCCCTCGTCGGAAAGAACGGCTCCATCGACTGGCTCTGCTTCCCCGTTTCGACTCGCCAACCGTATTCGCGGCATTGCTCGACGACCGCAAGGGCGGACGCTTCGTCATTGCGCCTGAATGTGCGGTGGAGAACACGAAGCAACTCTACTGGCCGGAGACGAACGTGCTCGTGATGCGCTACCTCTCCGCCAAGAGCGCGGGCGAGGTGATCGACTACATGCCGGTCGGCAGGACCGAGACCGGCGACGGTCATCACCAGATCATCCGTAGTGTCCACGCCGTGCGCGGGCAGATAAGCTTTCAGATGGAGTGCACGCCCGCCTTCAATAACGCACGCGCGCCGCACGAGACCTCGCTCTGCGAGCGGGGCGCGGCCTTTCACTCGTCCGACCTGAGCCTCGGGCTCGCGACCGAGATACCACTGGAGCAGATCGAGGGCGGGGTGTGCGGACGGTTCACGCTCGACGAGGGTGACACAGCGGTGTTCACCCTGCGACAGATCGCGCCCGACGCCGACTGCGGTGCCTGGCTTTCGCCCGAGGAGACCCAGGACCGATTTACCGACACCGTCCGATACTGGCAGGAGTGGATCGCCGGTAGCTCATACATGGGGCGCTGGCGGGAAACGGTCTATCGCTCACTGCTCGCACTCAAGCTGCTGACGTACGCACCCACCGGCGCGATCGTTGCTGCACCCACCTTCGGTCTGCCGGAGGTGATCTGTGGCGAGCGCAACTGGGACTATCGCTACACATGGCTTCGTGATGCCGCGTTCACGCTGTACGCCTTGATGCGCGTGGGCCTTAACCAGGAGGCGGCGTAGTTCGTCGCATGGCTCGACGCGCGCTGCCATGAACGGAATCCTGACGGCTCGCTCCAGGTGATGTACGGGATCGACGGCCGCAGGGATCTTCCCGAGACCGCCCTGGACCACCTGGAGGGATACCGTGGCTCGCGACCGGTGCGCATCGGGAACGCCGCAAGCGGCCAGCTCCAACTCGATATCTACGGGGAGCTGATGGATGCCGTGTACCTGTACAACAAGCATGGCGACTCGATCTCCTTCGAGCTGTGGGCGCACCTCCGCGATCTGACAGAATGGGTCTGCGAGAACTGGCACCGCGCGGACGAGGGAATATGGGAAACGCGTGGTGGGCGCAAGCAATTCGTAACGTCGAAACTGTTGTGCTGGGTTGCTCTGGATCGCGCGCTGCGCCTCGCGGACAAGCGCTCCTTCCCAGCACCCCGCGAACGGTGGCTGGCTATCCGCGACGAGATCTACGAGGAGATCATGGCACGGGGTTGGAATCCCGAGCGCGCCTCCTTCGTGCAAAGCTACGACGACGACACCCTCGATGCGTCCACGTTGTTGATGCCGCTGGTCCTCTTTCTCGCGCCCACCGACCCACGCCTGCACTCGATGCTCGATGCGATAAATCGGTCGCCACGGGATGGCGGTTTGTCGTCCAATGGTCTCGTGCAGCGCTACAACAGCGCGGAGGGGGAAGACGGTCTGGAGGGACGGGAGGGCACGTTCAGCACGTGCACGTTCTGGCTGGTGGAGGGACTCACGCACGCCGGCCGCGTGGAGGAAGCGCGGTTCATCTTTGAACGCATGCTGGGGTGCGCGAACCACCTCGGGCTGTACTCGGAGCAGATCGGCCCCGCAGGCGAGTTGCTCGGTAACTACCCGCAGGCTCTGACCCACCTCGCGCTCATCAGCGCCGCTTTCAACCTTGACCGGGCGCTAAGCAACCGCTGAGTGCCAAGCAGCCGCCTACAAGTAGGTGAAAGATTAACGACACGGTCGCCCAACGGACTCCGACCGGAACACAGAAAGGAACAACCAGGTGACAACTGAACGGTATGACACTATCGTTATCGGCGCGGGGCAGGCAGGAGGACCGCTCTCCACCGCGCTCGCGGGCTCCAGCCGGAAGACCGCGCTCATCGAACGGGAACACGTCGGCGGCACGTGCGTCAACGAGGGTCGCACCCCCTCTAAGATGATGGTCGCC
>JADDPA010000108.1 GCA_016782125.1 Thermobaculum sp.
ACCGTCGCATCCACAGTCCCGACCCCCAGCAGCATCGCGGTCGCCGTGCTGCCGTCGCCGACGACGCAACCGCAAGTCGCGGCTCCCACGGAGCGGCGTGCCGCCGAGATGCCCACGGAGGTCAGCATCGCCAGGGCACCGACTGCCACAACCCCGCCGGAGCCGACGAGTACGCCGAAGCCTGCCGTCAAGCGGAATACTCGTGTACGGAACACAGCGGCACGGGCTACCGCTACGCCGACGCCCACGAGCACCCCGACGCCGCGCCCGACAAAGACGCCCACACCGCGGCCAACGCGAACACCCACTCCTACGCCGACATCGACGCCTACGCCGCGGCCAACCCGAACGCCCACCCCCGAACCGACGATGACGCCGAGACCGACGAACACCCCGCAGGCACCGACGACTGGCGAGGTCGTTGGGACCGTACGGACCAACACCCCGGCCACCGTAACGGTGAAATCCGATGGGCGCACAGTGTTCTCAGGCACGATAAGTCCGGGTCAGACGCAGACGTTCGGCGCGAACGCGAACCTGTATGTGTTTTCCACCTCGGCGCAGAACGTGCTGGTCTCGGTGAACGGTTGTGCCCTTCGCACCCTCGATTCATACGGTTGCCCCGGCTGCACCACCGCCTACTACAATTTCCCACGCACCTACTTCCGATGTAGCTAAGTTTCCTGGAGGTACCCCATGGCATCGACCAGCAGTTTCGACGTTGTCTCCCGCTACGACCGGCAGGAGGTCATCAATGCCCTCGATCAGACGAGGCGTGAGATCATCACCCGCTACGACCTCAAGGACAGCCGCACCACCCTGGAACTTGAGAGCGACCGGATAACGATCACAACCGACGGTGATTACCGCTTGCAGACGGTTCGCGACCTTATGGAGGGGAAGATGGTCCGCCGCGGCGTCTCCCTCAAGGCGCTGCGCTACGACGAGCCGGAGCCAGCGTCTGGCGGCAACGTCCGGCAGCACGCCGACCTCGTGCAAGGCATCGAGCAGGATCTCGGTAAGCAAATCACCAAGGCGATCCGCGATGAGTATCCGAAGGTGCAGGCGCAGATCCAGGGCGACTCTCTGCGCATCACGGCGAAGAGCAAGGACGATCTGCAGAATGTGATTCAGTTGCTCAAGGGGAAGGACTATCCCGTGGACCTGCAGTTCGTGAACTACCGGTAGCGGCGAGTGAAACTGGCGAACGGCCTCAGCCTGTTACGGCTGGTCCTTGCCCCGCCGTTGCTGGTCCTGCTCCTATGGCAGCCGCCGTCCGGCTTTCTGGCCGCCACGGGCGTCTGGTTCATCTCCTCGTGGTCCGACGTCTTCGACGGCTACTTTGCCCGCCGGAGGGCCGCGGTCAGCAAGGTTGGCGTCTTCGTCGACCTCGTTGCCGATAAGCTCGTCACGAGCTCGGTGCTGATCGCCTTCGTGGACCTAGGCTTTATTCCCACATGGCCGGCGGCGGTGATCCTGGGCCGCGAGTTCATCATCACCGGCTTTCGAACCTTCGCAGCCGCGGAGGGTGTCGTGATCCCCGCGGCCGGGTGGGGCAAGCAGAAGACGGTGGTGACGAACCTCGCGCTCGGCATGATGATGCTCTGGGGGGACCACCGTTACGGCGGCGTTACCGCTGGATCCGATATCCTCGGCACCATCTTCTCGGTTGGCCCGTGGCTGTTCTACCTGTCCGTCGCTCTCACCGTCACGAGCGGCGTGATGTATCTGTGGTCCGGCCGAGGCATCCTCGACCGAATCCGCGCATAGCACACTGCCGTAAATCCGTAACAGCAGCCGAAAAGAAACATCACCAAACACTTCCGGTTCACGCTTCCCAGGCTGTCTACAGTTCTTAATACCGTCACGAATCGGACAGCACGAGCCGCAACCGACGGGACCAGCGCTGGTGAGGATCGGACGGATATCGCACCAGGCACCGGTATAGGCGTGGTACATTGCCCGCAGTTATCGGTGGGATGCTGCACCTTGCAGGGCGAAAAGCTCCGGACCCGTCGCTACCGCCGGTTCGCCGGGACCACCACCTCTTCATACGGTTGCAGGACGACGAAGCCCTCTCCCTGGAACGCGAGCTGAATCGTCTCACCGCTGGAACGGCCAATCAGCGTGCCGAAGTTCACGTCGGTCTTGATGCTCGGCGACAGACCACCGGACCACGCGACCGTCGCGTTCGGGTCGGTGAGCAGCGGCTGGTCCGGCCGGACGGTGAGCACGAGCGGGCGGCCGTGCGTGGTGAACGCGACGAGCCCGTTGCCTTCCAGCCGCAGGGAGAAGAGCCCACCAGCGGCCATCCCCGCGCCACGCGTCATCTGGATGTCCCACTCGAGGCCGTCCTGATACGCAAGCATGTCGCTGCCGTTGAGAAAGATACGCTCGTTCTGTAGCGTGAGCAACGTCACCTCTTTGCCGGAGTCCGCGACGTACAGCGTGCCACTGCCGTCCGCTGCCATCAGCGTCGCCGCCTCGCCAGTGACCGCGCGCTTGATAAGCTTGTTCAGCCCGCCTCCGCCGGTGGTGCGCGAGAACCGGATGTCGCCGTAATAGCCGATCATCGAGCCCGCCTTGAGGAACACCCTTTCGTTGCGGATGTTGATCTCCAGCGCCTTGGGGTTCTCGAGTTGCCAGGACGTGCCGGTGTCCCTCTGGGCGTGCTCCTGAACGAACTCGCGGAGGCTGTCCGCCTGCTCGGGCATCGGTGTGGCCATAGGGTATTCCTCCTCGTGTGCTGCATGGCTGGTCAGTTCAGGATTTTACTACACTGCGCGGCTTCCCTACAGCCCTGAGCAGGAGTCTATCGGTCGTTGTGCGGGTGGATCCCGCGAATGGAACAATCAACTGAACCGACCGGTGAACGTCCGCACACGCGAATCCAGTACAGTCATCACCGCGCGCTCGCCCAGGCTGAGGATCGCTTCCTCTTCCGCCAGCTACGCTTCCTGCGGTGCTGTATCGGCACAGCCGAGCGCGCGTGCCTGATGGCAGATCCACTCGCGCTGGTATCGGGCGAGGAAGTCGTACACCAGCGCGCTGTGGCGTGCGTCCGCGAGGGCGTGGTGCGGCTCCCCCGAGTGTTCGGGGACGCGCGGGTCATCGCCGGTGAGCCCCATCTGGTGGAGCCACTGATCCAGGTCGTTGGTCACGTACGGCCAGCCCTCTGGCAGGTGATCGCCGCCACCGAAGAGCCCGATAACCGCAAACCAGTCGTACGCACCCCCACCCCAGGTCCAGAACTCCGGCGCAACATCGCGGCCGACGAACGCGCGGAGTCCCTCGCGGATCGTGATCTCGAGTGCCCACAGTCCCGAGTGGCGCGGTTCGAGCTGGGGCAGCACATGCGCACGAACCCAGTCGCTGGCGTCGGCGGCATTGAAGTCACGGGAGACCATGTAGAACTCCCGCTTATCCTCCGCGACCACCCCAACGCTGATGAGATCAATCGCGCGACCTCGGTCGATGAACTCGGTGTCAAGGAAATATCGCAACAGTAGGCTCCTCTCGTACGAACCTGGGTGAAGTTCGGGTAAATCGTAATGCGCACACTACCGAGCGCACGGTGCCTCAGTGAGCATGTCCACCAAGGTGGCGCAAGGATAGGTACCGACAATGGTGGGGACGTTCGGGCGCGCTTATCCCGTTTCTGCGCACCCTGCCAGCCCTCCGAGTGGCCAGTCGGGCGCGTGACAGATACATGAGGCGGTGCGCTATGGTGAGTGCGCCATCGCCAGAACACATCGGCTCGCTACCGGACGGTCTCGTCGCCCTCATATGGCTCGGTGAACATACAGCGTGGTGGCGTGTGGGCCAGTGCCGCTTCAAGCCTTTCTGGCCCATCCTCGAGGACATCAAGCACCCACGCCGCCTGGCTCCGTAACGCCGCCACGTCTATCCGCATGCACGATGGCTCGAAAGGTCGGAGCAGGTCCAGGCCGCTCGCCAGCTTTGTTGTCGCGCCATGATAGTTATGTCGATGAAGGTGGAGCATCCCGACGCCGATGAGCAGTATCCCCTGGTACAGGTAACGCACGTCCGCCGGCTCCGCGACCCACAATTCCTCGAGCGTCTCGTGGCACTCCCAGTACTGTCCGGCGTTGAACTGCCGCACACCCATCCGCAGCGCCTCCGGCGGCTCACGGTCGCAGCCTTCGCCTCGGATCGAACGCCGTTCTTCGGGTCGGACCTTCGGGATGGGCCGCGGGCGCTCGGTCATAGCCTGCCGTTGTCCTCAGGTATAGCGGTAATCATGGCATACGGCCAGAACGGACTCTGTGCCGACTGAGCGCCGTGCGGGGACCCATGCTTCCCCTGTGTGCCCAAACCCTAAAACCGAGGCAGATCGCCGCGGGCGAACGGCCCCGTCTGCGGGCCGAGCAGGTTATCGCGCAACTCCCGCTTGAGGTCCGCCACGGCAGAGGCAACGAAGACCGTCGCCTCCTCGCGCGGCATCCGCCGCACCAGCACCTCCGCGGCCACGTCCGAGAGGCTGAGGAGGAACGCCTCGTTCTTGCGCTGGTCATACGACATCTGCGTCATATCGGCCGCGGCAAGGAGCAATCGTGCGATCTCGGGGTACTGCTCCGTGAGCATTCGCCCCAACTCCTCCTCCTCGTTTGTTAGTTGCTCGGGCGCGCCCATGCCTGTCGGATCTTTCATTGCGTGGTCCTTGATCCCTATGCCCGGCTGTGCTGCTCTGCCTGCTCCTGAATCCCGGCACTGCGCCGCAGGTGGTCCGCCCGATCGGTGCGCTCCCATGGGAGGTCGAGATCGGCCCGGCCAAAGTGCCCGTACGCCGCCGTCTGCCGGTAGATGGGCCGCAACAGGTCGAGGTCACGGATGATCGCCGCCGGGCGTAGGTCGAAGTGCTCCTGGACCAACCGCTCGATCGTCGCGTCGGGCACCGTGCCCGTGCCGTAGGTCTCCACCATCAGCGAGATAGGCCGCGCGACGCCGATTGCGTATGAAAGCTGGATCTCGCAGCGCTCCGCCAGCCCTGCGGCGACGATGTTCTTCGCGACGTAGCGGGCGGCGTACGCGCCGGATCGGTCCACCTTTGTCGGGTCCTTCCCCGAGAAGGCGCCGCCGCCATGACGCGCCATCCCGCCGTACGTGTCAACGATGATCTTGCGGCCCGTGAGGCCAGCGTCGCCCATCGGCCCGCCGACGACGAAGCGACCGGTCGGGTTGATGTAGAACTTCGTGTCGCGGTCGAGCAGCTCCCGCGGGACTACGTTGCGAATGACGAGCCGCTCGATGTCGCGCTCGATGATGTCGTGGCTGATTTCGGGATCGTGCTGGATAGACACCACCACGGTGTCGACCCGGACGGGCTTGCCCTTATGGTACTCAACCGTCACCTGACTCTTACCGTCGGGGCGAATGTACGGGATCTCGCGCTCTTTCCGCAGGGTATCGAGACGGCGCGTGATGCCATGCGCGAGGCTGATCGGCATCGGCATTAGCTCCGCCGTCTCGTCGCACGCGAAGCCGATCATCATGCCCTGGTCGCCCGCGCCCAGCGCGTCAATCTGCTGGTCGCTCGGCTCGCCATCCCTGGCCTCCAGCGCCTGGTCGACCCCCATCGCGATATCCGCGCTCTGCTCCTTGATCGAGACGATGACCCCGCACGTCTCGTAGTCGAAGCCGTACTTCGCGCGATCGTATCCGATCCGCTTGACGGTCTGGCGTGCGACGGTCGGGATATCGACGTAGCCTTCCTCGATCGTTATCTCGCCCATCACGAGGATAAGCCCGGTGGTCGTCGCGGCCTCGCACGCGACGCGCGCGTGGGGATCGAGCTTCAGAAACTCGTCGAGCACGGCGTCGGATATCTGATCGCAGAGCTTGTCCGGGTGCCCCTCCGTCACGGATTCGCTTGTGAAGAGCAGTTTCTCGGACTCCATGAACGTGTCGGCCACGCTATGTCCCTCCTGATGCGCTGGGCTGGCATAGATTTGGGTATCGTCTATGGTAGCACAACGCTGTCCCGTGGCTGGAAGGGCTCCTCCGCACGGTCTACCAGCCTGGAAGGTGCTATGAGTTTGGGGCAATCGGGGACGATAGCATGATGGTGAGCAATACCTGCCTGGGCGTCACCTCTCCGCCGCTGGTGCTCAGGCTGACAGGTAGCTTCAGGCTCGTGCTCGGTGCTACAGCTTCTTGCCATACAGGCGCGCCCGGTTGAAGGTGCTGAAGCCCGCGGACTCGTACAGCTTCGTCGCGGCCTCGTTGTCGTGGACGCTATAGACGACGGCCGTCTCGCATCCCCCATCCCGAAGCCGGCGCAAACCTTCGAGGATGACGGCCTTGCCGAGCCCCATCCTGCGGTATGCCGGGCGGGTGCCGACCGGCTCGAACTCCCCCGTCCGGTTGGCGGGGTCGTGCCAGACGATGGTGTAGGCGGCACACGTATCGCCGTCCGGCGACACCGCGACGAGATCGAGCTCGGGTGTGTAGCCCGCGCAAGCGCGGAGTCGGCGGTAGGCGGCGAGCGTTACCCTGGAGGGGTGCCACACCTCGCGGTGAGCCTCGGCGCGCTCCCCCCACTCCTCCTCGCCACCGACGTGGCGCACCGTCCAGCCTTCGGGGAGGTGCGCCTCCGGGACGGGCTGGGAGAGGTCACAAGCCATCTGGAGCATATGGAAGGCGTCGGGCTTGAAACCGCGGCCGTTAAGGAAGGCGATGTGCTCCTCGTCGCCCTTGTCCAGCGCCCACGTCCACAACTCGGGTCCGTCCTCACCTACCTTGCGCTCGGGGTGCGCCGCGCCCCACCCCAGGATCTCGTCCTGGACGCGGTAGCGCTGGGAGGCGTCGCGCTCCAGCTCGGGGTGTAGTTGCCAATCTACGCCATCGTATTCCTCGAACCATGCCAGGGCAAGGACGCGACCCTGAGGGTCCTCCCAGAGGCGGAGGTCTCGGGCGGGATCGAACACCTCGTTCTGGTACAGCTTCCACCAGTAATCACCGATGTGCCAGTGACCGGCGAGGGGACCGCCGAGGGAGAGTATGAAGTCGGCGGCGGTGCGGCGCAGGTCGTCGGCGCCAGCGAAGGCGCGCGGGCTAATGGAGGGGTGCACGGGGCGAGTATAGCGGAACCATCTGCCACACCCGGCACCCCAAGAGTGCATTACAGGCACTTAGAGTCCGCATGTGTACCGATGGTCGTCACATTGAGCGCGGAGCGGTAGAGGGATCACTGTCGACGTTCCCGCGGCTAGCGTCCCATCCCCGCCTCCCGTGCCCGCATGATCGCCTCCGCACGGTCGGCGACCTGCAGCTTGTCGAAGATGTTTGAGACGTGGTTGCGAACCGTCTTCGGACTCAGGCACAGCCGGGCGGCGATCTCCGGATTCGTCCGGTGCTGCTCGATGAGAGCGAGTATCTCTTGCTCTCGCTCGGTCAGCTCGGGAAAGGCCTGCGGCGGTGCGGCCGACCTAGGAGCGGCGAAGTAGCTCATCAGCCGCCTGGCTATGGCGGGACCGAAGATCGCCTCGCCGCTCGCGACCGACCGGATCGCCCGCAGGATCTCCGCCTTGAGCGCGCCCTTCAACAGGTAGCCGCGAGCCCTCGCCTGCAGCGCGGCGAACACCGAGTCATCATCCTCGAACATGGAGATGACCAGGATGCTGATATGCGGGCTGGTGAAGAGGATGCGGCGCGTTGCCTCGATGCCATTGGTCCCGGGCATCTGCAGGTCCATCAGGATAACGTCCGGTTGGAGCCTGGCTGCGAGCGGGATGACCTCCTCACCACTGCTCGCCTCCCCGACGACCTCCACATCTTGGGCGGAGAGCAGCAGTGCCCTCAGGCCGTCGCGGAAGTGACGATGGTCGTCGGCAATCAGGATGCGGATTGGCTCCATGCTCAGGACTCCCCGGTTCTGGGCGCCTGCGGCTGTACAGGCACATCACTGCCAGCGGTCAGCTTTACGACCGGCAGGCGGGCACGGACGCGCGTGCCACCGGTTGACAAGTCCTCGATGGCTAGCGCACCCCCCAGTTCGGCCGCGCGCTCGCGCATGGATGTCAGCCCGACACCTGCCTTGCGATCCTCGGGGATGCCGCGGCCGTCATCGGTGACCTCAACGCAGAGCGTATCACCGTCGAGGTCGATCCGGACCGAACAGGTGCGCGCCCCGGAGTGGCGGGCAACGTTCGCCAGCGCCTCCTGGACGATCCTGTATGTGGCCACCTCGGTGGCGGCGGGTAGCGGACTCAGCTCTTTTGGTCCATCGATAGTTACCCGCAGTTTGCCGTGGTTGTGTTGTGCGGCGTGGGCACGAAGAGCACCCAGCAGGCCCAGGTCGTCGAGCGCGGGAGGGCGCAGCCCATAGACGAGGCGGCGGATGTCTGCAACAGATGCCTGCGTCTGGTCGATGATCTCGGCCAGCAACGTTTCGGTCAAGGCGGGCTCGGTGGCGAGCGCGTCCCGGGCCGCCTCAGCTTTCATCGTCAGGCTCGCGAGCTGCGGTCCGAGTCCATCGTGCAGGTCTCGGCGGAGTCGGCGCCGCTCCTCCTCCCTTGCGGTCACCAACCCTTCTCGCGAGCGCTGCAGGTCCGCGGCGAGTCCCAGCGCCTCATCCCGCAGACGCAACGCATGGACGGCAACCCCCGCCTGACGGGCCAGGTCCTCGAGCAGCCGCCGGTCGGCGACACCGAACGTCCGTTCACCGGCGCGAGCTCCAAGTACCATCTCGCCGACGAGCTCGCCCCTGTAGGCCAGCGGCAGCCGCGCTGCCTCGCCCACCGGCTGGCCCGCGCCAGCGGCGAGAGCAAGCTCGCCGTCGCGCCGAAGCTCGATAGCTACGAAGGGTATCTTGAGCGCATCCTTCACGGTCTGAACAATCGTCGGCAAAACCGCATCCGGGGCTAGCGTGGCCTCCAGACGCTGCCCCAGTCTGGAAAGGACTACGTATGGGTCATCGCGTTCGCCGTATACCAGTCGGTTGACTCCCCGCTGCACCCTGGACTGAAGGGGCGCGAAAAGGACGGCAACAAGCCCGGCGGCCAGCAGTGAGACGAGCGGGCTGCTCTGCCCGTTCAACAGGCTTCCTAGGCCCCCCACGATCAACAGGTATAGCCCGGCGACGACGGCCGTAAGCGCGCCGTAGACCAGCGTGCGGCTGATGACAGCATCGATATCCCACAGGCGGTAACGGAGGATAGCGATGCTGATGGTGACGGGTACGAGTAGGAAACCGAAGGCGACGCCGGTGAAAAACGTCAGATCCCAAACGAGGGCGGCTACGCCAGGTCGTGTCAGCGAGGGGAAGACGCTATCCGCCACCATCAAGCCTATTTGGACCGCCACAGCGACGGCCGTGCCGAACACGACCCATCGGATCTGCCGTCGCTGTACCGCTCCGGACACGCGTCGATACCGATAACCTTGCGCAAGCATGCCTGCGCCGAAGCCACATAGCACCCCAACCCCAGCTAGCTGAGACGGCTTCGCGAGCGAGCTTCCTGGCATGAACCAACCGACCAGCAAAACCGCTACGCAGGTGGCGACCGGGAGGTGCGTCCAGGAGGGAACGAATCGCCCGTCGGGAAAGACGAACATGAAGATGACGATCGTCGCGAACGCGAGGAAGACGGCGAACGTTGCCGGAACGGTCAGCGTGGGATGACGCTCGGCCAGCGCACGCATGTTCGGGTGGTTGGTTGTGCCGAGCAGCACGAGTAGGAGCGATACGAATAGTGCCGTCGCGTCGTCTGACCGGCGCAGAGCTATCAGCGCGGCCAGGCAGAGGCAGACCAGCGCGAAGACGCCCTGAATCGCCACATAATACCCAGCGTAGTAGCCGGCGGAGAGTCCGATCTGGGCTAACCCTGCCCGCACAGCCGCGGACGGAACTGCACGCGCGCTATACAGCGCGGGAATAGCCGCGACAAAGAGAGCCAGAGCCGCTGTGGTCAGAAGGGCCCAAGCGAGCCGCGCGAGACCTGCGAGGCGGGGGGGCAGCGCCGCATCCGAGGCCTCGCTAGGAACTGTCGTCTCCAACATCGCATTTCCATATCTCACAGCCGGCCTCTTCCCTGGAAGTTCCAGAGCGATGTAAGCTCCAGCTCTGCTGTCATCGTGCAAACAGGCTAAGCCGTGCCACGTCCGGATATTACTCCATAACACAGGTCCGTGCACTCGCCGTGCAACCGTATTGCAGCGAGCGAGTGTCACAGACCCACCTATTGGTCCGTCTGTCCGCCTACATCTGGAGATGCGCCGGAGTAGAGGGCTGAGGCGCGTACTCGCTCTTGACTGCTGGATGAGATAGGTTCGAACGGCGTAGCAAGGCGATGGAGGTCGACAGTACCCAAAGTGGAAGGAGGAACGCCGCGAACGGCGCGAACTCCGAAGCCGGCGCGGCCATCGCGACAAGCAACGCCAGAGCAATGGCTCCCGCAGTCCAGCCGGTCCAACGGGGAAGTGCCCCCGTCCGCAACACCACCGTCGCACTCATCCCCAGAAAGAGGGCAGCCACTCCCCAGGTCATGCTGTGGATGCCGCTGGTCAGATGGGTGAGCACCCGTGCGAGCCCTATATCGATCCCCTGCCCCGCCGCCAAGCGTCCCGTGCCGATGATCCCAAGCGACATCAAGGAGAGAGCGGTGAAGAGAATACCGGATCCGAAGGCGGCCGTGGACATCCACCGCGGATCGCCCTCGGCATGCCCCAGCGTCGACGATAGCCGGGCCACGAAGACAACGAACAGCAGGAACGCCAGCACTCCCAGGTACAGTCCTGCCCAGACCCCGCTGTCGCTCGGGCGCTCGAATGCCCTGGCGATCTCCTGGTCCGACGACGTGAGATCAGTGAGCGCCCCGACGCTCGCGCCGACGATGCCAAACCCGACGAATTGTAGTACGACGTACAGTATCCCTGCGATTGCTCCTAACCGCAGCCATGATCGGTCGGACATTCCAATACCTCCAAAAAAGGGTCTAATCAGTTCTCGATGTGTGATGCCGAGCTAGTACGTGGAGTCGGCGAGCCACCAGCGTCGCCCGAGCGCGACGAATGCTGCCGCCGCCAGCAGCAGGAGCATACGTTCATGCTCACCGGACGGTACCTTGCTCTCGGACATGCCGCCGGCTCCGGTTGCGGGCATAGCCGGCAGTTGTTGGTCATCGCCGGCCCCAAAGCGGTACCAGGCGCGGTTGCTCGTGTCGGTGTTGAGCAATTCGGGCCGGCTCTCCCTGCTCGGCACGTTCGTGTAGAAGATCTCGAAGGTTTCGGTTCCTTCTACCGCGACGATGAAGAAGTAGACCAGTTCGGTGCCGCGTTCGAATTTCACCTGTGCTCGGTATGTCGCGCCGTCACCTACACAGTCGCCATGGGAGACCACCTGCCTGGCACCCGACCGCTCGCTCTCCGTGCCTCCGCAGAAAAGGATGTAGTCGGTCGGCTCTCCGCCCACGTTTGATACATCCGTGCTGTAGTATGCGGCGAAGGCGCGGTCCTGTGGCACATGGCCACGGAGGGTGAGCTCGAACGTCTTGGTCACCGTCTCGCCTTGCACATCGCCGCCCGCGCTCA
>JADDPA010000111.1 GCA_016782125.1 Thermobaculum sp.
ATGGCAAACGCGCACTGAAGCTGGCTTTGCTGGAACTGGTCGCCCGCACGCGGCTTGCGGTCGTGAACGTCGAGGAAGCGAAGAGATTCGGGCGCATCAAGCACACCGCCGTACTGCGGTCGACCGGAGGCGCGGGCCGGCTGGCCGGCTCGCTCGCGAGCGTGATGGACCACTATGACAGGACGCCGAAGCATTCCTATCGGGACAGTACGGTGGGCATACCGGTCACGGAACTCGCACGGGCCGTAGCGGAAGATGGGGGACTCTCGGGCTGGATAAAGCGCGTGGTCATGCCCGAGCTCCAGATCCACGGCCTATATGACCAGCAGACGCGTAAGGCCCTGGGGATTTTCACCAGGACATCTTGGGAGCGCACTGCCGCCGGGGAACAGGCACGCGACGATCTTGTGCGCCGCATTGGGCAGGGCGAGCGTGGTTTCCGCGACTGGGTGGACACGGACCCCGCCCGCGCCCTCGCCTTTGTCGGCGTCGCAGGCTCCTCACTGCTGCTGATGGACGCCCTCCACCCGGATATCCGTCGCCTACGTGAGCAGACCGCTGCCAACTCTGGCGCCTCCGTCGCTTCCGGGGGCGAGTCATCAGCCGACCGCGACGAGACGGTGAACGACATCACCTTGGATAGCACCGAAGGGCTCGACGCAGACGCGTTCGACTTGGACCTGGATCTCGGGGCGTTCGACTCCCTTGATAGCGCCTTTGCCGCGATAGACGCTGGTGTGGACAGTGGCGGGGACGGCGGAGGTGATGGTGGGGGCGGAGATTAGCTGCTTTCCGGTTCCTTGAGGCAAGCCGCTGTAGTAGGGCCGCTGCGGGCCCCCGACCGGGTGGGTGATCTACGACGCGACGTACCGGAGCAGGGTCGAGACACAGCGACGAACTGCGGCGTTTTCGTCGCTGGCTCTCCGAGGCCAGCCCTTTGCTGTTCTCCTCCACAGGTGGATTTTCCAGCGAGGCGGAAGACTATTTCAGGCTTAGAATGGGGAGGACGATATTGTCGGACGTTCAAGCGGACATCATATGCGTATCACACCTGTGGTGGGACTGGGTTTGGCAGCGACCGCAGCACCTGCTCTCGCGCCTCGCTAACAACTATCCCGTTCTGTATGTTGAGGAACCGCATAATGAGATTGGCCCGGAGTTCAATGACTTCGTCGTGACGGAGCGGGGACTCAATATCAAGTCGGCGACCTTGATGTTGCGCAGCGACCACGACACCTTCTGGGAACGGCTGCGTGCTAGCCTGGATCGCGTCGTCGGCCACCCGTTCGCGGTGAGTAAGGACATCACGTATTCGAGCCTGATGTTTGAGAGCCCCGAGCAGCCGCGCCTGGAGCGGCATGTACAGGAACACGCGGCCCAGTGGCGCAGGCCCGGTGTCCCGCTCGTGCTATGGCTGTACACCCCGGTCGTCGTCGGTTTCATAGAACTTTTTCAGCCCGACCTCGTGGTGTTTGACGTGATGGACGAGCTTAGCGCCTTCAAGTTCGCCCCACAGCGCCTGCGCGATCAGGAGCAGGAGCTGCTCGACCGCGCGGACCTCGTATTCTGCGGCGGTCCGAGCCTGTACGCGGGAAAGAAGGACCGGCACAACGACGCGCACCTCTTTCCCAGCGGCGTCGAGCAGGAGCACTTCGCTCAGGCGTTGCGCTCGGACCTGCCTCTTCCCGAGGACGTGCGCGATCTGCCGCGCCCGATCATCGGCTACTACGGCGTCGTGGATGAGCGCATGGACCTAGACCTGCTGGCGTATCTCGCCGAGGCAAGGCCCGATGCGAGCTTCGTGATGGTCGGTCCGACGCTGAAGATCCAGGAGAGCAGCCTGCCGCGACCGGGCAATATCCATTACCTTGGTAAGCGACAGTACGCCGAGTTGCCCGCCTATCTCAAGGCATTCGACGTGGCGATAATGCCATTCGCCCTTAATGAGTCCACCCGGTTCATCAGCCCCACGAAGACGCTCGAGTACATGGCTGCGCATAAGCCCACCGTATCCACACCCATCCCGGACGTGATCTCACTCTACGGGTCCGTCGTGCGCATCGCCGACACCCCGGAAGCCTGGGTGTCGCAGTTGGACGCCGCACTTGCCGAGACCGCGGCGGACCGAGAGGCAAGGCGAGGCACGGAGGAGGACCTGCTGCAGCGCTACGCGTGGGATACCATTGCCGCCGAGATGCACGCTCTCATGCAGGACAGGCTGGTCCGCAAGCAGGGTGCGGCGTCGTAACGTGCGCACTACGCCGCTGCATCGTACTCAGGCATGCCGTCCCTTTCCTGGACTTTGGACGTCAACCTGTTATCATTCAATCACCGGAGAGTTGTATCACCACCGCGCGCTTCGCCGCGTGCATCTCTTCCCGGCGATGGATCCCTCGTCCCGAACAGGACATCCTCGCGGGCTCCGGCTGAGGGCGGTCTACCGGAGCAGCAAGATGCCAGGTCAAGCACAGCGAGGAGACGGGGATGCAAGACGATTACATGGAGTTGCGGCGTCGGGTTCGGTCGGCGGGGTTAATGGATCGGCAGCCGCTGTATTACGGCTCTATGATCGCGATCAACTTCGCGCTCCTCGCCACCTCACTCGGCATCTTCGCGGTCTTCCGATCGCCGTGGGTGCAGGCGCTCAATGCCCTCTTTCTGGGCTTTGTACTGGCACAGGGAGGATTTCTCTTCCATGATGCCGGCCACCGCCAGATATCCCGGCACCGCTCCGTGAGTGCCTTCTTCGGCATCATCTTCGGCAACCTGTTCGCCGGGGTGAGTCATGCCTGGTGGGTCCACAAGCACGACATGCATCACGCCAATCCGAACCACCACGACCTCGATCCCGACATAGACATCCCCGTGATCGCCTTCTCGCCGGAGCAGGCACAGGAGAAGCGTGGTTTAGCCCGACTGATCGCCAGCTACCAGGCATACCTGTTCTTCCCGCTCCTGTTTTTTGTGACACCGGGGCAGCACCTGGCGAGCGCCCGCTTCCTGCGGAGCGAGCGGCCACGCTATCGATGGGCGGAGATTATCGCTCTTTGCCTGCATCCGCTCATCTACTTCGGCCTGCCGCTGTACTTCCTCGGTCCGTGGTCCGCACTACTCGTGATCGTCATCAGCCGGGCCTTCGGCGGCTTCTACCTTGCAACCGTGTTCGCGCCCAATCACAAGGGCATGCTCATCGTTGACGAGGGCATGGACATCGACTTTGTGCGCTCGCAGGTGCTGACGGCTCGCAACGTCCGCGCGCATCCCATCGTGGACTTCTGGTACGGCGGCTTGAACTACCAGATCGAGCACCACCTGTTCCCCTCGCTGCCCCGGAATAAGATGCGCGAGGTGCAAGCCGTCGTCAAGGCATTCTGCCAGGAGCGCGGAATCTCCTACTACGAGACATCCATGCTGACCTCATACAAGGAGATTCTCGAGCACCTGCACGCCACGAGCGCACCATTGCGCGCGCAGCCGGCGCAGCAGGGACAGTAGCGGGGTTCACATTCGCTCCCGACAAGTGGGGGAGTGAACGCTTCATTCCGTCAGGATAAGCCAGGTCCTGCCATCGATGAACTCGCGTGCCGCGTCAAGATGACCCGCGTGGCACGCGGTCTCAGTGATTACGTGCAAGACGACCTCCCGCAGATCCTGTGGCCGCGAGCCGGCCGGGAAAAGATCCTCGGGCCACCACGCGGGTGGGGTGTCCAGCGGAGTGGCGGTGATGATGGCGTTCGCGCGGATGATCTCGTCCCGGTACGAGTCAAAGACCGCCCCGACGGGAACATCTGAACCGACCTGCCAGGCGTCGTCGGGGCGTTTGGCCAGCTCATCGATGACGGCCCGCTCGCCCGCGACGGTGCCTCGGAACCAGAACTGTTCGACATCCAGCGCAAGATGCCGTACCAATCCCAGGCAGGTCCACCCCGATGGCAGGACCGGCTGCCGAAGCGCACCCTCATCAACACCCTCCAGGATCCCAAGCACGTGCTCACGCTGCGCGCTCAGGGACGAAAGCAGCGACTTAGTCTCCGCACTGAGTTGTGGTTGCACCATCGTTGCCTCCACGGGATAAAGTGAGATCCGGTCATCGACCCGATCGCCCGCTACTTCGCGATCTCCCAGATGTGCCCGCCAGGATCGCTGAAGCTAGCGGTCCGCACTCCCCAGGGCCGATCCATCGGACCGTTTAGCAGTTCCACCCCGCGTGTGGCCAGTTCCGCGCACATCGCATCCACGTCCTCGACCTGGATGGTGAGCTGGAGGCGGGAGCCAGCCTCGCGACTTGCGACTACGGCAGGCTCAATGAGTTCTCGCGCCGCTGTGGTCTTCAGCAGATTGATGATCGTATTTCCGAAGTCGAACACCGCCGAGTCGTCGTCCTCGAACATTATCGGAAGGCCAAAGACCTCCTGATAGAACCGCTTCGCGGGGGCCAGGTCCTCGACGAATAGCGTGATGGCCCCGATACCCCCCGGCCACGAACGGTCATCCGCACTACCACCCTGCGGCACCACCATGAACGATCTCTCCTTGTCTATGCCGTGTGTACCCGAGTGCCCAGTGTGGACTCAAGCCCGTTCGGACGCAAGGAGCAGTCGTCACTTCACGTGAGGAGATGCTTCATTGGTGTCACGACACGGGTTTGAGTTGTGGCAAGGGCGACGCTCAGTACCTTATTAGCACCTGTGGCGCTGCTTTCCGCTTCGTGCTGTGGTACTCCATCCCGTAACGTAGGGAGAGCGTGGGGCAAGGTTGTTCGGCCTTGCCCCACGCTCTCCTTCAGAGGACGCGTCGTTCTAGCTCCCGGAACCCTGGAAGGCGGTAATCTCCATATTCGTCTGGATGTTCGCGATCAACTCGCCGGGAATCGCCTTGGACGTGCGCCTGTTAATCCGGCGTACAGCCTCCACATCGAGCTTCGGCGTGCGGTCGGCGAGCAGCAGGCCGTTTGTCTCCTGCTCGGTATCCGTCAGTTGCGTATAGCAGAAGCCCGCGATGGTCGAACAGTCCAAGATGGCGCCGATCAGGTCCTCGTATTTGGCGAGGAACTCATCCGGGCTGCTGACCGTGCCGTACCCGAACCACCGCTCGCCGGGGGACGGGGCATGGGAGATCCCGCCCATCTCCGTGAGAACGACCGGTTCCCCGGTACGGCGGTACTCCGGCAATACGATCGTGCGGTAGTGGGGTTGCGTCTGGTACAACGTACGCTCCAGCGATTCGGGCGTGGCGTACCGCTCACGGATCGTCCCACCGTCGAGCGCGTAGTCGTGCACGCCCCACACATCGCTCGCCAGGTGCTCCCAGCCGTCGTTGCCGATCACCGGCCGGGTCGGATCGAGCGCCTTGGTGAGGTGGTAGATACCCCGGACATAGTTCTGCTGCGCCGGGTCGCGCTCAAGAGCGGGCACCCCCCAGCTCTCATTCAGGGGCACCCAGGTGACGATGCATGGGTGCGAATAGTCGCGCTGCAGCACTTCCATCCACTCGCGGGTAAGCCGCTCGACCGCATTCGAGGAGAACACGTACGCGTTCGCCATCTCGCCCCAGACAAGCAGACCCAACCGGTCGCACCAGTACAGGAAGCGGGGATCCTCAACCTTTTGATGGATTCGAACACCGTTGAACCCGAGCTCCTTGGCAAGCTCGACCTCGCGGCGGAGTGCATCGTTGCTCGGTGCGGCGAGGTGCGACTCCGCCCAGTAACCCTGTTCAAGGACGAGGCGCAGGTAATACGGCCTGCCGTTGAGCAGGAAGCGCCCGTTTGAGAAGCCAGCGCTGCGCAGGCCCGCGTAGCTCTGCACCACGTCCTGCTGCAGCGTCTTGCCATCCGGTGAACCGTCATCCTCGATGAGCGTGAGCTCCGCGTCGATCAGGTTCGGGTTGCCGGGCGACCACAACAGCCGGTCGCGACTCATCGTCAGGCCCGACGGCTCGAGCGCTATCTCCCGGCGCGTTTCCCGCCGCTGCACGGCATACGTGTCATCCGCGAGTGTCACGTCGTTCAGGCTCAGACGGACGCGCAGATGCATCGGTCGCTGCGGGTGCGTGTTGAGCACCACCTGGACGCCGAGCATACCCCGCTCCAGATCGGGGGTCCAGCGCACATCCGTGATATACGTCTCCGGGACGGCCTCCAGCCACACCGGCTGCCAGATACCGGTCGTGCGGTGATACCAGATGCGCCGCGGACGGGCCTCCCAGTACTGCTTGCCCCGTGGTTGCGTGAGGTCGGTCGGCTGGTCTTCCGCGCGCAGGACAACCACTTGCTCCTCGCCCTCGGCGAGCGCGGCGGTAATATCCGCGGTAAACGGCGTATGGCCGCCCTCGTGCCGCGCAACGAGCTGACCGTTCACCCATACCCCAGCCTCGTAGTCCACGGCACCGAAATGGAGCAGTAGCCGCCCCTGCCGGTCTTCTTGCGAAACGGCGAAGGTGCGGCGGTACCAAACAACCGGATGGGGCGCCGGGTCGCCAATGCCGCTCGCCTGGGACTCGGGCGGGAACGGGACGGTAATCGTGCGGTCGTAGATCTCCGGCCGGTCGACCCAGTTGTCACGAAGTCCCGCGTTCGCGTCGTCGTACGCGAACTGCCATGGACCAGACAGGTCGGTCCACTGGTGACGAGTCAATTGTGGCCTGGGGTGATTATTTTCGCGCGGCAGCAAGTTTTCCTCCAAATAGAATGTGTTCAGGGGGTAACAAGGTTTACCTAATATTATAATTGCTGTACGTCGGGCGGGGTAAGGGCACCGGCCCGCTGATTCGAAACAAACAAGCAGGCTCGCGCTAGACGGTCGCTTGTTCTGCTCCCAGGGGATTGCTGTCCCTGCGATTCGCGTGCCTCGGTGCGCCGAGACGCTGCGAAGGTCGCTCACAGATCCGGGATACCAATTGAGGATTGGTGGGCATCATACGTGTCGATTTCGGGCGGTCTCGTTCGACGTATATATAGAGCGGGAGTTCGCTCCTGGCCGGATCTGCCAGGAGCGAACTCCCGCTCCAAGGCCACAACGTACGGGAGATAGCACAAAAGGAGAGGTGACGATGCGTGTGATGGTAGTTGTGAAGGCAAGCGAGGAGAGCGAGACGGGCGTTATGCCCAGCGAACAACTCCTCGCCGAGATGGGCAAGTACAACGAGGAGTTGGCCAAGGCCGGCGTGATGCTGGCGGGCGACGGCCTACACCCGAGCTCCAAGGGCAAGCGGGTGCGCTTCTCGGGCGACCAGAAGACCGTGATCGATGGGCCTTTCGCTGAGACGAAGGAGCTTATCGCCGGCTACTGGATCTGGCAGGTCCGGTCGATGGACGAGGCCGTCGAGTGGCTCAAGCGTGCGCCCTTCGGTGGCGGCGAGGAGGTTGAGATCCGCCCGGTGTTCGAGGCCGAGGACTTCGGCGACGAGTTCACGGCCGAGTTCCGGGAGCAGGAGGACCGCGTGCGCGTGCTGGAGGAACAGAACCAGGCAGGCAACTAGCGGCAGGCGGTGGTGTCGAGCCTCCGTGGCACCATCGGCTTCCACCGTGGAGCGAGGACCTGCGGCGGGCGTCCTGAAAGGCGGGACGCCCGCCGCGCAGTCAACGGACTGCGCCGGATACGGCCGATGCTGGTGAATGACAATCCCTAGCCGCAAAGCGGAGATGAGCGACATGCAGAAGATCACCCCGTTCCTGTGGTTCGGTGGCAATGCCGAGGCGGCGGCACTGTACACATCCATCTTCCCCGACTCGAAGATCGTTAGCACGAGTCGATATGGTGAAGGCGGACCCGGTCCCGCTGGGAGCGCCATGAGCATGACCTTTCAACCGCGGCAGGCGCGCGAACAGGTCTCCACCCTAGCGCATTAGGAGCCACCGATGAGTGATCTCAAGGCATGCACGGCGCTGTGACCACGTCCGACACGCATCGCGCCATCGAGGCCGTCTGGAGGATTGAGTCAGCCCGGCTCATCGGCGGGCTCGCCCGGATCGTGCGGGACGTTGGCGTGGCCGAGGACCTGGCGCAGGACGCCCTGGTGATTGCGCTGGAGCGGTGGCCCCAGACCGGTATCCCGAATAATCCGGGGGCGTGGCTGATGGGCACGGCGAAACATCGAGCGATTGACCGGCTGCGCCGGCTCAAGCTGTCGGAGCGCAAGCACGAGGAACTTGGTCGCGAACTGGACCTCCGGGCAGAGATGGCCGATACAGATTTCGATGCCGCGGCCGGCAATGTTCAGGACGACGTCCTGCGCTTGATCTTCACGGCCTGCCACCCGGTGCTCGCGCCCGAAGCACGGGTCGCGCTCACGCTCCGCCTGATCGGGGGGCTGACGACCGAGGAGATCGCCCGGGCGTTCCTGGTGCCGGAAACCACCCTCGCTCAGCGGATTGTGCGGGCGAAACGGACCCTTCGAGCGGCGCACGTACCATTCGAGGTCCCATCCGGGGACGAGCTTGCCTCGCGTCTGTCGTCGGTGCTGGAGGTGATCTATCTCATCTTCAACGAGGGTTACGCGGCGACCGCCGGTGACGACTGGACGCGACCCGCGCTCTGCGAGGATGCACTCCGCCTGGGCCGTATCCTGGCCCAACTTGTTCCAAACGAAGCGGAGGTCCATGGCCTCGTCGCGCTGATGGAGCTGCAGGCGTCGCGCCTGCGTGCGCGGCTCGGTCCCGCGGGAGAGCCGGTCCTGCTGCTCGATCAGGACCGAGGGCGCTGGGATCAGCTGCTCATCCGCCGGGGGCTGGCGGCACTCGGGCGCGCACAACAACTCGGCGATGCGCTCGGGCCGTATGCCCTGCAAGCTGCTATCGCCGCGTGTCACGCGCGGGCGCGCTTGCCGGAGCAGACGGACTGGGCTCGTATTGCGGCGCTCTACGATGCGCTCGCCCAGATCGAGCCGTCCCCTGTCGTGGAGTTGAATCGGGCGGTCGCGCGCTCGATGGCGTATGGCCCCACTGTCGGGCTTGAGCTGGTCGATGCGCTGACCGCGGAACCGTCGCTGAAGAACTACTACCTCTTGCCGAGCGTTCGCGGCGACCTGCTCGCCAAGCTCGGCCGCTTCGACGAGGCCCACGCGGAGTTCGGGCGCGCGGCGGCACTTGCGCGCAATGTCCGCGAACGCGACCTGCTCCTCGAGCGCGCCCGGGCCGCTGAGATCGGCGGAGGATCGTGAAGAACGCGGTATCAGCACACCAGGTCAGGGGCTTGGATCGGGGCAGAGTGCGTACATTCGGAGTTGCACCGGCTGGGGGTAGCGGAGTCAGAGCGGGACGTGCGTCGGCATCCGGTCCGAACCCACGTGCGACGCGCTCAGCGAACTGCGGTCCTCTTGAGCTGTTCTCGACTGCCTCAGGCGCAAGCGAGAGCATTCCCATTGGCGGCACGCTAACTGCGGGAATCTGCCCTAATGTGGGATAACGCACGTTTCCTACTACCCCACGGCTTGGCGCCTGTACTCCCCTCGACAGGCCAGTCACTCGTTTGGAGGATGGGATGCGAGTACTGATTGCGGATGACCACGCTCTTATACGCCGCGCCCTGCAATCTTTGCTGCACGAACAGGGGCACGATGTAATTGGTCAGGCGCATAACGGCCAGGAAGCGCTGGAACTCACCCTTTCGTCCCGACCCGATGTCGTGCTCATGGATCTCGCGATGCCAGTAATGAGTGGCCTCACGGCCACGCGACTAATCAGCGCCCAGTGGCCGGAGTCGAAGGTGGTCATGCTGACCGCTTCGGAGGACGATGACGACCTGCTGGAGGCGGTCAAGGCCGGTGCTTCAGGGTACCTCAACAAGAACATCGAGTCCGATCAGTTCTTCGACCTGTTGGAAAAGCTGATCCGTGGTGAACCGGCGTTGCCGGCCGCGCTCGCGCCCAGGGTGCTCGATGAATTCGCGCACGCCGATGCAGCCGTTCCTCCGCATGAGCAACTTACCCGCCGCGAGCGCGATGTGCTCGAGTTGATGGCCGAGGGCGTAACGTCTGACCGCGAACTCGCCGAGCGGCTGTTCGTGAGCGAGAACACGGTGAAGTACCATCTGAAGAACGTGTTCGGTAAGCTCCATACGCGCAACCGCTCGCAGGTGGTCGCGTACGCATACCGCTATCGGCTGGTCGGCGATGAACTGTCGCGCCCTGCCTGAGGACGGTCCGCGCCATTGTCGCCGCGAATCGATGTTTGTTCCCCACGGCCCAGCTTCTCCAGCCGGGCGCGCGTGATCTCAATGGCCGACCGCGAGGAATCGATCGCAACCCATGCTCGGCCGGTCAGTTGGGCAACCACCGCGGTTGTCCCGGAGCCGCAGAACGGATCGAGCACCAGGTCTCCGCGGCTCGTCGACGTGAGCACGATCCGGCGAAGCAACGCTTCCGGCTTCTGTGTGGGATATCCGGTGCGTTCACGACTCAAAGGATTCACGATCGGGATGCGCCACACGTCGTCCATCAACTTGCCATCGGGGTGTGGGGTGTAGTGCTTGCCGGAGCGCGCCCGAATGCCCGCGCGCGCGTACCCGCTGCTGGGCGCGTACGGCTCGCGCAGCAGATCGGCGTTGAAGATGTAGCCGGGACCCTTGTGGTACACGAGAATGTTGTCGTGCTTGTGCGGGAACCAACGCCCACCCCTGCCACCGCCGGTGTAGTGCCAGATGATCTCGTTCTGGAAGTTATGCGCACCGAAGACCGAGTCCAGCAGCAGGCGCGCGTGGTGGACGTTCCGCCGGTCCAGGTGCAGGTAGAGGGTCCCGTCGGGCGTTAGCAGGCGGTGCATCGCCTCCACGCGGGGCCGGAGCCACGCGAGGTACGCCGCGGGATCGGCCCACGTGTCGGCGTACTCCCCGCCCGCGGCAACGCGCGCGCTGTTCGTGCCGAACGGTGGGTCGGCGTATACGAGCCGCACACTCTCCGCCGGCATGACGGCCATGTATGGAAGGTTGTCGCCCAGATGCAGCGTGTCCATCCCGTGCAGTATATGAGTGACCCGGCCGCGGTCGCCACCCGTAGCTGCAGCAGTAGGTGGAGGCGCGGCTAGCGGCGGCCGCGCGGCGTTTGGATAAGTGACCGTGCAACCAAATCGGGCATCTGGTCTTCAGAGCTGGAGCCAGCCGGTGCCACCAAACCAATGACGGCCCGCCCTCAAGTGATCGCCAACAGCGCGCTCGAGGGTCGTCCTACGCGGAAGCTCGTCCGGCACGGTTGTACTTCGGCCGAAGACGAACCGCACGATCCCCTCGTCGTCCGGCTCCGCGGGTCGATACGCCGGCTGGAAGCGGCGCTGGAACTGTAGGATGTTTGCGTCCGGCGGCAAGTACTCCGCTAGTTGGTCGTCGAGGAGCCAGGAGTGACATACGCCGATGTCATAGGTCTCCTCCGGGAAGTGCCGGGCGAAGAAAACACCGGCGCGTTCGAAGGAGGCGTCGCACGCTTGAGGCGTCAGTGGGCCATAAAACGCGGGGACGTGTACGCCTAGTGCCGGGGAGCCCGGCGCGTAGGGCAGGCCGGCCGCGGCGACTGCCTGCCCCGTGCGGTTGCCGAGCGTTGACCGCTCGAACTGGAGCCGCCCTAGCCTGAATTATTCATGGAGGGAAATGAGGGAGTGGGTGCTGATCCGG
>JADDPA010000211.1:0-8899 GCA_016782125.1 Thermobaculum sp.
CCCTGCTTGACTCCACCTGACTGTGAACTCTTACGATCTACCCACCAAAGCCCTGCTTGACTCCACCTGACTGTGAACTCTTACGATCTACCCACCAAAGCCCTCCATACGAGCGAACAGACTGCCTGCCCATCACGCTGCCGCATCGCGTAGAGTAGCACCGGCACCGCGCACGAGCGCAGCGTTCACCACGAACGCAAGTGCGAGCAAGATGATCCCGAGCGCGATCGCGCGCGCGAACTCCCCCTTTTGCACCTCAAGCGTGATTGAGGTCGTCATGATCCGCGTGGAGTTGAGTATGTTGCCTCCAACCATCAGCGAGGCGCCCACCTCCGAGATGGCGCGTCCGAACGCAGCGGCGACCGCCACAAGCACCTGTGGCCAGGCGGCGCGCACGGTCTCCCACCCAACTCGCGACTCACTCGCGCCGTCCACTCTCAACGCCTCGACTAGCTCGACGTTCAGCAGGCCGATGGCGGAGCGAGTGAGGCCCGACGCCAGCGGCGCGGCGACGATGAACTGGGCAAGCACCATCGCGGGAGGAGTGTAGAGCAATGATAGTGAGCCGAACGGTCCACTCCGCCACAGGAGGATCGAGACGCCGAGCCCCACGACGACCGGCGGGAGCCCCATGCCTGTATTGACGACGCTGGAGAGGAGCGCTCGTCCCGGGAAACGTTTCAGTGCGAGGACAACGCCGAGTGGCACCCCCACGAGCGCCGCCAGCAGAGAGGCCACGCCGGAGACTGCAAGCGATAGCGCGGCAACTCTTAGCACCCCTGGATCGGCGCGAAGCAGCAGGCCGACGGCGTCGGCGAAACCGTTCCAGATCAGTTCCACAACAGGTGGCGCTCCTCAGTCACCAGGGTCTTCCAATCCGCACGAGTTCCGGGCGCAGGGTGCGAAGAGCGGCTGTCCGAACTTTTCGCGACCGAAGTCACCGATCAGCTTCTGCACTTCGGGGCTTACCATGAACTCGACGAACGCCCGCCCTCCGGCGCCGTTCACCCGTGGGAACCTCTCGGGGCTTACCTGCATCACGTGGTAGATATTGAGGAGCGGCGGGTCACCTTCGAGCACGATCTCCAGATCCAGAGTGTCCTGCAGAGAGAGGTACGTGCCCCGATCGCTGAGAGTGTAGCCGCCCTTCTCAGAGGCGACTCTGAGCGTCTGTCCCATTCCCGAGCCAGTCTCCTCGTACCAGTCTCCATCAGGACGGCCGGTACCAGCGGCATCCCACAGGTCAAGCTCCTTCTCGTGAGTGCCGGAGTCGTCGCCGCGTGAGTAGAAGGGTGAGTTGGTCGATGCGATCTTCTCCAGCGCTTCGGATGTTGCAGTCATGCCCTTGATGCCCGCAGGATCTGACACCGGGCCCAGGATGATGAAGTCGTTGTACATCACGAGCTTGCGATTAGCACCAGCGCCGGTTGCCATGAACTCCTTCTCGGCACCTGGTGCGTGAGCCAGCAGCGCGTCCGCCTCGCCCATCGTCCCGAGTTGGAGCGCCTGGCCGGTGCCGACCACGATTGCCTTCAGCCGGTAGCCGGTGGTCGCCTCAAATCGCGGCACGAGAAGGTCGAGCAGGCCCGAATCCTGGGTGCTCGTCGTTGTGGCAAGGATTACTTCCCCCTTGACCGTGGGAGGTCCTGGAGAGGAAGACGTGGATCGCTGTGATCCCCCCGGAGCACCACCACACGCTGCCGCCAGGAGCATGAGGAGGGCCAAAGTCAGGTGTCGAGAGCGCAAGGACGCATCCCTTCTATGCTTGAAGTATCTGCATATCGCCCGTGCGCGTGGTGTCGTATCCGCCCGTGGACTCGAGCGCGCGCCGGAACTCTCCAGAACGCAGTGCATCGAGCACGGCTGATATGGAAGGAAGGGTAAGTGACTCAGCGAGCGTCACGAGGTCGTACTGCTCACTTGCCATGGGAACGAAGTTGAGTCCCAGGGCACGAGCAGCGGAGCGCAGCCCGAGGCCGACATCCGCTGCGCCGCTCGCCACGGCAGCAGCGACCTGGGAGTGAGTCGTCACCTCGCTGTCGTAGCCAGCTATGTTCTCAGTAGGTATGCCCTCGGCTCGCAGGTGGTGGTCGAGCAGCACGCGCGTGCCGCTACCACGCTGCCGGTTCACGAAACGCGCGCCCGTAGCGGCGACATCCGCCAGGGATGCGTACGCGTGCTCGTCCCCTCGGAACATCAGCCCCTGCTCTCTGTCACCGAGCCGAAGGAGCGCCACGCTTCTTCCGGCAAGTAACCGGCGAATCCACGGAACATTGTACGTGCCGGTGTCAGGGTCAAGAAGGTGCGTGCCCGCGATCTGCGTCTCACCGCGCTCCAGGGCCACGAGTCCCCACAGGCTGCCGACGGCGGAGGAGCGTACGTGGTAACCCGGTCGGGCATTGGACGCGAGAGCCCACAGGAGGTCGAGAGCGGGGTCGTGACTGCCGTGGAACCGCAGGACCGCCTCGCCGTCTCGGTCGGCAAGCCAGTCGGCATACCCAGCCTGCCAAGCCGCCTCCACCTGTTGCTCGCCATACCCGAGACTGAGCGCCTCCACAAGCGCGCGCCGCATCACCAGTGCTAGCTGCTCGTCGCGAGCCGCGGCGAGCGTCTGAGCGTGAGGATCGGACGCGATGTACGTGCCGCTTCCCTGCCTAGCCTCCAACACCCCCTGGCGCTCCAGCGTTCCGTACGCCCGCGCAACCGTGTTAGGATTTACTCCCAACTTCCGCGCCATCACGCGCGTGGGAGCGAGCCGCTCGCCGGGCCGCAAGGTTCCCTCCGCAACCCGGAGCCTCACCTCCGCGATAATCCTCTCGTATATCAGTCCCGGACCCTCGGGTATATGCATCTCCACGCCCAAATTGTACCACATGCGTTAGTACAATTACTCGTCTAGGAGCAAGCGTATGGATGCGGACGGCGATATAGATCCGTACACCGGCTTCTATCCTGGACAGTCGGGTGCACCCGTCGTCTATCGACGATGGCGCAGTGCATATCGACCGATGACGGCTTGATATACCCGAGTGGAAAATGACATCAGCACGGTCGGCATGGAATGCCCCTTTGCGCCCGGCGGCTCGATTGCAAACTCTCTGCACAACCTTGGCACATTCGTTGCCTAGGTGTGCGGGCCGCTGCAGGCCGTCATGGCATGCCCAGGCGCCTGGAAAACAACGCAAACGTCATGGAGGATACCCCAACGTGTCATTCAAGCACATCGCCGGCCTCTCGCGGCCCGCAATAATACTGCTCACCCTCGTGCTCTCAGGGCTCCTCGTGTCCCCCGGCTTCGCGCAGGAAGAACGACGCATCGTCACGCTTGGTGACGACCTTACACGGGCGCAGGAAGGTGAGGTACTCGAACTGCTCGGTGCGAGTCGGCAGGACAGGATCATCAGGGTCACCTCTGAAGAGACCACTAGGGGATCTCGAGGCATCATCGAGATACCACCGGGCACCCCTGCGATCTCCTCCACAGCTATCACCTGCCAGCCGGAGGGGTCGGGGCTTCGCGTGCGCATCACCAACATCGAAGAGGTAACGGCTGGCATGTACGCTCAGTCGCTGCTGACCGCGGGCATCACGGACGCGAACGTGCGGGTTGCTGCACCGAGCGATGCGAAGGCTGAGGGCCTTACTGCGCTGACCGGGATCTTCAAGGCGTACAGGCTCTCCCCCTGCGTCGGCGGCGAGCTCGACCCGGAGCGAGAACGGCTGGCACAGCGCGAGCTGGCGGTGACGGTGGAGCTCGGCGACAGCTTGGGCGACCGAGAGCAGGCATCAGAGGTGGTCCTTAACACCCAGGAGCAGGTGGTGTCGCGCAAGCTCAGGGACCGAAACGAGATAGAGCAGGTCGCGACCAACCAGCTAGACAAGGCTGGCGGCAACCGGGTGACGGGAGCGCCTCGCAACCGCCTGGTGGACCTCATGACCGACCTTGGTTCGCCGGACATTGACTACGGTGGTTACTCCCAGGGCTGGACGCTTGAGCGGGTGAACCGGAACGAGGTGAGGATCTCGGCACGACCTGCCGGACAGGAAACTCCCACGGCTGGCGGGGACAGGGCGAATGAGGGCGACACCGTCAGAGGCACGGTCACGAAGATCGCCACCGGAGCACTGACAGTGGGTACTGCAGCGGGCGGGCAGGAAACGATACGTGCGACAGATAATGTACCTGCGGTCCGCAACGGCCAGTCTGCCGAGCTTGGCGAGATACAAGCGACCGACCGCGTTACTGTGGAGCGTGACGCAAACGGGCGGGCAACGCGCATAGTCGCCACCAGCGCCGGGGCGGGCGCCGCAGGACAAGTCGTTACTGGGCGCGTCACCACCCGAAATAACAACGCCTTCAACGTCCTCACGAGCGGCGGTGACGCGCGCGACATCAGCACGGCGAACACACGAAACCTGGAGGTAACGCGTAACGGCAGGAACGCCACAGTCGACGATATTCAACCCGGTGACACGGTAACCGTGACCCTCGGCGCGGATAACAGGCCCCGCAGGATCGTTGCTCAGAGCGCGCCTGCCGACGATGGCGGCGGCTTCAACCCCCTCTGGCTCTGGGGCCTGTTCTTCCTGCCGCTGGCGCTGCTGGCCAGGGGAGAAGGGGGTGGCACCGTGGTACGTCAGGCAACGACTCGTGGCACCTCTGGGAGCACACCAGCCGGACAGGTAGGAACGACGCGACGTGCCGACAGCTTCCAAGTCAGGCCTCGGCGTCCGAACAGTAGTGACCCAGACAACCAGCGTGGTGGAGATATACCGTAAGGCACCGGAAGCATGCAATATAAGGGCACGAGCTTGTCGTACGAGGCGCTGCGCGCGTGGTCCGGGCGACGCTCCGGCCCAGGATGCCATGGCAATCCGGCCGGATCCACCGAGGAGTCGCAAGGGCGGTTCACCAGCCAATCCGGCCCACAGCGCGGGTTTGACTCGTCGTCCGGGGCTTTGTATAGTGGGTTCGCAGGGTCCGGTCCACCGCTGGCGAGAGATCGTTAGAGGAACTTCCCCACTCCCAGCCCCGCGGCCTTCGGGCCGTGTGAGGGCAAGGATGCCTGGCGAAACAGCAAGCCAGGGCGGGTCGTGGCGAGAGCCGCGACGACTACAACCTCAACAGAAAGCTAACCCGCCGATGGGCCACGGCCACAGGTAAGGGGTGCAACAGCGGCGGTAAGATCGCCGCAGCGTCGGGGGCGACTCCGGCGGCTGGGGGAGCGTGCATCCGGGAGCAAGGCAGGAATTGCCGCAGTAGCCCCTCCGGGGGCGACCACGCGCGACGCGCGTGAGATAGATGGTGGACTAGAACAGAATGGGGGGTACGGGGCCCCGCAACGTACCGGGGGAGCGCACGGACAACGTACGCTCCCCCGTTCTGCTTCCCAACATCAGAGCCTAGACCGACCGACGTAGCGCACTCGGCAGGCTTCCGCGGTCCATTGCCTATTATGAACATCCCGGCTGGCGAGGTGCGCCGCGACCTAGCATGATAGATTCTCGTCTCAAGACGTCCCTCGTCACTCCGACTCCGGCATCGCGTCGTGCAAATCCGATTGGTTGTCTCCCTAAGTCAAACCTAGTGACCGACCGAAGAGCCACAGGAGCAGGACGGATGCACCAAGTAGACCGGCTGAGAGAGCCAACCAGCGCCAACCCGCCTCTAACATTTCCCACGTTATGCCGAAGGCGAGCGCAGACACCATCAAGAACCAAAGGAGTGCCGCCAGCAGGACTGCTGACCAAGGGCTAAGCGAAGCATCCAAGACATAACCTCCCGCACGTAATGAAACGGACCCTGAAGCTTACCTGCCCAAGTGATCACAGTTCGTAACAAGCTCTAGACGAGTTGCCCCGTCACTGTCACCTGAAATAAATTTTCGCGTTATCCGAACGCTGGGGGACTCTCCGATCTGCTGGCATGAGCACCGACGGAAAGTGATCGCCGGAAGAGCGTCTCACTCGTACCACGGACCTGAGAGGTCAACCCGACATAGCTGCGAAGGCTCGTCAGGGTCGTCGGCATCCACTACGAAGTAGGCGACATTGGGATCGCCGGGAGCCGGCTCCAACCCTTCCACCTTGCCGCGGTAGACCTCACCGTCGGGCTGTGTGAGAGGAGTCCAACGCGCTTCACCGGAAGAACTGATGACGCCGAGAACGGAACCGGTCACACGGCCGTCTCCTCCGTCCAGCGATTCCTCGGAGGAGGCGGAGAATAATATGTGCCCACCATCCGCTACGGCGGCATCGGAGAAGCCGAGGCGCACGCCATCGAGCTCGCCTAGCTCGTACTGGATCACGTTGCGAAGTTCGGGTGGCGGCGCGACCTCCGGGTGCTGCAGGTGCGCCCAGAGCTCCTCCCAAGCTAGGTCGCACGTGGCGTTTACCGGCTGAACGCCGCCGTGCGGCGGCTCATTACCGCGCTGGAAGAGGCGCAGCACATCGCCCAGAAGGACCATCCCCTCGACGTTCAGACCGCTGCCGGAGAAGTCGCGGACATCTCTCAAGGACTTGTACAGCGCTGGAGCCTCCAGCACCCTCGTATCTCCCGGCTCGCTGCCTCGCCAGCTCACTACTACTACCTTCTCCCGCTGAGGTGCGGAGCCCGACCCCATCATCAGTAGAAAGTCCGAGCCACGGCCGGCAATCATCACACCCGCCTCCAGGTCGAGCTTGTCTCGCTTGTTGTGGTGATCGTCGTCGAAGGCGCGGCTACCGCCCTCACCGGCCGGCAGGGCGAAAGAGAGTGCGATTCCCTGTTCAGGATGTACCAGCGCAAGGAAGTTGGCGTCGTCCTGTACCACGGCGAAGCGCCCGGCGCAGTTGGCGAGGCTGGATCCGGCGCGCACGAACGAGGGGCGCCCACTGCCCGGGCTGGCATCGTCCTCATAGAAGAGTTGCACGGTGCGCGTTATCCTGGCGGTTAGCTCATGGTCTTGCCGTGCGACGACGCTGGGGACCATTGCCGAACCTCCTGCCGAATCAGTACGTGTTCTCGTGTCCGCGACCGCGCTCCAGCGTATGATGAAGCGGCGTGCGCGAAATTACTCGACGCCGATGTTCCATGCTTCCTCAAGCTCCTGCCTGGAGTACACCTTGAACGCAAGCATCGTCTTGGTCTTCGTCACCTGGGACAGGCTGCCGATCCTGTTCGTGACCACCTCGGCGAGCTGGTCGTAATCCCTCAGCTTGAGGAGCGCGACGAGGTCGTGGTCGCCGGTGACGCTCCACACCTCATCAACGCCGTCAACATCCACAAGCTGTTGGGCAGTCTCCGCGATCCTGCCCTTCTCCACATCTATCTCGACGAGCGCCGTGATCACACCGATCCCCTTTCACGCCATCGCCGTTACCAAGTTCAGCCGGCTATGTCCTCACCACCGTCGACACCGATCACGTTCCCGGTCAGCCATGCGGTTCCGGGCAAGGCGAGCGCGGCGATGGCTTTCGCCACGTCATCGGGCGTCGTGAGCCTCTTGCCGGGGTTGCGCGCCGCGGCCTGCTCAAGAAGCTGGTCGCTGCCGGGTATCTTGCGAAGCGCGGGGGTGTCTGTCACGCCCGCGCGAATCGCGTTCACGGTGATGCCGAGGGGCATCAGCTCATAGGCGAGTTGCCGCACGTGCGACTCGAGAGCGGCCTTTGCAGCGGACACCGCCCCGTAGCCAGGGATTACACGCGTGCCGCCGGAAGAGGTCATCGCGTAGACGCGCCCACCTTCGGCCAGCAGGCCGTGGGTCATCAGGTCCTGCGTCCAGTACACGAGCGAGTGCGCCATCACGTCGAGCGTCATGTCGAGTTGCGAGCGGTTGATGGCATCGGAGGGCTTTTCGGCGATGTACGGCCTGAGCGTGCCGAAGGCAAGTGAGTGCAGCAGCACGCGCACCCTCGCGCCCCGCTGCTGCAGAGCATCGAGCACCTCAGCACGCTTTTCGGGGTCCGCCGCATTCATGTTGAAGAATAACGTCTGCGCGCCCTCAGCCTCGACATCCGCCTTGATCTGCTCCACAAGCGGCATGGTCTGCTTGCGGTCGAGGTGGACGCCTGCCACGTCCATTCCCGCGCGTGCGAGCTCTCTCGCCGTGCTACCGCCGAAGCCACTCGATGCACCGAGGATGAGTGCCCAATCCCGCTGTGAGTCCTGTGACATACGCTCTGTTGCCTCTCGATCTACTGTAGTAGCCGCGCAGCACGGCCCGGACGCGAGTATATCACGAGAGCGCCGCGCGAGGTGAGCGCGGCCGTAACGGAGCCTCGGACTCGGGATCCGCCGTGGAGGCCCGATAATGATTCGGGGCCGCTCGGTTCGTGGATTCTTGGGGGCGCACGGGCAGTCACATCTGGCCGTCAGCGGCACGGGGTGATGACCGCCAACTTCGCGCCAGCACGGAGTAGGATATGATGCAGCACGCCATACGACCTCAATGGGCAGTAGCGAGCATAGAAGGCGGAATGCAGCTTTGAGCACGGGAATCAAAGAGAGGGCCGCCGAGCGAAAGTACGATGCAATCGTCGTGGGCTCCGGCCCCAATGGCCTCTCGGCGGCGATCACGATCGCACGGGCCGGTCACTCCGTACTGGTCGTCGAGGCCGAGGCGACAATTGGAGGCGGAGCGCGCTAGGGCGAGCTGACCCTGCCGGGCTTCATTCATGACCTGGGAAGTGCGGTACATCCGTTGGGGAGATCGTCCAGCTTCTTTGAGAGCCTGCCGCTCCACGAGCACGGGCTGGAGTGGATACACCCGGACGCCCCACTGGCGCACCCGCTCGACAATGGATCGGCGCCTCTGATGGAGCGATCGATTGAGGGGACGGCCGAGCGGCTGGGCGCGGATGGCAGGGCGTACCGGAACCTGATGGCCCAGCTCGCCGAGGACTGGCGGAAGATATCACC
>JADDPA010000211.1:9036-11514 GCA_016782125.1 Thermobaculum sp.
TCGCGGCGCATTCCGTATCCGCGCTCGAACTACCCATGACCTCCGCGGCCGCGCTGGTCCTCGGAACAATCGGACACGTCTCGGGCTGGCCTTTTCCGCGTGGCGGTGCGGGAAAGATCGCAGACGCGCTGGCCGGTCACCTGTGCTCGCTCGGTGGTGAGATCATTACTCACTCGCCTGTCGCCTCGCTCGATGAGCTGCCGCCAACCCGCGCCGTCCTGCTCGACGTCACGCCCCGCCAGGTGGTGAGGATAGCCGGGGGACGACTGCCCGGTAGCTACCGAAGAAGGCTGGAGCGATATCGATACGGACCCGGAGCGTTCAAGCTCGACTGGGCGCTCGACGGGCCAATTCCGTGGACGGCGAGCGAGTGCCTCCGGGCAGGAACTGTGCACGTCGGGGGAACGCTGACGGAGATAGCAGAGGCGGAGCGCCAGATGGCCCGGGGTAGAATCCCCGAGCAACCGTTCGTGCTCCTGGCTCAGCAGACTCTCGCTGACCCAACGCGGGCGCCACAGGGTAAGCACACGGCGTGGGCGTACTGCCACGTGCCAAACGGAGCGACTGTGGATATGACCGAGCGCATAGAGCGGCAGATAGAGCGCTTCGCGCCTGGATTCCGGGAACGCATACTGGCTAGGTGCGTCACTTCCCCAGCACAACTGGAGCGGCAGAACGCAAACCTGATTGGCGGTGATATCGCCGGGGGCTCGATGGACCTCCGGCAGTTTTTCGCTCGGCCAACACTCCACTCGGTGCCATATGCCACGCCCGTGCCCGGCCTGTATATCTGCTCATCCTCGACTCCACCCGGAGGCGGGGTCCACGGGCTATGCGGCCACCTCGCCGCCCGTGCCGCGGTGCGCTACAGCCTGGGCTGAGCGGATTCCTGCCCCCTGCACACTATGCATAAGGAACCGATACGCAGGAGCGTGGCGCTACGCGGGCTGTTCGCACCGAACAGGAGGTTGCCGGATATTGCGTCCCCAGAGAAGAGATCGGACGGCCGCGCACACAGTTCAGGAGGAGTTGAAAAGGCGGGGGCGTGAAAAGCGAGGAAGCCGTCCTGACGGGGACGGCCTCGGCCTGCGGGTGGGCCCGGTAGGGTTCGAACCTACGACCTGGCGGTTATGAGCCGCTCGCTCTAACCACTGAGCTACGGGCCCGCAGGAGGCAATTATACCAAACTTCAACGATGTCTCAGGGCTGGAAGGCTGCGACCATATCCTTCTTCTGTATGGTCGTAAGTGGGCGCTTTCTGATGTTGTTGCTCTATGGATCGACTATCGGTTGGCGGTTGGTCTGGTTCTCGGCGTGACAGTCAGAGGCCAGCAGGCGCAGTCGCGTGGCCAACCGATGGTCATCTTCCAGGTCAGCGCCTGCAGGTTTGCCGCTACACATAGTAAGTGTGTAGCGCGGGTTCGTTCGCCGACTGGTCTGATCGGCCCTGTACGCAAGCCTTGGAGAACCCCTGGCCCCCCAGTTTGTGACATCACCACAGGTGTTTACGCTTGGTGCAATAGAGGGGAACCCAAGCGTCGATCAGAGAAATGGCCGTGCATCCTAGCCACCCTCGGTCCCCGGCATGGACTTTGCACAGTAGAGCCGGCCAGTTCGCGAGATAATAGAAGTAAGGGAAGTGTGGCATGAGAATACTGGTTACGGGCGCCGGGGGCACGCTGGGAACGGCACTCGCACCTATGCTGGCTGAGGCGGGACATGAGCCGGTGCTACAGGACGTGCGCCCCCTGGAGACGCCGTACGAGTTCATCCAGGGCGACGTCCGCAACCCTTCGGATGTCCTGAGCGCGGCAAAGGGCGCGGAGGTGATCGTTCACACTGCCGCCATCCATGGCATACACCTGTCCACCCACTCGCCCCGTGACTTCTACGACCTGAACCTCACCGGCACGTTCAACGTATGGGAGGCAGCCGTGGAGGTTGGCGCGCGAGCTGTGGTGTTCAGCAGCACGATGGGCGTGTACAAGCCGCACAACGCCCCAGGCGTGGGCGCCGCGCTACGCGAGGACGCACCGCTGCGTCCTGGCGACATCTACGGCTGGACGAAAGTGGCAGGTGAGGAGCTCTGCAAGCTCTACGGCCGCACCCACGGCATCCCCAGCGTGGCGCTTCGCTTCGGCATGTTCGTGCCTGAGCCGTTCTTCCCATACGGCATCCGGCTCCTCTACGGCGGCGTGGACACGCACGACGTCGTGGGCTCGGTGATGAGCTCCATGGAGGCACTAACGAGCGGTAATGTAACTTGGGACGCGTTCAACATTGAGTCGGTCGTGCCCTTCCAGGAGGCAGATGCCGAGCAGCTTGCGCAGGACCCTATGCCTGTGCTCGACAAGTACTACCCGGGTGCCTCAAATCTGCTGCGCGAGCGAGGCGCGGAGAGCCTGGCGGCAATCACGGTGTACTACCCGATGGACCACATAGAGCGAGTGCTGGGCTTCAGGCCGGAGTGCAACTTCG
>JADDPA010000007.1:0-9390 GCA_016782125.1 Thermobaculum sp.
ATCAGGGCGGCATTGCGGGTCGTGCGATGATCCTTCAGGTCTGAGAGCCGCTATTGGTCCTACGGTGCGCGAGGTGCGTGCGTCCCACCTCTGCGCTCCTTGCTCGATGTTGCAGCCGAACCGGGCCGATCCCGGACGTACACGGCGATCGACCTGGTAGGTTCCAGGCGTCGGACAAGTGCCTGCACCTACCGACGGACCGGCGACTGGCGCGGGCACCGCTATGCTCGGTGCGGATGCTGGCCCGCTAGGCGTCCGGTCCGGATGACGGCGTCCGTGTAGCTACGTCTGCTTTTCACCGTCTGGTCGCATCCCCTCCAGATCGCTCCCGGCGACGGCATCAGCGACTCCCGCGAGTACCCTGCGCCACCCGGCGCCGAGCGCCGCGAGCTCCTCGTCCGAGAACTGGCTCAGGAAGTATCTCCCCACCCCGGCCACGTGCGTGGGTTGGGCCTGGCGCAGCCGCGCTTCTCCCTCAACTGTCAGTACCGCATAGTAGCTGCGGCGGTCCTCGGGATCGGTCTCTCGCCGGACGAGCCCCTCGCGCTCCAGCCGGTCGACCAGCCGCGAGATGCCGCTGAGGGTGATCAGCACCCTGTCGGCGAGTTCCGAGAGGCGCAGCCTGCCTCCGGGCGCGAGCGCGAGTTGAAACAGGACGTCGAAGGAGGAGAGCGGCAGGTCGTGCGCCGCCCGCAGCTCGGCGTCCAGTCGCCGAACGAGCACCGCGTGCGAGCGCAGGAACCCACCCCACGCCTGTCCCTCGCGCCGCGTCATGCCACGCTCGATCGCCCCCTTGACAGATGCTTGATTACTCAAGTAACATCTCCTAAAGCTTGACTGGTCAAGCAAGTATAGCAGGTGGTGGGTCGCAATCGCGGGGTACTGACCGCACCGAGTAGGGGAGGCGCTTGGCATTGAAGATATGGCGCGCGATGGGAATCGTCGCCGCCCCCTAGTGGGGCTGTTGATACAGATTCCTGTTCCGTCCGGCGGGCTTGCGCCCAATCTTGAGGGACGCGCCGGGGGTTCGGTCGTGGAGTTGATCAGGTGCGACCTCATCGAGCACCGAACGATCGAGCTATAAGGGCAGCGAACGCCTGTTCCTGCTCACGTGATCAGTCCAAGGAGGTACCAAGTGACATCGGCAGATACGACTCTATCAAGCCCGAGGGCCATGAGGGGTGAGCGGGAAGGGATTCGCTTGCGTCGCCTGCTCTGGGCGGCACCGCTCACCGCCCTGCTCGCGTCCGCGCTGAACGTTGGCGTCCGTGCAATCGCGGTAGCGCTCGGCGCGGTTCCGGCAGACTTCCAGTTGCTGAACCCAGGCAGCGTGATCGGAAGCTCAGTGGTAGGAGTAGTCCTCGGCGCTGTCGCGTTCGCGCTCATCACTCGCTTTACGCGACGCCCCGTCCACACCTTCCGCTCCGTGGCGCTAGCAGCGTTGCTGCTCTCGTTCGCCACGCCCCTGATGGCCGCCACCCGCCGAATCCCGGATGCCGGCACCGTGACCGCAGGAACCGTCGCGACCATGCTGCTGATGCACGTCGTCGCCGCGGCTGTTGTGATCACCCTGTTACCCGCCCTGACGCGCGAGCTTACCGTCAAGCCGTAAAGCAGGTCCGGGAGCGCACGCGGCTGCCCGAGACAGCACAATCGATTGAATATAGGTACCCACGGGGAAAGGTAGGTTGATTTTGACCACGAAGAAAGACCAGAGGATAGCGTGGCTGAGCTCACTGGACGTGGCGCTGCAGAAGGCCGGGCAGGAGGACAAAGTCGTGCTGCTGGACTTCTTCTCGCCTACCTGAGGCGGGTGTCAGCGGCTGGATGCCGTGACGTATCCCGACCTGAAGGTCACGCAGACGATAATGGAAGAGACCGTCCCACTGCAGATACCCACGATGGATCCGCAAAGCAGGACCATCATTGAGCGCTACAAGCAGGTGTGGACCCCGACGATCCTCCTGCTCTCCCCACAAGGGGATGTTTACCACGAGTGGAGCGGATACTTGCCCCCCGACCGCTACCTCGCCCAGGTTTCGCTCGGCCTCGGCAAGGCCGCGCTGAAGGAGGACCGATACGAGGAAGCCAAGGCACATTTCGACCGCGCGGTCAGGGAATACCCCAAAAGCGACGCGGCGCCGGAGGCGCTGTACTGGGCGGCGGTGGCGGCGTACAAGGGCAGCGGACAGGGCAGCGACCTCGTAGGGGGGTGGGCCAAGCTGCGGGAACAGTACCCCGACAGTGAGTGGCGCATCAAGCAATCTTTCATGGAGAGTTAGGAGGGGCAGCGAGCTGATGGCCTTCGTGCGTGATAGCTCTGGTCCCCGTGGAGGTATAACAATGAGGACACCTCACGCTGCCCCGAGCCCCGGGACGGACCGCCCGATGGAGAACTTCCCTCCGCTGCCCTTGGAAGAGTGGGAGAACACGAAGAGGACTCTGCACCGCTTCACGCAGATCGTGGGCAAGATACGCCTTGCCTCAATGCCCCAGATGAATCACTGGTGGCACGTCACCTTGTACTTCACCACTCGGGGCGTGACCACGGGACCCATGCCGTACGACGACCGGACCTTCGCGATCGACTTTGTCTTCATCGCGCACCGCCTGGTCATCACCACGAGCGCGGGCGTCGTGGAGGGGCTATCGGTCGCCCGCTTCCACGGTCGAGTGTTCTCGACCCTCTCGCGGCTCGGGATCGGGGTCGACATCCTGGCGAGGCCGTTCGACCTGATTCCGGCGGAGCCCTTCCCCACTGACGAGATCCACGCGTCGTACGACAGGGAGTACGTCAATCGGTGGTGGAAGATACTGGTCCAGGTAGATCAGGCGTTCAAGGAGTTTGCCGGACGCTACACCGGCAAGACCAGCCCCGTCCATCTGTTCTGGCACTCCTTCGATCTGGTCGTAACCCGGTTTGTGGGCCGGAGGGCGCCGAAGATACCCGGCGCGGACCTGGTCACCCGGGAGGCATACTCGCACGAGGTGATCTCCTTCGGGTGGTGGCCGGGGGACGACAACCTTCGCGCCCCTGCATTCTACTCGTATGTTGCGCCAGAGCCGCAGGGCATCACACAGCAGCAGCTGAGGCCGGATGTGGCATCCTGGCAGCAGGCCCGGGGTAGCCATCTGGCAATGCTCATGTATGACGACATGAGACGGATGGACGCACCGAGGGATGCATTGCCCGACTTCCTCCAGAGCGCCTGCGATGCAGGGGCGACCACGGCCGGATGGGACCGGAAGCTTCTAGAGATGGAGGACAATCCAGAATGACATGGGACGAGCCGGTACCGATCCGTCAGGACAATGTCGAGATACAGATAATCCTGGGAAGCACCAGGGAGGGACGGTTCGGGGAGACGGTCGCCCGGTGGTTCCACGGGATCGCGGCCGAGCGCCAGGACATGGGCGCCGAACTGATAGACTTGCGCGACTGGCCGCTGCCGTTCTTCAACGAAGCCCGCCCACCCGCCAGTGGTCACTACGCGCCTCAGGCTGAGGCGTGGGCGGGCACGGTGGCCCGGGCCGATGGCTACGTCATCGTCACCCCCGAGTACAACCACGGCTACCCTGCCGTGCTCAAGAACGCACTCGACCATCTCTACAGCGAGTGGAACAATAAGCCGGTTGCTTTCGTCGGCTACGGCGGTCCCGCAGGAGGCAGCCGCGCGGTACAGCAGCTGCGGCAGGTCGTGGTCGAGCTGCAGATGGCGCCGATCCGAAACGATATCGTGATGCCCCTCGCGCGCCGGTTGTTCGATGAAGACGGGCTAATCACGGAAGCGTCCTACGACGGCCGCGCCGGTGGACTGCTCGACCAGTTGGTGTGGTGGGCGAGGGCACTCAGGTCCGCCCGGATCTAATTTTCGCGAGCCTCCCCTGTCCCGTGGAGTCATGCGAAAATCCGGTCGGCGCCCCCCCCACGGGCCACGTGTGTGTCCTGGTCAAGGCCCGTATGGTATTACCAGCCAAGTCCGTGCAGCGTCCGCCCGCTCCGTCGTCGTGCCCGCCGCTGCCGTCCGTGGAGATCACCATCGACCCCGCTTTATCTATGATGGTGACGGACGCGGCTCTGGCCTGGGAACGATTGGAGGAGACGTGAAAGGGGGTCGGCCGCCTCCTGGGCTAGCGGTTCCGCTCCGGTGTCAGCAGCCAAAGGCAGAGGGCCGTGACGAAGATGATAGCCCATGTGCTTAGCTGCCCGTCCTGTAAGTGGGCGCCACTGATGTACAGCAGCGGCAGGGAGATAATTACGACGAAGAGGGAGAGGCGCAGCTTCACCGGAACCCCAGGAGGCTGACGGCAAGCACTTCGAGCCCGATGAGCAGGACGCCGAGCAAGCCATAAGGCAGGGCACGGCGCATGACCTCCCCCTCGCGGACGTCACCGCCGAGCACGGAGGCTCCGATCAGAGCCTTGTCGGGTGCGACGCCGGAACCGATGGAGCCCCCGAGCGTCTGAGCCGCGGCGATGGTCAGCGTCGACAGGGCGAGCGCCTGGGACGCGAAGAGCTGCAGGGGACCGAACATCACATTGGAGTTGGTGTTGCTGCCGGTCACGAATGCGCCGAGCAACCCGATGAACGGCGCGGCGACCAGGTACACCGACCCACCCAACTCCTCCGCGGCGTCCGCAAGCACCGCGGCCATCCCGGAGTCCGTGACTACGAGCGCCATCATTACCATCAGCGCCACACCGACCGTGGTGCCCGTGGACTGTCGGACAGTCGCCCGCCGCGCGCGATCCACTGCACCCGGCTTCCAGAGTCCGCGCCGGCGGTAGAGCAGGTAGGTGAGCACGGCGCTGAGCAGCAGCAGTGGCGCCGGGTGGCCGACCAGGCGGATCGGAGCGTACGCTTCCTGTGCCGGCACCGCGAAACCTTGCGCGGTCCGCAGACCCGGGTAGCCGAGGGCGAAGCTGACGCCAGCAGCCGCATCTTTGATGGCCGGTACCTGGGCGAGCAGCGAAAGCAGGGTCAGCAACCCATACGGCAAAAACGCCCAACCGAAGGAGAGGCGCGGCGTTACCTGATCAATGCGCGCAACGGTAGTATTCGTGCTGCGTCCACGGCCCACAAGCCAGAGGAAGAGCGAGCCCAACAATCCCGGTAGCATGCTGGATACTGGCGCGGCACCAAGCAGGTTTAGCGCCCACATCAGCGCGCCCATCAGCCCGGATGCCGCCGCGACGAGGGGCAGCGCCCGGCGCACCCCGCCCCAGCCGGCGACGATGTGCGCGACGCTGAGGCCCGTGAAGAAGATCGGCAGGATGAAGAGCAGCGCAAGTGGCGGCCCGAGTGCGGCGCCGTCCACGCCCGTTACCAGCTGGACCGCGAAAAACGAGGAGCCCATCGAGCCGAACGTGATCGCCCAGGAGTGACCGATCATGACCGCCGCGATGCTGCGCACCGGCGAGTGACCCGCGAGCACCATCAGCGGCGCGACGATGGCCACCGGCACCCCGAAGCCGGCGATGCCTTGCATAAAGCCGGAGAACGTCCACGCGAGCAGGAGCCCAAGTACCAGCGGGTCGCCAGAGCTATCGAGGATACGGCGGGCAATGCTGTCCACGGCGCCCAGGTCGGCGGCGAGCGTATAGAGAAACACGGCGGACCAGACGATGAGCATGACGAGTAGCGTCAGGCTCAGACCTTTCGCACTGGCTGAGGCGATCAATACCGGTCCCGCTCCGTACACCGTCGCGGCGCCGGCTACCGCGACGAGCCATGCAAGCGCTGCCGCGCGATACGCACGCCACCGGAGCACCAGGATGCCGCCTAAGAGCGCCAGCACCGGGGCAATCGCGACAAGGAACCGGAGGAGCGTCATAGAAGACGTGCTTCCGGACATGCGCGGAGGCGATGGAGTCCGGCGCCAACCGCGGCGGGCGTGATCTGCCTTCCGGTGCGCACGAGCGGTGTCACGCGGGGCGGGCGGGCACGGGGATGTAGGTCGCGAGGTCGTCCGCGGGCAGGCGGACGGTGCTGCCGGTCTCCGCGGACCGGTACAGAGCCATCAGCATCTCCACCACCGCGACGCCGTCATGAAACGTCTCCATCGGCCGCTCACGGTTGCGGAACGCCTCGACCATGTGGCGATTCTCGTTGGTGTAGCCATACAGCGCGGCCTCGTCGTCGATGACGGGCATCAGTCCGTGCTCGGCGTTCTGCTTCTCCACCAGGTCCTCGCCCTCGCCGCCACCGACGTTGCGCGATAGAAAGACCTTCAGTCCGGCGTTCAAGCTGCTGAACTCCATCGCGTATTCCGCGCCGAGCACTTCCAGCTGGATTCGGAGCCCGGCGCCAACGTATGCCCATGAGGTTGTCGTCTCGATCACGACCGTATTGCCCTGCTCATCTTCCAGCAGCACCGTGCCGCGAGCGAAATCCTCCGCCGGATGGCGCGAATAATCCACGGTATCGCCCATTGTCTGTCGGAGGCGCTCCGCGTACACGGGTCGGGTCCACTTGAGGTGCGCGACGGTGGCGTTCGCGCTCACCGGGCGCAGGCTGTCGCGTGGTGCGCCCGGCTCCGTGAGCAGGTACCGGGCCACCTCGATGCTGTGGCACATCATGTCGAGCAGCACCCCACCGCCCTGCGTCTCCCCCTGCCAGAACCACGGCTTATGCGGCCCGCTATGCTCCTCCGCTGCGCGCGCCAGATAGGGCCGTCCGCCACTCGGCACGGCCCGCCGCCACACGATCTCCTTGCCTCGCTGCACGGCAGGTGCAAAGACTTGGTTCTCCAGGTAACCGTGGTTGAGTCCCGCTTCCTCGGCTAGGTGCAACATCTCCCGAGCCTCGGCAACATTGCGCGCCAATGGTTTCTCGCACGCCACGCTGAGCAGGGTGGATCTGCGCTCACGGACCATGGCGTGGATCGCTCTCATATGCTGCAGGCGCGTGTCGTTCGGTGCGAGTATCCAAACGGCGTCGACCTCACGTGATGCCAGCATATCCTCGACGGTGCTGTATGCACGGCAGGGTCCAAGGCCCGCTTCCTCAGCGGCGTGTGCGAGTGCATCGCGGTTGGCGGCCGTCGGGCTGTATACTCCGCGAATCTCCACGTGGCGGACGCCGAGGAACCCTTGTAGATGGAAGTGCGCGATGAAGCCGCTACCGATGATCCCGACGCGCAGCGGGCTGATCGGGTTGCCTGGCATCATCGCTCCTTCTCAATTGCAAGCGGGAGTCCGTCCTGGGACTTTCGCCGTTCAGGGCAGCTGGTCGGCGGCCAGTATAACACGGCGAGCACCGCATTGGCCTTGCAGCAAGCCATCTTGATCGGTCCGTCTCGGTGTCACAATTGAAGGGGAAGGACTTAGTTGACCTCCCAGGACAGGCCTATGCTGCCCTCTGCGGACGACGCAGGCTGTATTACGAAGTAGTAGACACCCATCCGGCTTGCAGTGACACTAGATGTCTCGCTGCCGCTACGCTCCATATACCCGGAGGACCATGCGCTCTGACCGGCGCGCACGCGGCCGAAGGTCTGCTTCTCTTTCAATTCGAGCTTTATCGCACCCCGACTGATGGAGGTGCTGTAGGTGAAGTCGATCCGCTCACCTTTGAGGGCGTACACCTCGATCTCATCGAGACCGCTAAGGGCGCCGGCGCCATTGTATTGGCGCGTGATGTGTCCACTCCGCTGACTGTTGGAACTGACGCCGCTGGTGGTGCAAAACGAGCTTTCACCCCTGATCACGCAATCGGGTCGGGGTGGCACTTCGGAACGGTGATCGGCACAGCGATCAACACCACGAGTCCTACGAGCCCAATCAGGAAGTTGCTCAGCGACCATCCACTTCCAAGCTCGGATTCATCCCCTTCGAAGTCCAGGTTCATTGTCGTCCCCTCGCGCTGCATCCCAGCACGCAGATATGGCCGCCCATGCTCATTATGCTTTTGTTCGCTGACAGACGGATGACTATGGGCCGGGGGACCGTTACAGTCCTGTCAGAGAGGGCAGAGGACCGCCGATGCTGGAAGGCAAACTTTCAGAAGGCGGCGCCACCATGCCCGTGCTACGGCGTGGCGATCTCACGATACATCAGCCAGCCTACCAGCATTGGCGGGCGAGTACAGTCTGTTGCGCCATTGTGCAAGTTACACTATACTTGGGGCCATGACCACCGTTGGCGATCTGCTACGCGACACTCTTTCCACTTCGGGACGGTTGGTGGCCGGCGAGCCAGGCTTGGACCGAACGGTAAGCTGGGCCGTCACGGCTCGGACTCGCACCCCCTCGCTCGATCCTTTGCAGGGCGGAGAGATCGTCCTGCTGCCTCAGACGGCATTGCGGTTCCTCGGTGGGGAAGGAGCGCTGGCGTCTCTTATTCCCGGCTTTCACGGCGCTGGTGCGGCGGCGGTGTGCGTCTGGTCGGCGGTTGACGAGGAGGCACGGGCTGCGGCGGACCGCGCGCAGATGCCGCTCGTCGAGATTTCGGATGGCTCACCGGTGGACGTGGAGCGCGGGCTGCTCGACCAGATCGCGGGGCAGATGCGCAGCAGACTCCGCCAGCAGCAGGACCGCCAGACGCATCTGCTCGACACCCTCGCGGCGAACCGCGGCCTCGACGCGATCATCCGCGTGCTGTCGGAGCATGTCGGGCGCACGGTGGCATACGTGCCGTCAACGGGTGCGGTTGTGACCTCCTCTAGTCAGGCGGTCGTGCCCGATCCGTCGATCCTGCAGGGCTTGGGCACCACGCCGGAAATGACGACCGTGCCATTGGACGGCAAGGATGGCGTGCTGTGGCTGACACCGGTGTTGCACCGCGGCGCGCGTTTGGGCGTGCTTGCTGTGGCTGGTGCAGGCGGGCCGCCGAGTGCGGGGGAAGCACTCTCGATTCGCCAGGTTGCGGCAGCGGTTTCCGTGGAGCAGGGCAGGCTCGACGCGGCCGAGGAGGCGCAGCAGCGGCAGCGCACGATGTTCAGCGAGGACCTCTTCGCCGGCCGGGCGCTAGACACGCTGTACGGACGTGCGCGCTCGTTGAGCATTACCCTGCCCACTGAGGGGTTCGTGACGATCGTCGCCGCCGAAGACGAGAATGCGTCGCTGCCCGAGTTGGTGAAAGATCGCCTGCACGGCCTGTTGCACCGACCGGCGTCCTACCCGCTACTCGATCAAGGCAGATCCGTCCTTATGCTCTTGCCACCGGTGCTGCGTGGCGACAGCTCCACGGGATTGGTGCTACGCACCCTCGCACCGTTGGGCGGCCGCTTCGCGCTGGGGGTGAGCGACCCGGTCACCGAGCCGGCGCGCGTTGCGGACGCGGTCGAGGAGGCGCAGACCGCGCTGCTCGTCAGCCGCCGGACGCGCAGGGGGGCGCCAACACGCTTCTCAGAGACGGGGGCATACGGCCTACTCGCGCCGTTACGCAACA
>JADDPA010000007.1:9533-11305 GCA_016782125.1 Thermobaculum sp.
CTGCATCGCAACAGCCTTGCGTACCGACTCCGCCGGGTCGAGGATCTCACGAACCTACCGCTCTCGATGGCGGAGAACCGGCTACTGCTTGCCCTAGCCCTGCGGTTGCAGAAACTCGCCTGACCCGCTAGAGTGCAGCAGTCATCGACAGGGTATTCAGTGTAAGCCGTAATCACAAAGAGCAGAAATCGGGGAGGAAGCAATTGGCGGTCGAATATACGGAAAGCGCGCTCCAGAACGCAAAGGATCTGATCGAGCGGGAAAATATCCAGTTTATAAATTTGCAGTTCACCGATATCATCGGGATGGTGAAGAGCGTCACGATACCCACATCTCAGTTCGAAGAGTGCGTCGAGCACGGTAAGTGGTTCGATGGCAGCTCCATAGAGGGTTTCGCCCGCATCGCGGAAAGCGACATGCAGCTCATCCCCGATCTGGAAACCTTCCGGGTCATCCCGTGGGAGCGTGGCGACAACGCCGGGGCGCGCATTATCTGCCGCGTCACGGAGCCGGGTGGAGCGGACTTCGCGGGCGATCCGCGCGCGGCGTTGATTCGGGTCGTCGAAGAAGCCCGTGCGCTGGGCTACGAGTACATGACTGGTCCGGAGCTGGAGTTCTTTCTCTTCAAGCTCTCGGACCTGGAGAACGTGGAGGTTCTCCCGCACGACCGCGGCGGCTACTTCGATCTCTCGACGGATGAGGCGTACAACGTACGCAAAGACATGGTGAACGCACTCGAAGACTTCGGCATCGAGGTGGAGACGAGTCACCACGAGGTCGCGCCGGGCCAGCACGAGATCGACACCAAGTATGCGGACGCCCTAACGACCGCCGACGCATCCGTTACGCTGCGTTACACCCTCAAGGCGGTTGCTGAGCGGCACGGACTCCACTGTACGTTCATGCCAAAGCCGATCTATGGCATCAACGGCTCGGGGATGCACGCGCATCAGAGCCTCTTCAATGGCGGCGAGAATGCATTCGTGGATACGGGCGATTCCTACGGCCTATCGAAGCTGGCGCGGCACTTCATCGCCGGGCAGCTCGCACACGCGCCGGCAATGATCGCAGTACTGGCACCGACCGTGAACTCATACAAGCGACTGGTGCCGGGCTTCGAGGCACCGGTGTACCTGTCGTGGGCGCGGGTGAACCGCTCCGCGCTTATCCGTGTGCCCCGGGTGAACAGCGGCCAGCTCAAGGCCACGCGCGTGGAGCTGCGCTGCCCGGACCCCAGCAGCAATCCGTACCTTGCGTTCGCCGTGATGCTGAAGGCCGGCCTTGACGGTATCAAGAACGAGATGGTGGCTCCCGAGCCGTTGGAGGAGAACCTGTATCTCTTCGATGAGACGATGCTTGCGAAGCACGCGGTGCGCACCCTGCCCGGCAGCCTGGGTGAGGCGATCGACGAGCTCAAGAAGGACGAGCTAGTGCAGGAGGCGCTCGGGGAGCACATCTACGAGCGGTTCATCGAGGCGAAGCAGATGGAGTGGGACGAGTATCGCCGCTACGTCACCAAGTGGGAGCTTGACCGCTATCTGCCAATCTACTAGCCAGCAACTCACATCGCATCAGCAAAGTACATAGGCAGTCGCGGACGTTAGTTGAAGAGCCTTGCGTCCATTTCCAAGGCACGGTAAGGGCGATGCATTCCGCGGAATGCGTCGCCCAATCGGCTCCACCGCCCTTCGTACGCAGTGCCGATAACGGTGGGCACGGCCGCCCCTACGCAGCCCTGTAGCCGGTAAGCCCTGTTCGCTGATGCTGGATGC
>JADDPA010000059.1:0-940 GCA_016782125.1 Thermobaculum sp.
GGATGCCGCGAGTCTCGTTGCTCGCGGCTACACGCGTTCGGGCCGTGTCCCCGGCGGGCGTATGGGGTACGTCTTTTTCTGGCCGTGGGCTGCGGTGCCCGAGTGCATCGGTGCGTTGGGGTTGCTCGGCGCGACTTTACTTTGGGTATACAGGTTGCTACAGTTTGCCTTATTAAGTTCTGCGCTTACGACGATTAGTGGGGGCTGATGCCACAGGGGCTGCTCGCAATTGACATCGGTGGGACCAAGCTTGCCGCCGGGGTTGTCACCATGGAGGGTAGCGTCGTGTCCCGCGCCCGCAGGCCAACACCGCCGGGTGGGGATGCTTCGGCGATCTACGACGCGCTGCTGGCGTCCGTCTCCGCAGCGATTGCGGACGCCGGTGACGCCTATCAACTCCAGGGCATCGGGGTCGGATCTGGTGGCCCCATGCGTGCCCGCGAAGGTCTGGTGTCACCGCTGAACATGTCTGGCTGGCGCGACTTTCCTCTCGTCGCCCGCTTGCGAGACGACCTCGGGCTCACCGCCGTGCTCGACAACGACGCGAAGGCGTTCGCGCTGGGCGAGTATCTGTACGGCGCGGGCAAAGGACATCCCGACATGATGGGGGTTGTGGTCTCCACGGGCGTTGGTGGGGGGATCATCAGCGGCGGAACACTGCTCCACGGACGGACGCTCAACGGTGGCCACGTCGGCCATATCGTCGCGGAGCCGGATGGACCGCGCTGCGCGTGCGGCGGCCGTGGCTGCGTCGAGGCGATCGCGTCCGGTCCATCGATCGTCCGGCTCGTGCGCGCGGAGCTGGAGCGGGGCAGGGAGTCCGCGCTTCGGGAGATGCTCCCCGAGACCATCACGGCGCAGGACGTGGCGCGGGCCGCGCTGGCAGGCGACGAGCTCTCCTTTCAGGGGTTCGAGCGGGCCGGCAGAGCGCTCGGCATCG
>JADDPA010000059.1:985-11361 GCA_016782125.1 Thermobaculum sp.
TGGGTGGTGGCGTGAGCAACGTCGGCGAATTGCTGACGGCGCCGTTGCGCCGTAAGCTGAACGAGCACGCCGCGCTTGACTACATCCGCGGGCAGGTGCGCGTCGTGCCCTCCGCGAACTCGCAGGACGCCGGGTTAATCGGTGCGGCGGCGCTCGCGCTGACTGGGCAGGCGGTCTGACCCGGGTGCGTGTGCGGGTGAGTGGTTAGCTGAAGGCCGATTCAGTGCCGCGGTGTCTCGTCAACAGGGTGCCCACCAACGGAGCATGCGTGGCGAACGACAGCCAGCTGCTCCACGTTGAGCAGCGGGAGTGCTTCTCGTGCGGCGAGCGCGTAGAGTGTGAGCGCCGTACGGCAAGTATTATCGAACGCCTCACCCCCCGCCCCGAACGCGGTGCCCTGTGCCCGGCTCCATTGCTCGCCCATGCGTGTGGCTATGAGATCCCACATCTCGTTCTCCGTCTCGTATAAGATCCGATACCGCACCGCCATGATGCCCGCGAGCTGGAGCGCGAGCACGGACCGCTGCACCGTCGCCGTCCAGCGCCTGCCCCGGTCGAGCGCGGCCACCAGTTTGTGTACCTCCTCGTCCAGGCCGGTCACGCCCGCCGCAACATGCTGGTCGCACGCTGTGTCGCCTACGGCTTCCCAGTCCCACGCGTGCGCATCGGCACGCAGGGCAGCGGCTATCCCGGTGGGATCGTGCAGCATGACCGCCCGCCGCCAGCCCGGCACATAGGTGACGCAATCTGCCAATGAGGTGAACGACACGCGCACCTGTTCCGGCTGAAGTGAGTCGCTGGCCACGAGGCGGCCGCCCCGCAGCACCGAGCCGAGGGCGGGGGCATCACTGATCGCGGGCAGGTCGAGGTCCGAGAGGGGGTGACCATCGCCGCGGGCGTGACTACCCATCAGGACGACGGCCGTCGCGCCGCGCGCCACAAGCTCGCTCGTCACCTCCCGCGCGATCACGAGAATCGCGGGCTCGATCCCGCTCGTGCCGGCGTCGGGGTCAGGCCTCATCAGTCGTGGGGCTGCGGACCGCTACTCCCGCGTCGCGCAACGCCACCCGGATGTCGCGGGCTATGGAGACCGCCGATGGGTTGTCACCATGCACGCACATCGTGCCCGCCCGCACCGCCACCATGGCGCCGTCCGCGCTCGTGAGTCGGCAATGCACCGCTACGTCCCGCGCTTGTGCCGCGGCGGTTTCGGGGTCGGTGAGGAGCGCACCGGGGATCGCACGATCTTGCAGGGTTCCATTGGCATTGTAGCGCCGGTCCGCGAACGCCTCCTCGACCACGCGCACTCCGTCCTGCTTTGCCTGATGCGCCATCGGGGAACCAGCAAGCGCGTACAGGATCAGACGCTCGTCCAGGCGTTGCACCGCGCGTATGGCGGCACGGGCGAGTTCCACATCGGTAGCGGCGTCGTTATACAGCGCGCCATGGAGCTTGACGTGGCGCAAGGTCCCGCCGAGCGCGCGGGTGATCCCGTGCACTGCGGCCACCTGGTACAACAGGATGCTCTCTAGCTCCCTGGGTGAGAGACGCATCGACCGCCGTCCGAAGCCCTGCAGGTCGGGGTAAGCGGGATGCGCGCCGACCGCGACGCCGCGATCCAGCGCGAGTTGCACCGTCCGCTCGATCGTGGACGGGTCGCCCGCGTGGTAGCCGCACGCGACGTTTGCACTCGTCACGGAGTCCAGCAGTGCTTCGTCCGCGCCCATCCCCCACGGGCCGAAACTTTCCCCCATGTCGCAGTTCAGGTCGATTTCGCGCACGGTTGCCTCCGCTCAAGCACGGGGATTATAGCGTCTCTGCACGGCGAGGCACGAAGATACACGGGACAAGGTGGAGATCAGCGTGGAAGGCGTTTTGACCCCTGTAGCCATGTCGGACCGCAGCCAGGGGTCGGAGGTTCTGCGTCGGAGTGCCGTGACCACCGCGAGCTACGACGGACACGGTGTGAGCCGGCACGACTGCCGGTGCACGCGAGCTATCAGGTGCGCGCGGTCTCGGGGTGTTCGGCGTTGAACGCATGTTCCTTGAGGATACACCGATCCATGACGACGAGCAGCCCGGCCCGTCGTGCGCGCTCCGCCGCGGCCTCGTCAACCACCCCTTCCTGAAGCCAGACGGCCTTCGCCCCCTTCTTGATCGCCTCGTCGACCACGGCGCCGACATCGCGCGACCGCCGGAAGATGTCCACGACCTCGACCGTGAAGGGAACGCTCTCCAGGTTCGGATACACCCTCTCGTTGAGCACGAAGTCACAATAGGGGTTGACGGGGATAACGCGGTAGCCGTGCCGCTGCATGTACAGTGCGACGGTCTGGCTCGGCCGGAAGGGATCAGGCGAGAGACCGACGATGGCAATCGTCTTCATCGCGAGGATAGCCTTGATGTCCTCGGGGCGGGCGTAGTGCGAGTCTGTATTTTCTTGTGTGGCCATCTGCGGGACGTGCCCCCTGTGTCGGGGGCGGGCAGAATCGCTGATCCGCCCGCCCGCTCTGGTGTGCTAGAGCACCTTGTCGATCTCGGCCTTGAGCCGGTCCTTGTTGCTGTACCCGATGATCCGTCCAACCTCCGCGCCGCCCTTGAAAAGCACGAGCGTAGGGATGCTCTGGATGCCGAGCCCTGCAGGGGACTGCATGTTCTCGTCGACGTTCATCTTCGCGAATACGACCTGACCGGCATACTCGCCGGCGAGCTCCTCGAAGACCGGTGCCATCATGCGGCACGGACCACACCACGGGGCCCAGAAGTCAACGATCGCAGGCGTCTCCGCCTTGAGGACTGTCTGCTCGAAGTCGCTGTCTGTCACATTCTCGGGATGAATTTGCGTCGCCATTTGGGATCCTCCTGTAAAACCTCGCTGCAGTACGCCTTCACGCGCACTAATCTTGCTATCACCAGGTACAACACGTTCTGTGCAAGATATATTCCGCCGTGCGGCCCGCGTGGATCACGACGTGCGTGGGCCGCGCAACGGTATACTACCGAGTTCAAGGACATAATGCGAGAGAGGAGTCACATCCTGGCAGCGACGGAGAAGGTGCCGGACAGGTCCGAAGAGCCGGTGGAGGAGCACACCCGGCAGGCGGCCGAAGTGGTCGAGTCTGCGCTTGGAAGTGTCCAGTCCGAGCAGGACGCCCATCGCGTGCTGGCCGAGCTGGAGCGGCGCACCGCGCAGAAAACCGAGCAGGACGCCCGGCGGGCGGCCGCCGCAGCCCGGCCCTCGCCGGATAGATTGTTGCGGGAACGGCTGTCGCGCGCGCGCGGGCCCGAGAAGGCGGCGCAGGCGCTCGAAGTTGCTGTCGAGGAGACCGCTGCTGAAGACGTAGATGGCGGCTGGGGCCTTTCTGATGCCATCCATCGGGCGATGACCTGGCCCCGCCCCAAACAGATCTTCCCGCACGAGTACCTGCGGCGAGCGGTGCTCAAGCGAATGGGGCCGTTTCGGGCGGTCGATGCGTGGCTGTTCTTCGTGATCAACCGCTTCCACCACCCGCGCGTAACGCCTGTCATGGTATGGGCCTCGACGCTGGGGCTGCACGGTGCGGCGTGGGTGGTTGGGGCGCTGGGCATGGCGGCCCACGATGGGCGCCGGGGCTGGGCGGCCGCGATCGAGATGATCCCCGCGCTGCTGGTCACCAACACGATTGTCGAGCGGGTCGTCAAGGGGTACTTCCGGCGGCGGCGGCCATTCATAACCCTCGTGCGGGCGATGGTCATCGGCCGCAAGCCCGGTAGCTGGTCCTTTCCCAGCGGCCACTCCGCCTGCTCCTTCGCGTGCGCGAGCGCCCTGGCGGGCCGGTACAAGCGGGCGGCAGGCGTGTTCTATGGCCTCGCGTCGCTCGTGGGGTTCTCCCGCGTCTATCTGGGACACCACTACCCGATGGACGTGCTCTCCGGGGCGACGCTCGGGACGGTGATCAGCCGCTTGGTCGTGCAGGGTGTGCGGAAGCTGCGCCGTAAGTAAGTCCGCTCTGTGATGAGCAGCGCCGCAGTCAGAGTCGTATCGTGCCCGCGAGACGAGCAGCTGCCGGGTCATTCCTTCAGGACATGCGTTTCCATCTGGCAGGCTCAGACATGGCGCTAATGCGGCTCTTTCATCGTGGGCAGAGTGAGGAATAGTGAGATGGCGAGAGGAGTACGCGGGACGCCGGATACAGAGCCCGGCCGCGACGACGCGCGTCTGCGGGAACATCTCGCGAACGAGCGGACCCTTCTGTCCTGGATCCGCCTCAGCCTTGCCTCCGCTGGGTTTGGCTTCGTCGTCGCGCGCTTTGGCCTCTTTCTGCAAGCGACGACGGGACAGCAGCTCCCCAATGTGACGGCTGAGTATATCGAGACGGTCGGTCTCGGGCTGGTGCTGTTTGCCCCCGTCCTCGTCACGGTCGGCGCGTGGCGGTACTTCCGCACGGAGCGCGAGATCGAGAGACGCACGTACAGTCCTCGTCATGGCTCGATCTGGGTGGTTATCGTGGGCAACGTGCTGCTCGGTCTGGCACTCGCGCTCTACCTGGCGTTATAGGCTCTGCAGCACGCCGCGTGTAGCTCAAGCAGTCGTCCGGTGGCGAGTGTACCTGGCCTCCATCGCTTCACCTTGTAGCGTCGGCACGTGGCTGACGAGTGATACGCGATCCAGCTGACTGATGATGCATGTCATCCCGAACGCAGCGAGGGATCCGTAGCCCGTACCGCGGATTCCTCGCACGCTCGGAATGATACAAATCCTACCGTTCAGCCGGAGTCCGTATGACGCCGGTTCTGCGATAACCGCCGAAGGCGGCAGGACGGGAAGGGTATGCCCGATGCGCATTAGCCTCTCGCAGAGATCGGAGTCCGCGCATCATCCTCCACTGGCTCACCCTCGGCGTGCCACCCCCGGAAGCCGGCGGACAGGTCCAGGATGTCGGTTCTGCCCTGCCGCTGGAGCAGGCTCGCGGCGATTGCCGAGCGGGTTCCACCCTGGCAGTGGACTGCCAGTGGGCGGCTCGCTGGGAGTTCCCCGATGCGGCGCTCAATCTGGGCGAGCGGGATATTCACGCTGCCAGGGATGTGACCAGCCTGGTACTCAGTCGGTTCACGCACATCCAGAACGGTAACCGCGTCCTGCCCAATCATCTGCCTGAGGCTCGAGGGATCGACTTTCTGAACGGTTTCTCGGGTCCGGCCACGCGTCTTCCAGGCGCGGAGCACCTCGGGCGTCCAGTATCCATCGATGTCGTCGAATCCGATGAGGTGGAGGCGGGTCGTGATTGACTCGGCATGCTCGGATTCCGAAATGACGGCCAGTGGCTGATCGTACGGGAGCAGCGCGCCCGCCCATGTCACAAGCGCGGGACCGGCGGGTATGTTCAGCGTGCCGGGGAAGTGGCCCGCGCCGTATGCGTGCGCCGGGCGCGTGTCCACAACCACGGTGCCGGCCGCGAGAACGTCGCAGATGCTGTCTGGTGCAAGTTCTTGTGGGCGGGACAGCGACGCGAGCGGGGCGGGGCCCTGCTGGTTGACGTGCTTCATCCGCGCGAAGTACCGGGGGGGCTCTCCCAGGCCGTCGAGCACGCGTCGGACGAACTCGTCTTCCTCGCGCACGGCGAACGCCCAGTTGAAGCGCCGCTCGTACCCGACGGTGGTCTGTGGCACGTTGCCGAGCGCCTTGCCGCAGGCACTGCCCGCGCCATGCCCCGGCCACACCTGCACATACTCCGGCAGGGTGCGGAACCGCTGGAGGGACGCGTACAACTGCCGGGCACTCTCGTCCTTCGAGCCGGCGATGCCCACGGCAGTCTCCAGCAGGTCCGGGCGGCCAACGTCACCCACGAACACGAAGTCACCCGTGAAGATCCCCATCGGCTGGTCCGTGGTTGCCGTATCGCTGAGCAGGAAGGCGATGTGCTCCGGCGTATGGCCGGGGGTGTGTATCGCGCGAATGCTTAGCTCGCCGATCTCAAAGACATCGTCGTCGTGTAGGAGCGTCGCACCGGCCTGCTCAGCGAACGCATACTTCCACTCTGGAGGGCCCGCGTTGGAGAGCATGAGCGCCGCTCCGGTCAGGGCGGCAAGATCGCTCGCGCGGGATACGAAGTCCGCGTGGATATGGGTCTCTGCCACCGCGACGATGCGCAGGCCGAGCTTTTCCGCGAGTTCGATGTACTGGTTTACGTCGCGATTCGGATCGAGGATAAGCGCATCGCCGTTGCTGGAGCCGACAAGGTAGCTGGCCTGCGCGAGCGAGTCATCATATATGCGGCGCAGGATCATGGTCTGTCGCTCCAGTGTTGTGAACGGGCGCCTCAGGTTGAGCCGTGGCGCGATTCTCCTTACTGCGTTGTACTATAACGCACAGCGGCGCGCACTTGGGGGCGATCACTGGCATCGATAATGCAGCATGATAGGGCAGGATGGGCTGGTAGGCCATCTGCCACTGGTGCAGTCTCCTTTGGTATGGTCCGCCGCCGCAATGCTATAGGAGGAGACATGGCCACCACAGTCAGCAGTACCCCCGTGAAGTTTGGGGTATTCGTTCCCCAGGGCTGGAGGCTCGACCTCACGGAGATCGAGGATCCCATCGAGCAGTACGAAACCATGACCCGCGTGGGCCAGCAGGCCGAGAGCGCGGGCTACGATTCGATCTGGGTCTTTGATCACTTCCACACGGTACCCACGCCGGAACTCGAAACGACGTTCGAGTGCTGGAGCATCACCGCCGGACTCCTGCGCGACACCTCGACGATCAATGTCGGCCAGATGGTGGGCTGCAACGGCTATCGCCACCCCGCGGTCTACGCCAAGATAGCGTCCACCTGCGACGTGATGGGACATGGCCGCTTGTACGCGGGCATCGGCGCGGGTTGGTATGAGCACGAGTGGCGGGCGTACTTCGGCGAGTTCCCCGAGACGCGCGAGCGGATGGGAGCGTTCCGTGAGGCGTGCGAGATCATCCACCGGATGTGGACCGAGGACTACCCGAAGTTTTCCGGCAAGTACTACACGATCGACGGCCCGATCAACCAACCGAAAGGCGTGCGAAAACCGCACCCGAGCTTCTGGATCGGCGGCGGTGGCGAGAAGGTTACCCTAAAGCTCGTGGCGAAGTGGGGCGATGCCTGCAATGTCAGCTCCAACCCGGATGAGCTGCGTCACAAGCTCGATGTGCTCAAGGGGCACTGTGACGATGTGGGCCGCAACTACGACGAGATCATCAAGAGCACGAGCCTGACGATCCACCTCGTCGAGAACGAGGGGCAGGAGGAGCAGGAGACGGCGCGGGCCCGCGGCGAGCAGAGCTACGAGGCGTACGCAAAGAACACGATCGTGGGTACCCCGGAGAAGGTCGTCGCCCGCATCCAGCCGCTTATAGAGGCCGGAGCGAACTACTTCATCCTCTCGTTCCCGCGCATCGCGTACGATCAGTCCATGATGCAGCGCTTCGCGGAGCAGGTCATGCCGCAGTTCGAGACAAGCCAGCCGGTGGGCGGACCCCGGTAGGGGAAGGCGTCCACACCTGACCTACAACCCGAGCCCGCCCTGGGAAACAGGGCGGGCCCAGTGATTGATCCCTCGTCGTACCAGCCTCGCATGTCGCGCTATCCGTGGCGATGAGCGGTTCTACGCGTTTGCGAACACCGCCACCAGGAACACGAGCAATAGAGCGCAGGCCAGCAGCAATAGGAGCAAGACAGGCAGGAGCACGACTGCGGCGGCCCGACCGGTAGTGGTGCGATGCATCTCGCGCACGCCCACTCCCACCAGGAAAAAGTACAGGAACACGCCGAAGATTCCGACGATCGGTACCGCGCTCACCAGTTGCGCGATCGAGGCGTAGGCTGAGGCTCGGAACGTCGCCTGATAGCCCATGTTCTCCCGAATGAGCAGCATCACAGACAAATGGTAGATGCCGGCACTGATGAAGAGACCGATGGCTGCGAAGATTGGGGTGATCGCGATGAGAGCGATGAACACGCCGAGCAGCACGAGCACCGCTGTTGCGGCTGTGAACGGGAATTCGCCAGCCGAACCCTGTCCTATCATTGGGAGCAACACCAGGGCTTGCAGGCCGAAACTGAGTACCGTTCCGACGATTGTCGCGATCATCATGCAGATCATCCCGAACGCGAGGGGATTGCGATAGCCATCTCTGGCAGGCAGTCCGGCGAAGAACTGTACCGGCCCCGTGACGAGCAACCGACAGGTCTCGATAAAGCTGCCAACGGGCTCACGGAGCGAGAAATCGTTGACGGCGACCTGACGCCCGGGTTCCATGTCCGACGAATCGGTCATGCGTTACCACGCCCGCCATCGGCTTCCGCCGGGACCGTCCGGCGCACCGGGCCATCATCGACAACCACGGTGCGCCGGATATCGTCCATATTGCCAGAGTTAGGAGTTCATTCCCAAGGCCGCAAGCAGGACCGACGCTGCAAGGATGAACAGACACAGCCCGAGGAGGAGAAAGATACCCACGGGGATCAACACTGCCAGCGCCGCGCTCTGCGTCGTAGTGCTGTGCAACTCCCGCACGCCGATAATGGACAGGTAGATGGTATACAGGCCGACCGCAAAACCGATGAATGGGCCGATGAAGGGCACCCAACTAACCAGACTCGAAATCGGGAGGCTGTACGCGGTTGCTCGATACGTCGACTCGTAGCCCGTTCCGGATGGTTTCACGAGCAGCATAACGAAGAGATGGATGATTCCCGCGACCACGAACAGGAAGAGGGTTGAGATGATGGGTGCCAGAATTATTGTGCTCAGCGCGCGACCGATGCCGTTGCCAAGAACGAGGGCAAAGACGCCTCCCAGGACTCCTGCAATCGCGTAGCAGATGAGCGAAAACACGAGTGGGGAAACCAAGTCGCCCGTTTTCCGTATGTTGTTGAAGAAGACGGCGGGAGCGGTGACGACGCCGGTAACCGTGGAGACGAAGCTGCCGACGGGATCGACCATGGTGAACTCATTGCCCTGCGCGGGCGTCCCGCCTGTGGTGGGGTTTATCGACATAGACCACCTCTCCCTTCAGAACGAACTTTAGTACGACGGATTTGGACCGATTCTCGTCGGTGCAACCGGCCTGCCGTGTTGCAGCCTTAGAATAGTCGTGAGCGGGCCTCTAGTCAATGGATTGCGGCATATTCGTAGCGCGTAACCGGCGTCTCCGTGGCAGAACTCCTGCACCTCGATCGGTTCGTATGGGCAGCCGTGCCGTAGCACCAACAGGTCAGGAGAAGACTTACTGTGAAATACGTACCGATACCCGACGTTCCCCGCCCGGTCTCCAACCTCGCCATCGGCTCGATGATCAGCTCCACCAAGGATCTATCGCTCACGTTCGCGCTTCTGGACCGGTACATCGAGTGCGGCGGGACGCTCCTGGATACCGGGCATGTGTACGCTGGAGGGGAGAGCGAGCGGGCCATCGGCGAGTGGGTCCGTGCGCGGGGCAACCGCGATGAGGTGGTCATTCTCGATAAGGGCTGCCATCCGTACGGGAACAGCGGCCCGCGCGTGAATCCCGAGGCAATGCGCACCGACCTTGGTGAGAGCCTGGAACGTCTGGGCTTGGACTATATCGATATCTACATGCTGCATCGCGACGACGAGAGCGTGCCCGTTGGACCCCTCGTCGATGCACTCAACGAGGAAGTCGAGCGCGGGCGCATCCGCGCGTATGGCGGATCGAACTGGCGGCCAGCACGACTCCAGGAGGCGAACGAGTACGCCGCCGCCCACGGTCTGCGCCCGTTCGTGGCGTCCAGCCCGAACCTCAGCCTCGCGCGCGCCAAGGAGCCGATGTGGGCCGGGTGTGTGTACACCGACGATGCGGACCGCGCATGGTACGAGCGGCATCAGATGCCGCTCATCGCGTGGTCGTCGCAGGCGGGCGGTTTCTTCACCGGCCGCTTCTCCCCGGAGGATACCAGCAACGCGGACATGGTGCGGGTGTACTACTCCGATGAGAACTTTGAGCGGTTGCGTCGCGCCCGTGAGGTGGCGGAGCGCCGGGGCGTGCACGCGCTGCACGTCGCCCTCGCCTGGGTGCTCAACCAGCCTTTCCCGACAGTGGCCATCATCGGTCCGCGAACCATCGATGAGTTGGAGAGCTCGGTTGAGGCGGCGGGACTCGAGCTCGCACCGGACGAGGCGGAATATCTCGATCTGAAGCGGGACACCCTCTAGGAATTACCGCCGCGGTCGCAAGCGTTGAACACTACAGCACGGCATGATGGTGAGGTAGCATGGGCGTGCAACTGAACGCCGGTGCGAGCAGTGCCGCTGCTCACCGCCGCACGGCGACAGTGGGTTGGTCCGTGCTTGTCTGGTAAAGGTTTCCGTGGCTACCCCAGTGTTTGCCGTACCGCCGAGTCGCA
>JADDPA010000037.1 GCA_016782125.1 Thermobaculum sp.
TCCTTATCCGGGTAAGCTGCGCTCACCGTAGATCGCTCTTCCGACCCGGACCAGCGTCGCGCCCTCTTCTATAGCGACCTCAAAGTCGTCCGTCATCCCCATTGACAGGGTGCCGCCGAGCGCTGGGTACTGCTCCCGTAACTCCTCACCCAAGTGGCGGAGTGCCGTAAAATGTGGCCGGGCTGCTTCGGGCGAGCATGTCGCTGGCGCAACCGTCATCAGCCCCTGAAGGCGCAAAGCAGGGAGCGCCGCGAGGGATTCGAACTCCCGACGTAATGCTTCAGGTCCGAACCCTGCCTTCTGAGGCTCCCCGCTCACGTTAACCTCCAGCAGGACGGACAAACTGCCCTCGCCAACAAGGCGCGAGAGCCGCTCCGCGAGGCGCAGAGAGTCGCACGAGTGGATAACATCGAACAACTCCAAGGCAGAGCGCGCCTTGTTGCGTTGCAGCCGTCCGACGAGATGGAGCACGACTTGCTCCCGCTCGGGACCTCCCCACTTCTCCTCCGCCTCTTGCACGCGATTTTCGCCGATATCACGCACCCCGGCTGCGTGCACTGCCTGTGCCCGATCGAGCGGATGGGTTTTCGCCACGGCGACCAGCGTCACGGCTTCTTCCGCGCGGCCGCTTCGGCGTGCGGCACTTCGACACCGCTCCAGCACGTGCTCCGCCCGCGCCACGATATCGGCATACTGACTCACGATGGCACCCCCGCTACCGCAGCGAACCGTCGCTTCGTGCCATCCCGCCGATACGAGAAGTACTGGTTGGGGCCGCAACAGGTGCACTCCCCGTCCATACCGCCGTGCACGTGTATAACGCCCTCGTCGCGGCATTGAACCTCGATCATACGCGGGCCATCAAAGTATGTTGCCCCTTGCCGGTGCACCAGGTATCGGTCGCCGTTCGCCTCCCGGACTTCCGAGGCTACATCCTCCTGAATCTCATAGCAGCACGCGCGGATACCCGCACCAATCGAGATCTGAAGGTCATGGGGCACGGTGCCGTAGAGTTCGCCCATAGCGCCGATTACCGCCGCCGCGATGTTTGCGAGGGTGCCCCGCCGTCCGGAGTGCGCCAGGCCAAGCGCTCGCACCCTTGGATCCCAGAAAAGGATAGGAGCGCAGTCTGCGTGACGCGTGACGAGCAACACGCCCGGCCGACTGGTCACCATGGCGTCGGCGGTGCCAATCGGTCCCGAGGGCGCGGTATCGTCTACCGCCAGTACCGCCCTCCCGTGCACCTGTCGAATCCAGTGGGCTTGCCACGGTGCACCATCGGGACGGGGTGGCAGGAACTGCAACCAGTCACCCGGCGTACCCATATCCACCGGCGTGCCAACGTCGTCGCGGGGAGGGCTATGGCCCGAGATGACACCAGGTTTGCGCGGACCCGGAAACGCTAGGAGGGACAGTCGGTGCAATGATTGCATATTCAGCTCACCAGTGGAATGAGGATGCTTAACGTCATCACGCTGAGCAGCGTGGCATACGCCACGATACCAGCGAGCAGATCGGTATCGGCCCCGAACTCAAGTGAGAGCACAATCGTGAACACCGCCGTAGGCATCGCCGACTGCACGACAAACACCGCTGCCGTTTCGGTTCGGAAACCAAGGGTCCACGCCAGTCCCGCGGCGATGAGCGGGGAGAGCAGCAAGCGCGTTGCTAACGCACCCGCGGAGACCTGCAAATGCTCGCGGCGCAAGTGTAACGTCAACTGCGACCCGAGAATCAGGAGTAGGAGCGGGATCGCCGCCTGCCCGAGCAGTGCAACCGGGCGCAAGAGCCAGTCTGGCGGCGTGACACCAAGCAAGGGAAACGGCAGTGCGAGCGCCGCGGCATACAGCGCCGGCACGCGCAGTACGTTGCTGAGTGCTTCACGGGGCCGCGCCGCTCCCCGCGACGCGACGTACGCGCCGGCCGTGTTCGTGAGGAAACTCTGCGTGACGAAGTAAAGCACGCCAATGGCAAAGCCGTCCTCGCCGAAGGCGAAAAGGATGATCGGCAAGCCATAGTTGCCGGAGTTCATGAACACCGTGGACAAAAGATACGCGGCCCGGCCCTCGTCCGTTGTTGTCAGCACTGCTCCGACCACCATGCCGATAACGTACAGACAGATCATCAGGGACACGACGCCCGCGGCAACGAGCGCCAATTCAGAGATCGGCACGGTGCTGCGGGCGATGCTGGAGAAAATGAGGGCCGGACTAAGCGCATAGAGCGCGATGCGGGACAGTGCTCCCGGATCAAGGATATCGCGGTTGCGCAACCACACACCAACCAACACGATCCCAAACACGGGCGCTACAGTGCTCGTCAGGACGGAGAGCACGGTGGCTTAGTCGCGGGTCTGGTTCAGCGCGTAGTCGACAATGATCTGATCGATCACGCGCTCGATCGGTGCAAGGTCGTCCGTGAACGCGCGCTCAGGACGAGGCTCATACTCCCGGAAGTTACCGATCAGGAACGTCTGATCAACGACCCTGCGGAGGATGGGATCTTGCGCCGCCGACGCGTTTCGTCGGAACTGCGCTGGGGTGATTGTCGCCTTGGTTGCATACACCAGCGTGTTGTAGCGATTTGCTGTCGTCACCATGAAGACATTCGGAAAGACTGACCCAATAGTGTCGCCCATCGCCTTTACTAGTCGCTCATCTCCCGGCGTGCCCCCAGCGTTGATCACGACCACCCCACCAGGCTTCAGGCGATCGTGTACGGTGCGGAAAAACTCCTGAGTAGCCAAGTGAAATGGGATATACGGCTGGCGGTACGCGTCGATTGCTATGACATCGTACTGCTTCCGCGTCGTCAGCAGAAACTGACGGCCGTCCGCCACAATGGCGTTCAGGTCTGGATCGTTCATGTCGAAGTACTTACGCCCGACTTCGACGATCTGGCCGTCGATCTCAATCCCGTCGGTCTTCGCCTCGGGATATACCTCGTTGTACATATGTGGCATGGTGCCCGCCGCGAGACCCACTACGGCTACGTCCTTCACAGGCGTGTTGATGCCCTCAGGACGAAAGAGCGGTGCCAGCAGGAAGTAATCCCACGGACCACCGGTGAGGAGCACATCCGGATGATACAGCGAGTGAACCGCTTGTCCCTCGTTGAGGATGAGCTTGCGCCACCCCTGGTCTTCGGTGACTTGGATATAGTTGTACGCCGACTCGTCCTCATACAGCAGGGTGTCACCCGCCTCCGCCGCGCGGATGCTGCCACCCTGGAACACGAGCACGAGTAATACCGCCACACCCAGCATTGCCGCGTATGGGACCGCGCGCCGGACCCCGACCTCGGCGGCGAGCCCGGCCAGGGACACCGTGAGGAGTGCAATGCCAAACACCCAGATGCTGGCGCGCGTGCCGATTTCTGGCTGGAGCACCAGCACGGAAACGAACGTGCCGAAGATCGAACCGACGGTGCTCAGGGCGTACAGGCCACCCGCCGAGGTGCCGGCGCTTGCGACGCTCTGGACTCGCAATCGGATCGCCCAGGGCGAAACGCAGCCCAAGAGCGTCAGGGGCACGGAAAAGAGAAGGATGATGGCGAACAGTGAGCCGAAGAACGCGCTCTGCGAGAACTCCGTGAAGCCGCGGGAGGACCACAGCAGAAACGGGCGAGCCAGTATGGGTATCAGGACGATCGAGAAGCCCGCCCACGCGGTCAGCTTGTACAGTGCCGCGTGGGCGGGATACCGGTCGGCCAGCCTGCCGCCGACGGTATAACCAACTGTGAGGTAGATGAGCACGAGCCCAATGAGCGCGGCCCAGATCAGCAGCGACGTGCCGAAGTAGGGCGCGAGCAAGCGCGATGCCCCCATCTCCGTTGACATAACCGTGGCGCCTGATAAGAAGGCGATGACGAGGAGCAGGGGATCGCGCGGGGTTCTCAACAGGATACCGGCCTTCTAGGAATCACTCGAGGAGGGATACTCCTCGATTATACCTGAGCCGGTGTCTGCTCCTCGGTTCCGCTCGTGCTCGTGGTCGCGCCGCCCTGCTCACCAGGGCGCTGTGCCGGGGAGTTGCGCCCAGAGCCGGAGCGATCCTTCATCTTGAGCTTGCCATCGAAGTACCCGCCTTCCTGCACGACGAGCAGATCGGTGTTAATCTCGCCCGTAACCACGCCGGAGGGAGTTATCTCAAAGCGACGGCGGCATTCGACTTTGCCGTTGTATCGGCCCGCAACCGTAATAGCCTCGGCCGTCAGGTCCGCCATGACCTGTGCCTGATCCTCGATCAGGATGTGCCCCTTGGACTCGATCGATCCCTCGACGCGTCCCTGGACACGTACGCCGCGCTCTGAGCGGTAGTTGCCATTGAAGAAGTCTTCCGCGCCGATGATGCTTTCCTCGCCGGTGGTTGCTGCGCGCTGGGTCTGCGGCCGCCACTCCTCATTTGTCTGTCGCATAGGCCTCCATGCCAGCCCACTGGGGCTGATATTCGCGTTCGTGGTTCCGCCGTCCTGTGCGGTAACTGCAGCGCTCGAGCTCTCGGTCGTTGCCGGTTCGGCGTTAGACTCTCCCGTCGTCTCTTCGTTGGCCTTGAGGTCTCTACGACGTAGCATGTTGGCGGTGCCTCCTCTGTGTATACCCGCGTTGCGTAGCCGAAAACGTGCCGGACAAACAACTTCCGATAATAGCTATTATGTAATTCAGCCGCTGTATCGCCGGTCTGGTCTCCGCCCCATCGCGCACAACAACTCGTACGCAATCGTGCCCGCTCGCTGCGACAACTCGTCGGCGCTAACGCGCTCTGCACCCTGGCTACCGAGCAATACCGCCTCCGCACCGACTGCGGGTTCCAGATCGCCGGGCAACCCGACGACAAGGCTATCCATGCAAACTTGCCCAAGCACACGGCATCGCCGCCCGGCGAGCAACACCTCACCCGTGCCACCGAGTGACCGCATATAACCATCGGCGTAACCACACGTAATTACCGCCGCTGCCATCCTGGTCGCGGCCCGGTAATGTTGCCCGTAGGATACCCCTTCCCCCTCCTGAACGTCAAGTACACGTCCCACCTCAGCCTTCAGGCTCATGACAGGGTGCAAGTCAAGCGTGCTCCCATCCGAGGGCTGCACGCCGTACAGTGCTATCCCCGTCCGCACCGCGTCCCAGGGAGGCTCACGACCGCTGATCGTGGCGGCACTGTTCGCCGCGTGGACCAGCGGGGGTCGGAGCCCGCGGAGCCCCAGCGCGTGTACCACATCCGCGAACCGTGCGGCCTGCTGAGCATACATTGCGGAGTCATCCTCGTCAGCCGTGGCGTAGTGCGTGTACACTCCTTCGAGGCACACGCCCGGTAGTGCGGCTAATCTCGCCGCGAAATTCACCGCCTCTTCCGGCATGACGCCGTAGCGATGCATACCGGTGTCGACCTTCAGGTGCAGGCGCGCGTCGCGGCCGGTGGCCGTGCCCAGCGACGAGAGCGCCAGCGCCGTTTGCAGGCCGGATACGGTGATCGCGAGGTCGTGCTCGAGCGCGGTGGATAGTTCCCGGATCGGCGTGTAACTCTGCACGAGAATCGGAGCGGTGATTCCAGCATCACGCAAAGCGACGCCCTCACGCACTCGGGCGACCGCGAGACCCCACGCCCCGGCCTCCAGCGCCGCGCGAGAGACCGGCACCGCGCCGTGCCCGTACGCGTCCGCTTTCACGACAGCCATCAGCTTGGAGCCCGACGGTGCGGCAGACAGCAGCACTCGGACGTTATGCCGTATGGCCGCGAGATCCACGTCCACCCACGCGGGACCACAGGGCTCGGCACCGAGCGGCGTGGCGCCTTCGTCGGTCAGGCTAGCGGCCACGCGGCTTCCGCGCCTCTGGGAGCGCATCAATGAGATCGGACGCTCGAACCGTGTCACGACCGAACCGTTCCCTCGCGATGTGCGCGGCTCGCGAGCCCAGCACCAGGGCGGATCGCGCCGCCGCGGCGGGCTCCAGGCCGAGCGAGAGGAGAAAACCGCAGAGTCCAGCGAGCACGTCGCCCGTGCCGGCGGTCCCTAGTTCGGGATGTGCCTCGGTCATCACCTCCACCCGCCCATCGGGACTGGCGATAACTGGATAACTCCCCTTCAAGAGAACGGTCTTGCCCCACCGTTGCGCCGCGGCAGACGCCACCCCAATCCGATCGGCCTCAACCTCGGCGACGGACTTATCCACTAACCGTGCCATCTCACCGGGATGGGGGGTCAGGAGCGCGACTGACGCCGCGCTCTCCCACCAGGTATCCGCCGACGCAAGCGCGAACAGCCCGTCGCCATCGACCACCGTGGGCGGGGCGATCTTTCCGGGATCCGGCCCCTCTTCGTCCTCGGTCTCCTGGTGCGGGATAGCCATGCTGTTGAAGCCAACCGGCCTGCGCTGTGCCACAGCTGGTGCTCGCTCATCCACCCGGAAGCCAACAACGCGGCGCTGCACCGGCGCCGAGACCCCCATCAGCCCCAGTACGAAGCGCACCGTTGCATCTTCGCGGTGCACGCCATTGCCGAGTACGAGCGCCTTGTAATCCGCGACCCCGTCCAGGGCATCCATGACCGCGGCGTCACCGAGCGTCCCCATCTCCGCCTCGGGGAGGGGCAGCAGCGTCTGTTCCAGCAGGCGCGCGGCGATCACGCCGAGCATGGATCGGGGGAAGCCGACGGTCACATACCCCGCGCCTGCCCGGTGTGCTGCGAGTGCGGCCAGGACGGGCGCACCGGGATAGCGCAAGCTGCCACCGATGACGATGACACGGCCGTTGTCGTTCTTATGCGATCCGGGCAGCCGTGCTGGCAGCACCAATTCGTCATTGCTGTCGAAGCCGGCTACAACTCCGGCAGTATCGGCGATTGTGTCCAGCCCTATGGGTTCGTGGATGATGTGTCCCGTCGCGCTGGGTCCGCCGCCGACGTACAGCCCGATCTTGGGCAAACCGAGCGTGATTGTGGTGTCTGCATGGAGGGCCACGCCCATGATCTCGCCGGTGTCGGAGTTCAGACCGCTCGGTATGTCGAGCGCAACTATCGAAAGGTCGTCCCTTCCAGGCCGTCGCCGCTCCCGTTCAGCCTGTACGGCACGCAGGATTGCCGCTGGCTCACCCTCTACCGCGCGCGTCAGGCCGATCCCGAACAGCCCGTCGAGCACCGTCCGCGCACGCGCCAGGTCCGAGGCGAGACGGGACTGATCGAACGGCTCCGGACAGTCACTGCGGTTCCAGCAGTGCAACCGACTCTCCGACCCGGCTGCTTCAAGCAGGCGGTGGACCTTCAGCGCGTCCATGCCGTTGTTGCCTGGTCCAGCGAGTACGATGATCGGCGCCGACGCGGCCAGTTCCGCCACGTGTGCGTAGACCGCGCGCGACGCCCGATCCGTCAGCTCATCCTCTGTGACTCCGCGGTCGAATGCCATTGCCTCGACGGCGCGCATCTGCTCCGCGGTGACCAGTGGGGTCATGATGCCTCCTGCTTCCGGTGCCGTGGTGCGAGTGCGACAACGCTCGCGATCGCGGTATCGCGCGAATGGGTCAGGCTGATCTCCCATACCTCAATCCCGAGTGCATTGGCCCGTGCCTCGCCGCGCCCGCAGAGTGTGAGCGTTGGCTTTCCACGGCGGTCGGGTAGAACCTCGATGTCCTTCCAGCTCACCCCCCGGATGCCGGTGCCCAGCGCCTTCATCACCGCCTCTTTGGCGGCAAAGCGCGCAGCAAGGGACATCGGGCGCGTTGCATAGCGCTGCCGCTCGGCCGGCGTATAGATACGCTCCAGGAAGCGGTCTCCCCAGCGGTCCAGGGCGGCGACGATCCGCGGCACCTCGACGATGTCGATCCCACAGTACGGTCGACAGCATACTTCGTCCATTGCGTTCTCCTGCCTTTGGCTCATGAAGCAAGATCGTTCGCCGCGACTCGCGTTCTCGTCAGGCGGTGTGTTGGTCACGCGCTCGCCGCCCGGCCCGCAGAGCCTCGTGGTTCCGTGCGCGCGCCTCCGGGTCCGTCGGACGGTATCCGTCCAGAAACGCATCCTTGTACTCGGCGTACCTGTTCTGCAAGATCGCCGCCCTCGCCCCTTCAACGAGACGGATCAGGAAGCGAACGTTGTGGATTGTAGCAAGGGTATACGCCAGCAACTCCTCGGTGCGAAATAAGTGGTGCAGGTACGCCCGCGTGAACGTACGGCAGGTATAGCACTCGCACCCGTCCTCGACCGGAGCAAAGTCGCGGGCAAACTGGCCGTTGCGGATGTTGAGACGGCCGTAGGACGTGAGCAGCGAGCCGTTCCGCGCGTTGCGCGTAGGCAGTACGCAGTCGAACATATCGACGCCCGCCTCAATGCTGTTGAGCAGGTCCTCGGGCGCGCCAACACCCATCAGATAGCGCGGTTTCCCGGCCGGCAGGTACGGCATGACCGCCTCCAACGCCTCCCGCATCAGACCCTTCTCCTCGCCGACACTCAGCCCGCCGATCGCGTAGCCAGGCAGGTCGAGGGCCGCAAGGTACTGTGCGCTCCAACGGCGCAGGTCTGGCCACACCCCTCCTTGCACGATCCCGAACAGCGCCTGACTTGGCTGCTGGTGTGCCGCGAGACAGCGCTCAGCCCAGGCATGGGTTCGCTCTGCGGCGGCTTTCACATACTCCTTTTCCGCGGGGTACGGCGCGCACTCATCGAACGCCATCACGATGTCGGCACCAAGCTGCTGCTGTAGGCCCATGACGGACTCAGGGGTAAAAAAATGCTCGCTACCATCGATGTGGCTGCGAAACCGGACGCCGTCCGCGGTGACTTCCCTGCGGCCTGCGAGGCTGAAGACCTGGAAGCCCCCGCTATCCGTCAAGATCGGGCGCTCCCAATGCATGAACGAGTGCAGCCCGCCCGCTTCTGCTACGATCTCGGCACCGGGGCGGAGATGTAAATGATACGTGTTGGCTAGCACAATACGCGCGTCCAGTTCGATCAGGTCACGCGGGGCTAGAGCCTTGACGGTAGCCCGTGTACCGACTGGCATGAACACCGGGGTTGGTATCGGCCCGTGCGGTGTGGTCAGGATGCCCGCGCGAGCGTTACCGGACATCCCTTCAAGGTTATATGTGATTGGTTGGTTGCTACTGGGATATGTCATATAATCAACATCGCATCACCAAACGAGTAGAATCGGTAGCCGCGATGAACCGCCTCGTCATACATTGTGCGCCAGTCGTTGCTTGGAAGCAGCGATGCTACGAGCATGAGTAGCGTCGAGCGCGGCAGATGGAAGTTTGTGATCAGGCCATCCACCATCTGCCACTCGTATCCCGGCCGGATGTACAGGTCCGTCTCGGCCCACCTCCCGGCGCATTCCGGCTGCGCGGCGACAGCTTCGAGCGACCGCGCGGACGTTGTTCCTACAGCGATTACCCGCCCGCCATTCTGCTGGATCGTCCGGAGCTCGTTGAGAAGTTGCGCAGGCACCAGGTAGCGCTCCGCGTGCATAACGTGTTCGTCGAGCCGCTCGGTCCGGACGGGCCTGAAGGTTCCGGCGCCGACGTGCAGCGTGATATACCGAATCAGCACCCCCATCCGCTGCAACGATTCAAGGAGCTCGGGCGTGAAGTGCAGCCCGGCCGTCGGGGCGGCAACCGAGCCGTCAACTCGAGCGTACACCGTCTGATACCGATCCGGGTTGCCCTGGAACTCACGGATATACGGTGGGAGCGGCAGCTCCGCGTGCGCCGACAGATCACTCTCTACGTCTGGCGGCACCGTGATTCTCACCGTCCCTTGCTCGGTTCGATCCATAAAGGTGACAGCCGCACCGGAGTCGAGCCGTAGCGTCTCCCCGGGGACCAGCCGCCTGGCCGGTTGCGCCATAGCCTCCCACTCGCCCGCACCGGTGGGCCTGAGCAGCAGCAACTCGACGCGTCCACCGCTCTCTTCGCGGCGGGTGCGCATCCGGGCGTGGAGCACGCGCGTGTCGTTGAAGACGAGCACGTCGCCCGAACGCAAGATGGTTGGCAGATCCCGAAACGTCCGGTGCGTAAGCGCGCCGTCGCCCCGAGAGACGACCATCATCCTTGATGCGTCGCGCTCCGCCGCCGGTCTTTGAGCAATCAGGTCGGACGGAAGCTCGTAATCGAACTCATGGAGGGACAACCTTAGCGGCTCAGCACGCGATAAACAACGTTGGCGATGATGGTCAGCAGCACGCTGAGGAGCAGGCATGTGGCAATCGGGATGTACACACTCATCCCACCTCGCTCCCAGCGGAAGTCACCGGGTAGCCGACCCAAGGGGAGTGATGACCCAAAGAAGGTCAGCAAGAGTCCGACGACGAGCAGCGCGACCCCAGCGAAGACCAGGAGCCGCCCGATCTCACTCATCTTCATCCGCATCCCACAGCGGTACTTGCTGCTCCGGCCCCGATGCCTCGGGATAGGCCACTCCCAGATGCGCGTACGCCTTACGCGTGGCGATCCGCCCCCGAGGCGTGCGCTGGATGAAGCCCAACAGCAACAGGTACGGCTCGTACACGTCCATCACCGTATCCGCCTCCTCGCTCGTCGACGCGGCGAGCGTGTCAAGACCAACCGGACCACCGTCGAAGTTCTCGATAATCGAGTGCAGCAGCCGTCGATCGATCTCGTCCAGGCCCAGCTCATCCACACCCTGCCGGCTAAGCGCCTCGCGTGCCGTCTCCAGATCGATCAATTTGTCCGCGCGCACCTGTGCGTAGTCACGCACGCGGCGTAGCAGCCGGTTCGCGATTCGGGGCGTTCCCCTACTCCGGCTCGCGATCTCGTGCGCACCCTCTTGTGTTATGTCGATTGCCAAGATCCCTGCCGCCCGGATGATAATCTCCTTCATCGAGGAGATCTCTTGGTACTCAAGCCGGAAGGTGTCCCCAAAGCGGTCGCGCAAGGGCGAGCTGAGCAGAGCAGGACGTGTTGTGGCACCCACGAGGGTAAACGGTGGCATACTGAGGCGGAGCGTCCGCGCGCTGGGTCCCTTACCTACCACGATGTCGAGCGCGAAGTCCTCCATCGCGGGATACAGCACTTCTTCCACGGCGCGGTTCAGACGGTGAATCTCGTCGATAAACAGGATGTCGTTCTTGCGCAGGTTGGTGAGGATGGAGGCAAGGTCGCCGGGCCGCTCAATCGCCGGGCCGGACGTGACGCGAATGTTCACGCCCATCTCAATCGCGATGATATTCGCGAGCGTGGTCTTGCCGAGACCCGGCGGCCCATAGAGCAGCACGTGATCCAAGCACTCCTCACGTGCCTTCGCGGCCTCGATAAAAATGCGCACCCGGTCCTTGATCTTATCTTGCCCGATATACTCTGACAGCCTACGAGGACGCAGGCTTAGTTCCTGTCCATCCTCCTGCAACTGTTCCTCCGGACCGACAACGCGT
>JADDPA010000123.1:0-7530 GCA_016782125.1 Thermobaculum sp.
CATGCCTTTGTTATACTGTGATTGACGGTAACGGTCCTAGGGAGAACAACACCTCTTGATAGTCACGGACATCGGTTACATCGCCCTTGTGCTCGCATTTGTCATCGCCACATATGGTCTGTTGGCCGGTGGACTGGGCGCTCGTCGTGGTTCTCAACGATTGGTGCGGAGCTCGCAACATGCGATCATCGCCACAGCGGTGCTCTCCACCGTGGCAGCGGGGATGCTCTGGTATGGCCTGATCACCCACGACTTCCGTCTCAGCTACGTTGCGCAGACGTCGAGCCGAGACATGAACCTCTCGTATCTCATTACCAGCTTCTGGGGGGGTCAGGCGGGCTCCCTGCTGTTCTGGGCGTGGATGTTGACACTCTTCTCCGCGGTTGCGGCCATAAGGAGTCGCAAGAGGCATCCTGAGTTGGCGCCGTACGTGGGCACAACGCTGCTTGGCATCCAGTGCTTCTTCTTCCTCGTGCTTGGGTTTCTAACGAACCCGTTTGAGCGTCTTCCGGTCGCTGCGTTCGACGGCCGCGGCCTCAACCCGCTTCTGATGGACCCGGGCATGCGCATACACCCGCCGACCCTCCTGATCGGCTATATGAGCTTTTCCATTCCATTCGCATACGCGGTTGCCGCGCTTGTTACGGGCCGTCTCGGGCGTGAGTGGCTCGGCGCGATCCGTCGGTGGATGTTGCTCGGCTGGGCGGTACAGGGCGCGGGCCTCCTGCTCGGCGCCTGGTGGGCGTATCACGTCCTCGGCTGGGGCGGCTACTGGGGCTGGGATGCGGTCGAGAACGCGGCCCTTATGCCGTGGCTTACTGCAACCGCGTTCCTGCACTCAACGATGGTTCAGGAGCGACGCGGCATGCTCAAGGTCTGGAACCTCGCCCTCGTGATGCTGACGTTTACGCTCGCCATCTTCGGCACCTTCGTGGTCCGCAGCGGTGTGCTGTCCTCGGTCCACGCTTTCGCGACATCGTCGATTGGTCCGTTCTTCTTTGTCTTCCTTGGTCTGGTTGTGATCGGCTCCGCCGGTTTGATCTTCTATCGATTACCGAAATTGCAGACCGAGGGGCAATTCGACTCGGTGCTGTCCCGCGAGTCGAGCTTTCTCGTCAACAATCTCCTCATCATTGGCATCACTGGTGCCACATTCTGGGGGAGTGTTTTCCCCCTGATCTCCGAGGTCTTCCGCGGTACCAAGGTGGGTGTAGGCGCGCCGTTCTATCGACAGGTGAACGGACCGCTGCTGCTCGCGCTTGTCATACTGATGGGCATCGGTCCGGTGCTCGCGTGGCGGCGCAGTGCCCCCCGCGCGTTCTGGCGCAATGTGCGATTGCCGCTGGCGCTCGGACTGGCCGTCGGGGCTGGCCTGTTCTTGCTGGGTGTTCAAAAGCCGCTGGCGCTGCTCTCCTATGCCTCGGTGGCGTTTGTTTTCGGGACAATCATCATGGAGTTCTGGCGTGGTACGCGGGTACGGGCGCGCAACACGGGAGAGGTCTTTCCTGTCGCGCTCGCCGGTCTCGTCTCACGCAATCGTCGCCGTTACGGTGGCTACGTTGTGCACGTTGGGATCTTGCTGCTGGCCGTTGGGGTCACCTCCTCATCGTTCTTCCAGCAGGAGACGGCGAGTGCCCTGCCGGAGGGCAAGTCCGTAGCCATCGGCAACTATTCACTCAAGAACAAGGGACTCTTCCAGTATGAGGATCAGGGAGCCCAGGTGGTGTACTCCGAGATGGAGTTGATGCGAGACGGGCAAAGCCTGGGCTCGATCCGACCCGAGCGGCGAACCTACCGGAACTGGGAGGATCAGCCGGTGACCGGTGTCGCTATCCGTACCATCTACCCAACGGGAGAGGATGTGTACGTGTTGATGAGCACCATCGATGGCGGCATTCCTTCGTTCCGAGTGTTCATCAACCCAATGGTCAACGTCATCTGGTTCGGTGGCTTGCTCCTACTTGCGGGCACGGTACTGTGCGGATGGCCTGAAGTCGTTCGCAAGGAGCGTGCGGTACGGGTGCGAGTTCCCGAGCCGAGTCCGAGTGGGGCATAGCGCGACATGGTGTTCGTAGGTATTGCCACCGCTCTAGCACTGATCTCGGTACTCTTCGTCTTGTACCCGTTGTGGCAGCGTGGTACTGGGGCGGTCGTACCAGTCAGCGACGGACAGCAAGAGATGCTGACGGAACAGCGCAAAGCGGCGTATGACGCGATGGCCGAGCTTGACTTCGACCGTGAGCTCGGTAAGCTGGACGAATCGGACTACCGCAGCCTGTACGAGCGATACCGGCGGCAGGCAGTCGCCGCACTCAAGGCGGCGCGAGAGCGAGAGGCCGTCCTCTCTGCTCGGATCGATCAGCAGGTGCAGCAGGCGCGCAGTGCGGCTAGTTTCACGGTTGCTCCGACCACGCCCGCCATACCAGCCACCGCGCCAAGTGCCAGGCAACGCTTCACCCAATCTGTTGAGCGACGGCCGAGTGCCTGGTTGTCGGCTGTCGGCATGTTGTTCGTCGTCTTTACTGCGGGAACGCTCTGGGTCTGGTCTCAGGGCTCACAAGCGAGCGCGAACGCGCAACCGGTCGGTGTTATAGCCGGGGATGCTCATACCGCTCTACTGATTGACAACGCGGCGGGAGCGTGGGCGCTCTCCGGCGATGCTACCGGCATACGCCGCAGCACCGATGCTGGGGCGACGTGGACCGCCACCCCGGTTCTGCCTGGTAAAGTCGCCGCGCTCGCCCAGGACGCGGGCGGAGGGCAGGTCTACGCACTCGTCGATGGGCGACTTAACAGGAGCACGGATGGCGGGATGACGTGGACGCGCGGCGGTGCGCTACCCCGGAACGTGCGGTTTACCTCGCTAGCAGCCGATCCCGCCCAGGCGGGCAGGCTCCTCGCGCTCGATCAATCCGGCGCGCTCTTCGAGAGCAGGAATGCAGGTGATGCATGGGACAGGACTGGCTTCGAACCCGCCGGGCCGGTCGCCTCGCTTGCGGTCGCAGTAGCACAACCCCTGGAGCTGTTCGCGACTGTACCGGAGGTTGGTGTTATCGCAGGATCCGACAATCGCTGGGCAAGCGCCAATGGTGTTGTTAATGGGGCGCTGCCGACGAAAGTCGCCCACGCCATAGTCTACGATCCAAGCTCAGGGTCCACCGCTGAAAGGCCCGATGGCAGCACCGTGCGCGGAACAGCGTACGTGGCCACGGATCAGGGTGTGTTCCGCTCCACGGATTACGGGCAGGACTGGTTCCCACTTGGCCCGAAGCAAAATATCGTGGCTCTAACGACGGGACCGCCAGGATCGAAGCTGTTGCTCGCCGTGAGCTCCGTTGGTGAGGTGTTCCGTAGCAACGACCGGGGGATTACGTGGGCAGGAAACTAAGGTCAGTACTTGCGTCACTCTATTTGCTCACCGCGATGGCGGCCGTCCTTGGCGCACCAATCACCGGTGAGGCGGCAACAAGCGGTGTTATCGCCGGATCGCTACACAACGCAACGTCGGGCGAGCCGATCAGCGGTGCCCGCGTCAAACTCTACTGGGCCAAGGGGCAGGAGCCGCAGCCCGAGCGTACCGCGACGACGGACGCCGATGGCCGGTATCGCTTTGACCGCTTGCCGACCGGGGACGACTATGGCTACGTGGTCTACACCGTGTTTCAGGGCGTGGAGTACACGTCGGAGCGGACGGCGCTGACGAATGCAAAGCCGACGGCGACCATTCCGTTGCGGGCGTATGCTTCCACCAACGACGACTCCGCGATTCGAGTCAAGCAGGTTTCGACGGTTGTGCTTGACGTCAACAAGGAATCGCAGGCGATGTTTGCCCTGCAGACATACGTGTTCGATAACCCGACCAAGCGGACGTTCCGTCCAGTGGTTGACGGACCGCGCGGACCGATGGGGTTGCTTCGATTCTCGCTTCCACCGAATGCCAATCAGCTATCTGCAATGGGCGAGCTCTCCAGCCGCGAGGTTATTCAGACTGACCGCGGCTTTGGAACGGACCTCCCGCTCCGGCCGGGACAGACAGAGGTCAGCTTCACCTACCAGGTGCCATATCGTGACCCGTCCGGCGTGCTGACATTCGAGATGACGATGCCGTACCTAGCGGGCGAGTTTCGGCTGATGACGCCGCAGAAGCAGGCGAAGTTCACGAGCCCCAATCTTACCGCGGACAAGCCGCAGAAGCTGTTTCGCAATCCCGGCGATACGTTTGACGTGATGCTTGCATCAGACCTGCCCGCTCGGACGAAGTTGAAGATATCGGCGTCGAACCTGCCGGTGAACATTCACCCCTTGCGTGTCGGCAATCCCATGCTGTGGGGAGGCAGTGCCGGTCTGCTGATGTTTCTCGTGACAGCCGCCTACGTCCTGTGGCGCCGGAGCCCCGATAAGGACGTTTACGCGCATTCCACCTCGGAGGAGCGGGACGGGCTCGTCGCCGCGCTTGCGGCACTGGAGGAACAACACGAGTCGGGCGCCGTCGACGAGCGGACATATCAGCGGGAGCGCGATCTCCGCAGGCAGCGGCTCCTCGCCCTCCTCGCCACATCGCCCGAGGCGGGATAAACGAGACGTGCAGTCCACTCTTGCGCTTGAGGCCGCAGGCCTCGGGAAGCGATATGGGCGTCGATGGGCTCTCCGAAACCTGAAACTCGAAGTGGGCCAGGGGGAGCGGCTTGCCCTGCTTGGCCCGAATGGCGCTGGGAAGTCGACGGTGCTCCGGCTTGCTTCCACGCTCGCACGCCCAACCCACGGTAAGCTCACCATTCTCGGGCACGATCCCGTGCAGAACCCCCGTGACGTCCGCCGGCGGATTGGTGTGGTCGCACACCGGCCGTATCTGTACGACGACCTGACCGGACGCGAGAACCTCGCATTCTATGCGAGGCTATACTCCGTCCCAAACGCGGAGCAGAGCTACGGACCGCTGCTAATCACCGCTGGGTTGGAGCATGCGAGTGATGCGTTCGTGCGCACCTACTCCCGTGGGATGCAGCAACGCCTGGCGCTGGTCCGAGCATTACTCCACAGGCCGGATGTCTTGCTGCTGGACGAACCGGAGACGGGCTTGGACCAGGACGCGCTTGATCTGTTAGAACGTATCGTGAGCGACGGTGGAGGAGAGCACACGGTGATTTTCAGCACGCACAACCTGCAACTCGCGCTCCGCCTCTCTAATCGAGTCGTGGTGCTCTCGGCGGGAGGGCTGGTAATGGACGCACCAACCGCCCTGCTCGACGAGACACAGCTTCGGGCGGAATACTCGCGTCTTGCCGGTGTGTCCCGATGAGACCTTTCGCGGCGCAGGTGGGAGCGGTCTTGGGCAAGGACGTGTTGTTGGAGTTGCGGCGCAGAGAGCTGATCGTCTCAACGTTCGTCTTCGCGATGTTGCTCCTGGTAGTGTTCAACTTCGCCTTCGACCTGCGGGCGGAGTTTCTCGGCGCAGCCGGCCCAGGAGCACTCTGGGTGGCGATCATCTTCGCGGGGGTGCTGAACATCGGCCGGACGTTTCTCCTGGAGCGTGAACGCGGTGGCTGGGAGGGACTGCTGCTGGCTCCCCTAGAACCGGGTGTCCTCTATGCCGCCAAGCTGCTGGGTAACATTCTGTTCATGCTCGTGGTCGAGGCATTGCTGCTCCCGGCGTTTGCGGCGATGTACAACCTACCCGTTCTCGATCCGGTTGTCCTGTGGGTGATGCTGCTAGGTACGGTAGGCTTCGCGGCGGTCGGCACGCTTTTCTCTGCGCTCAGCGCAAACAGCCGTGCACGCGAGGTGTTACTACCGGTACTGCTCTTCCCGATACTAGTGCCGATCATCATTGCCACGGTGCGGGCAACCACTGAGCGTATCGCCCCGTCGTCGGCGATGGGCTCGGCTCCCTGGGCAAGCCTGCTCTTCGCCTTCGATGTGCTCTTCATCCTGGGCGGCTACCTCCTGTTTGACCACGTTATCGAGGAGTAACCGCCATCCAACTGCGGGCGAAAACGAGTTGCTACGAACGGTGACTGGGATCCCGCCACTCCTGTTCCAGCAGATGCCGGCGCATAGCCGCGCGCTTCCTCGCGCTCATCGGGTTCTCGGTGTAGCCAGCGCCGTGGCACCGCGGACAATCCGGCTCCTCGTTCTCCGAGTGCTTCTCGAGCTTGAGGTGTGACCCGAGTTGGGCGTCGAGCGTCCCCTTGCCGTTGCACCAGGGGCATACCGCGAGGATGCCGCCGTGCGGGCCGAGTCCTGCGGCGATCTCTCGCTGGCGACCGAAGCGGGACTGACGGGGCAGCTGTCCCCCTTTTTGTGCGCGATCGGCGACCCGCATGGCATAGGCAAAGAGCAGTCCTTCAATCACCAGCCAGACGAGAATGAGGCCGAGCGGAATGACCGCAAGTTCTGGCCGCGTTAGCCCAAGTCCCACTCCAGCACCTCCTGTCTCCCGCCTATTGTCGAGTAGTGGCCCGATTTACTCACTCGGCCTGGACTGGACCATCTCGCAAGGAACACGCCCAAGCGAGCCATAGCAAGAAGCCAATCAGTCGGCGGATAGTTCCGGACGCCATACGCGCGCGTGCCAATGGCTCTAAGATGGGCAATGATGCCGCAGACAAAAAGTGAACCTGCAGCCTACTGGTTGCAAGAAGCGATTTTGTGCTCTCCCGGTTACTCCCAGCCGCTACCCGTCTGGCGCGAAGCATTATACACGACTCGGTGTTTCGAGCTAGGGTGACGGGCGACTTCGCAGGGCGATGTCAAAGTCGTGGCACTGACGGTGTGGCCGCCGAATCAGGGCAGTGGACGCGACGGCTCAGTGGTGTGACGCTGCACGGACGCGGCTGGCAGGACCGTTCCGGGATTGACCAGGGCACACGTGTGGCCCATGGATGTGTGCTGAACAGACTTTGACATGACCCTGGGCAACTTCGCCCATGCCCCCCTCTTCTGTACGAACATTGGCCGGCCGATAATCGGCGCAATCTGGTGCGCGACTTCAAGGCGCTGCTTCAGAGAGTCGGTCTGCCGGCAATACGCCTTTGGTAGCCCCAACCTGCAAGGTCTGCCCAAGACCCCCCCTGAGATCGGAGTCAGTGGGGGGAAGTACGGCGGCCCTGGGAGCGCATCGCCAAGTGCTGGGCAGATCCAGCGTGCCGGGCAGGGCTTACTGGTCGAACCACGCCACCTCCGCTCCCCTCGTCTCCGGGTTAGGCGACCGCGAGTGACTCGCCGGTGAACGGGACGAACTGTGCCGGATCCGGGTCGCCGTCCACCGCTGCCCGCACCTTCGCATGAATGAAGCTGATGTCGGTCAAGCCGATGAGTCCGAGGCTAGACCCGAGATGTCGCTCCTGATGGTTGCTCGCCTCGCGGCGTGTGCCGGGGGCGTGGGCGCCGCCACGGGCGCTCGCGATGACGACGCGCGTGTCGTCGAACAAGCCTCGGACGACAGTGCGGCCGAAGAGCACCACATGGTCGATCCAGGCCCTGAGCGAGGAGGGGATGCGGAAGTTGTACATCGGTGCCCCGATCAGCAGC
>JADDPA010000123.1:7541-11307 GCA_016782125.1 Thermobaculum sp.
CGCGAGCTCGGCGACCAGCTCCTCCTGCAAGGCCGTCGCCCTGGCCTGCTCGGCGGTGCGCATCGCCGGGGGGATGCACATCGCGGCGACCGTCGCCTCCCGGATGTGCGGCAGCGGGTCGGTCACGAGATCGCGGTACGTGACGAGGCCATCGGGGTGGTCCGCCCTCCAACGAGCCGCGAACTCGGCCGTGAGCCGGCGCGAGATGGAGCCGGTGGTGCGCGCACTGCTGTCGAGGTGGAGAAGATGGGCCACGTGTGCCTCCTTATGCCTTATTAGCCGTATGTTGCAGGGCCATCTCCGGCCCCCGCGGCGTCTACCGGGCGAAGAGTCGCACCAGCCTGGGTAGCGTCATCCACGAGAGCCTGATCGCCGCCGGGTCCGGCCATCCGCGGCGCGACTTGCCCGACTGCCCGGCGCCCTCGGCGGCTATGCGCAGCATCCTGCCGTGCTCGGCCTGTTGCAGGCTCTCGGCTATCCGTGCCTTGGTCACCATCTCCGTCGTGTAGAAGTTCCCGTGCATCTGTGTCTCTCCTCCCGGCGGGCGGCTAACGCTCCCACCGATCTCGCTCTCCGGGCGCCGCCCTGTTGCCGCGCCTCTGTCTTTCTCTAGTCTGCATCGATGGGACGGCCGACACCACGAAGTTACCCACACTTGGACCCACGACTCCATCCACAGTTCGCCTGACTGTGGATGGCGAAGATCAACTGTTCTACAATGGGTGACTAAAGCGCTACCGACGGATGGGACATGGCAACGACCTTCGCCCAGGCACTCAAGAATCATCGTGTCCATGCCCGTCTCACCCAGGAGGAGCTGGCAGAGCGGGCGGGGATCAGCGCACGGGCCGTGAGCGACCTGGAGCGCGGCCTCTCCCACGCGCCACGCCCGGCCACCCTGGCACTGCTCGCCGAGGCACTGCAGCTCTCGGAGCCCGAGCGTGTGGCTTTCCGGATGGTGGCTTGCGGGCACGGAGAGACTCCCGAGGCAGGACCAACCCGTCTGTCCGGCCTCCCCGCAGAGTTGACGACGTTCGTCGGTCGCGAGCGGGAGGTGGTGGCCGTGCGCGGGTTGCTAATGCGCCCCGATGTGCGCCTGCTCACGCTGACTGGCCCGGGCGGTGCGGGCAAGACCCGGCTCGCCGCAGAGGTGGCATCGGGATTGGCGGATCGCTTCCCCGATGGCGCCCATCTCGTCGCGCTGGCGCCCGTCACCGATCCCGCGCTCGTCGCCTCAGGCATCGCCAGGGTTCTCGGCATCGAGGAGACCGCCGGCCGGCCGCTTGAGGAGACGCTGGAAATGTACTTGCGGGAGCGGGAGTCGCTCCTGCTGCTCGACAACTTCGAGCAGGTGGCGACGGCGGCCTCCCTCCTGGCGCGGCTGCTGAGGACCTGCCCTCGGCTCAAGTTGCTGGTCACCAGTCGGGTGCTGCTCCGCCTCTCCGCGGAGCACGCCTACGAGGTGCCCCCGCTCGCGGTTCCGGACCGCCGGGAGCGGTTGCCCGTGGAGCGGCTGCGCGAGTACGAGGCTGTGCGCCTGTTCGTGGAGCGCGCGCGGGCGGCCAGGCCGGACTTCGAGCTGACGCAGGAGAACGCCCCGGCCGTGGGCGAGATCTGTCGGCGGCTGGACGGCCTGCCCCTGGCGCTGGAACTGGCCGCGGCCCGGGCGAGGGTGCTGAGCCCCGAGGCAATGCTGGCGCGCCTCGAGCAGGGGCTCACGCTACTCACGGGCGGCGCGATCGACCTCCCTCCCAGGCAGCGGACTCTGCGGGCGACCCTCGACTGGAGCTACGACCTGCTCGATGTCGCGGAGCGGCGCCTCCTGCGGCGCCTGGCCGTCTTCGCGGGCGGCTTCAAGCTCCGTGCGGCGCAGGCGGTGTGCTGGTCCGAAGGCGAGGCCGATGTCCTCGAGGGCATCTCATCCCTGGTGGACAAGAGCCTGGTGAGGGGGGTGGGTCGAGCGGACACGGAGCCCCGCTTCGGCGTGCTCGAGACGGTCCGCGAGTACCTGCTGGAGAAACTCGAGCAGAGCGGGGAGGCCGAGGAGGTGCGAGGGCGGCACGCACGGCATTATCACGCGCTCGCCGAGACAGCGGCCCTAGGGTTCCGTGGACAGGAGCACGGGCGGTGGCTGGACGAGCTTGAGGCGGAGCACGACAACTTCCGGGCGGCGCTCTCCTGGTCGCTGGAGGGCGGGGACTCGGAGCTAGGCCAGCGGATGGCCGGTGCTCTCTATCTGTTCTGGAATACGCGCGGCTACCTCAGCGAGGGTCGGAGGTGGCTGGGGGACGCCGTGGCTGCGGGCGCTGGTTCACCGGCAACGGTGATGAGCAAAGCCCTCTTAGGAATTGGGGGGCTCGCGATGGCACAGGGCGACCTTGAGCGAGCAAGGGTAGCGTCGGCGGAAGCACTCCGGCTGGCGCGGGAAGCCGGGGATGAAACCCTGACTATGTGGGCTCTGGGGAATATGTCCCACCTGTACATCAATGAGGGCAGGTACGACGCCGCAAGACAAGCAAACGAGGAGTCGCTGGCTATCGCGCGGGCAGCCGTGGATGAGCGGCGCGTGGCTTACGCGCTGAATGGCCTGGGCGAGATTGCCCGCTTACAGGGCGAGTACGGCAGAGCCGGGGAGCTGTACAAGGAGAGCCTCTCGCTCGCCCGGCAGGTGGGCGAGCATAACGTGATCGTGGTGGGGCTGATCAACCTGGGGATCGTGGCGCTGCACGAGGGGAAGCCGGATAAGGCGAAGGCATCCCTGGGAGAGAGCCTGCGGCTGGCCTGGTCGCAGCAGGACCATCTGAAGACTATCGTTGGGCTGGCGGAACTGGCCGCCGTGGCCGTGGTAGAGGGAGACCCGCTGCGGGCGGTGCGGCTCTGGGCGGCGACCGAGGCGAGGGCAGAGGCGATTGGCTTGGTGTTTAGCGAGCCCGACAGGATTGAGTATGAGCCGTACCTGCTGCCGTTGCGGTCCGAGCTGGAAGACGCCGAGTTCCGCGCGGCGTGGACCGAGGGGCAGGCGATGAGTCTGGAGCGGGCGGTGGAGTACGCGCTGGGTAGATGTGAGGCCTGACCCCGGCGTCCGCCAGCGAGGGATGCGCCGTATGGCAATCGCATCGGATACCCAAGGGACGGTAAGGCGGCAGAATTAGCCGCGTTGCCGAACAGCCTCCCGGCCCGCACGGATTGCCTGGCCTTCTTTCGGGAGATAGGATCGGATCCGGGTGGTGAGCGCTGCCATGCAGGCGACCACCGCTCAGGTATGCGCTTGGCGTACAACCTCCGGCTACTTGCCTGGGCTGTGTGCTCTGTGGGAGACGTGCGCAGGCGAGGGCGCTCCTGCGTGAGGCCATTGAGGCGTCACAGGGGCTGGGAGACCAGCGAGGCATCGCCGCCGAGCTTGACAGGGCTCGCCGCCGGGTGCGGCACGCATCTTTGGATCGACCAAGGGCCCTCGTGTTGTCATCCGTATGCCGGCCGACCGGACAGAACGACTGCTTCATCGGCGCTGGTTGGGCCATTACGGGAAGCGCTCGGGCCGGAGGCGTTCGCGGTGGCGCACTACGAGGTGCGGTCCGAGACCAAAGAAGAGGGCGTGGCCTACGCGGGGGGTATGACGTGAACCGCAACCGGTGGGAGGACACCCTGTTGACAGCTAAGTGGTGTCACGAATGGCGTCATTGCCGAACGGCAGGCAGAGGCAACCAGAGTTATGGACTGGAAAGCTCCGCAATCATGCCAAGCTACCAGGGAGCCGACGACAGGA
>JADDPA010000006.1:0-3482 GCA_016782125.1 Thermobaculum sp.
GAGCACGGCGCTCAGCCTGCCCTTCGCATCGGAGAGCCGCTTCACGGGCACGATCGCGGCGGTGCTCATCCGGCGGCTACTTTCAGGGATGTAGCAAAATTGAGGACCGTGCCCGCGAGGGATTCCCGGCTGCGATCGTCGCGCATCACGGTCTGGGCGGCGAGCACCTCCATGCCGAGCCCGCGAATCGGTGCGGCGAGTGCCGCGTCGGCCTCGTCGATGACCATCCCCTGGACGAGATCCGCGTACAGCTTCGCGATGCCGTGTGCGGATACCTCGTGACCGAGCGACTCGAGCATGCGGTCCGCAGGGCCGCGCAGCGCGGAGCCGGCGACGATGGGGCTCACGGCGACCTTCGGCGCGGCGCTGGTGATGATCGCGTTCCGCATGCCCGGAACGGCGAGAATCGGCCCGATGCTGACAATGGGGTTCGATGGACATAGGACGATGGCTTCTGCCTCCGCGAGCGTGGCCAGCACCGGTTCCGACGGGCGGGCCGTCTCGATATCGCGGTAGCGCACGCCCGTGACGGTAGGCTCGTGGTGCTGTCGGACGAAATACTCCTGGAAGTCCAGCTCACCGTCGGCGGTCTGGATCACCGTGGCAACGGGCTGGTCGCACATCGGCAGAAGTGCAGGACCGATGCCGAGGCCGGTACAGAGTGCGCGGGTGGCCTCTGTAAGGGTACGGCCCGCCGCGAGCATCCGCGTGCGCAGAATGTCCGTGGCGAAGTCCTTGTCGCCGATCTGGAACCAGGTATCCTCGCCGTAAGTGCGAAGCATCTCGAGCGCAACGAAGGTATCGTCCGCGACGCCCCAGCCGGTTACAGCGTTCGCGATGCCCGCGAGCGTGTACATCACGGTGTCGAGGTCCGGGCAGACACGAAGGCCGTAAATCTCGAAGTCGTCCGCGGTGTTGACGATGACGGTGAGGTTCTCCGGCGTGAGGCACTGGGCGAGGCCGTGGGCGAGCTTCGCGCCGCCGACCCCGCCTGCAAGGGCTACGATCACCGTCCTGTTGTCTCCCTAGAAGCCGTGGGCACTGATGCGCTCGATGCTCATGCGCATCGTGACGCGCTCCTGCTGCTGGAACTGATCGCGACTCATCCGCTCGCCCTGCTCGATGCCGTGATATCGGATCGCGAGGCGCCGGATGTCGTCTTGGGCGGTAGCCTGGGCGCCGATGAGCACACACGTGCCCATGAGCGTGAGGTAGCGGTAGCCGTCCTCCAGGCAGAACGAGATGCGCGGGTCGCGACGCAGGTTGCGGTCCTTCACCCTGCCGCGCGCCGTGTTCATCATGATCTCCTCACCCTGCAGCTCGTACCAGAGCACGGTCTGCTGAGGACTGCCGTCGGGGTTAATGGTAGCGACCGAGGCGAAGCGCACTTCGTCGAGAAAGGCGCGAACGGATTGATCGAGCACCGGGGCGAGGCTCCTTTACTGTACGGCTACTGTAGCACAAACGGCTGGACAGGCACGGAGGACGCGCACGGTAAGGCTGTGTTACCTGTGGGTGTGGGTCGCATCACCCTTGTTTGCTACGAGGAGCCGGGGGTGCGGTACACGTGGTAGATGCGCTGGGCCGCGGTGAGGTTCGTGCCAATGGCGAGGATCCAGAGGGCGATGACGGGCTGCCCGATGATGAGCAATGCGCCGAGGATAACGACGCGCTCGGTGCGCGCGAAGAGCCCAGCTTCATTTCGGACGCCGAGCGCCTCGGAGCGCGCGCGGGTGTAGCTGATCATGATCGAGCCGACGAACGTGATGTAGGTAAGCATCACGGCAGTGTCGTTCCCGGTCTGCAGGAAATGCCACAGGAGCCCGATGAGCAGCACCGCCTCGGAGTAGCGGTCGAGCGTCGAGTCGAGGAAGCCGCCAAAGCGGGTGACCCGACTGCTCGCACGGGCGATTGCGCCGTCGAGCATGTCGAAGCTGCCCGCGAGCCAGACGCAGATTCCCCCGATGGTGTAGTTCCCGCCGGCAAGCACCAGCGCCACGAGCGCGTTCAAAATTAGGCCGGTGACGGTAATCGCGTTTGGCGAGATTCCCGTGCGATACAGGGCCTTGCCAACGCGCAGGGTGTAGTCGCGGACCAGGGGCCCGAAGAAGGTACTAAGCACGTTCGACCTTCCGCGTAACCACGCGCCGTTGGCCGCGCCCACCGTCCCGAGATTGGGACACTTTGCGCTCGTGCGTCTCGGTATAGAGTTCCAGGAGGCTGGAAGCGACCTTCGGCCAGGAGTGATCCTGCGCCTTAGTTGCGCCGTTGAATCCCATCCGGGACCGCTTCTCGCCATCGGCGAGGAGGTGCACCATCGAGATGGCAAGCGCGTGCTCACTCTCGGGTGCCACGAGCAGTCCTTCGCGCTCGTTCGTGACAATGCTGGCATAGCCGGGGATGTCGCCCGCGATCACCGGCAGGCCCGCGGCCATCGCTTCGAGCAGGACCAGCCCCTGGCTCTCGCCCTGGATGCTGGGGGCAACGAGGAACTGGCAGCTCCGCATATAACGAACGCGGTCCGCGTCGGACACGGCGCCGACGTAGTGCACGTTGCGCGCGATGCCGTACTTGCGCACCCTGCTCCGAAACTTCGCGGGATCCCCATGCCCCAGGACAACGAGCCGGATATCGGGGTACGCCTGTTTCACCCACGGAAGCGCCTTGAGGAGATACTTGAAGCCCTTGCGCTCTTCTTCAAAGCGCCCGAGGAAGAGGATGTTCGTGCGCCCGTCCATCAGTTCCGGGATGGGCGGCGCGGGGGTGGTGAACGCGCTGATGTCCACGCCGTTCGGGATGATGTGGTATTCCCCCTCGAAATATTGCGAGGCGTACTCGCGCGCCGGCTCGGACACGGCGACCAGGCCGTCGAGCCGGGTGAAGAAGCGTTGAAGCACGGGCCGCCAGTAGTAGTACTGGAAGTTCGTCTCCGAGTATGCGTGGAACGTGCCGATGTTCACTGAGCGCGAGTAATTGAGCACGACGAGTGGGAGGACGGGCATCAGAGGCTCATGGCAATGGATGATGTCGAAATGCTTGCGCGCGAGGAGGTTCTTGATCCGACTGCGCAGGTTCAGGGAGAAGCTGAGGCGCGCGACGGAGCCGTTCACGTGCAGCGGCACAACGCCACCGACGCCGTGGAAGCCGTCTATCTCGATATCGTCGGTCATGCCGGAGAGAGGGGCGACCACGTCCACCTCATGCCCGATGCGGCGGTACTCCCGGCTGAGGTGCTCGATGTGTTGTTTGACTCCGCCGTGCGTGGCGAAGTCATATGCGGAGACGAGCGCAATCCTCATCGCGCCGGCCGCGCGCCGCGACGCTCGATGTAGCGGGAGATCTGCCGGGCGGTGAGCACGAAGTACGCTCGGCCCATCACCCGTGCGGCGCCCGAGGCACACTCGCGCGCGGTCCAGTAACGGCCCTCCGCGGTCGTTCGGCGTGTTTGCAGGGAGGCGACGAGATCATCTGCGGTGCGGCCA
>JADDPA010000006.1:3675-5135 GCA_016782125.1 Thermobaculum sp.
GCAGGCTGAGCGTCATCGGACTCATCGGGTGCGGCGCAATGCACCACCCACCGCGCTCGGCGACGTCGTGTGCGGTCTGCTCCGGTGTACGAAAGGGGAGGGGTGGCTCTTCAAGGCCGTACACGAGCAGATGACCGCGCCGGGTCGTGACCTCCGTGCCGGGGATGATCTGGAACCGATAGCCCCGCCGCGCGGCAATCTCGCGGGCCTCCAGCGAGGCGCGGGTGTCGTCGTGGTCGGTGATGCTGATCACGTCGAGGTACGTGCGATGCTCAACCCATTCCAGTATCTCAGGCACGGAGTTGAGGCCGTCACCGAGAGAGCTGTGCATGTGGAGGTCCGCCGCACCCCTCGCAAGGGGCGAGCGATGGCCCCGCGGGGCGTCGTTATTCAAGTTTGTAGTAGTCCTCACCGGCACGCGAACGCGTGGTGACCGAGACCAAGGCCGGAGCGCAGTATACCAGAGCGGTGGACGGCGTATCAACGCGGGCGCGACTCGTATCGTGTGCGAGCAGTTCGTGCGCACCGCGGGCGATGAGCCATCAGGGTGGTGGCTGATATACTTGGCCGTGGCCACCTCGACCGAAAGCCCGAAGATCATCGACCCGCGCGACGTGCTGCGCCGGCACGGGCTGCGCGCGAACAAGGCGCTGGGTCAGAACTTTCTGACAGACGCGTCGGCGCTCGGGGCCGTGCTCGACGCTGCGGAGCTGGAGCCGGAGGACCGGGTGCTGGAGATCGGGCCGGGGGTGGGGACGCTCACCGCGGAGCTGGTCCAGCGCGCGGGGTGCGTGCTCGCGATCGAGCTTGATGAGACGCTGGTGGGCGTGCTGTGCATGGAACTCGGCGACCGACCAAGCCTGCACCTCGCGCACGGCGATATCCTCAAGGTCCCTTACCAGCGGATGCTCGCGGACACGTGCGGAGCGGGAAGCTACAAGGTTATCGCCAACCTGCCGTACTACATCACCTCCCACGTGCTGCGCCTGCTACTGGAGCGGGAGCCGAAGCCGGAGACGATCGTGGTGATGGTTCAGAAAGAGGTCGCCGAGCGCGCGACGGCCGGGCCAGGCGCGATGAGCCTGCTCAGCCTTTCAGTGCAGACGTACTCGCAGGCACAGGTGATGGCGCAAGTGCCCGCCGGGTCGTTCGTGCCCCAGCCGGAGGTGGACTCCGCGGTGTTGCAGCTCAAGGTCCGTCCCGAGCCGCTGTTCCCAAAAATCTCGATGGAGCGGTACTTCGCGATCGCGGCGGCGGGCTTCGGGCAGAAGCGCAAGGGGCTGCTGAACTCGCTTGCCTCGAACCTGCACCTGCCGAAGGCGGTCGTACAGGAGGCGCTGCGCGCGGCGGGGATCGAGCCGCTCACGCGGGCGCAGCAGTTAGGGCTGGAGGAGTGGGCACGGCTGTGCGACACCCTGCCGGCGGCCTGACCGTCCGGGCACCCGCGAAGCTCAACCTCT
>JADDPA010000006.1:5259-8874 GCA_016782125.1 Thermobaculum sp.
ACCGTCCGGGCACCCGCGAAGCTCAACCTCTCGCTCGAGGTGCTGCGCCGGAGGCCAGACGGCTATCACGAGCTGTGCACGCTTTTCCAAACAATCGATCTCTGCGATGAGTTGACCGTCGAGCCGGCGGACGGGCTCACGCTCATGGTTGAGGGCGATGCGCCACCCGGCGAGGAGAATCTGGTGCTGCGGGCGGCGCACATGCTCTCGCCGTACACCGGAGGCAGGGGTGCGCATATACACCTGCTCAAGCGCATTCCTTCGGGGGCAGGGCTTGGCGGGGGGAGCAGCGATGCCGCCGCCGCCCTGCTCGCGCTCAACCGGCTGTTGGGCACGGGGCTGGAGCGGCCAGGGCTCGCGGAGATGGCACGGACGCTCGGCGCGGATGTGCCGTTCTTCCTGCACGGGGGTACTGCGCTGGGTACCGGGCGGGGGGACGCGATCGAGCCGCTGCCGGATGTTTCCAGCCTCTGGTTCGTGCTGTCGGTGCCACCGTTCTCGCTGCCGGAAAAGACGGCGCGGGTGTTTCGCAACCTGCGCGCCGATGAGCTCACGGACGGCCTGCGGACCCACCAGCTCGCCACGACGTTGCGCAGCGGCGGGTCGCCGGGAAAGGGTGATCTGTATAACGGTTTGCGAAGCGCGGCACTTCGGGCGTTCAGCGATCTCGGTCGATACCTCACCGCGCTGGAGGCAGCATCGGAGCGGGAGTGGGCGTTGTCCGGCGCGGGGCCGGCGTGCTACGCGCTCGTGGCATCTCGGGCCGAGGCGGAGGATCTAGGGCGATGTCTGAAAAACCTGCCGGGCCTGCGCTATGTGACGAGCGCCGCTCCGGCAGCCAACTTACGCAAGTGACGTGCGCCACTTCAATTAGCGGCAGCGTCAATGCGGGTGGTCATACGGACTCCGGCTGAATGGTGTCGACTATGTCATTCCGAGCTTGCGAGGGATCCGTGGTCCGGGCTACGGATCCCTCTCTACGTTCGGGATGACACATACCACGGCTCAAGCGATTCGCATATTACTCCTCGATCGCCTCGAGCGTCTCCGCCATCCCGAGGAAAAACCAGACCAGTACCGCGAACGGGAGGCCGAAGTAGAAGGCGTCCACCATGCCGTGCACAACGGCGGCGGTCATCGCCGCAAGGAGGCCGACGGCAAGCGCCCGCGTCTCTCCCTCTGACCGGCGGTACGCGGACAAGGCGATCCAGTAGAAGCGGGCGAGCAGCCCGAGTATAGCCAACAGCCCGATAACGCCGAGCTTCGCGCCGAAGTCGAGGAAGAGGTTGTGGGCATCAACGAGTTCCGTGCCCTGCAGTCGTTGCGGGGGGATATAGCGCCGCATCCAGCGCACGTTCCCGAGCCCCGTGCCCCAGAGCGGACTCTTGCCGATTTCCTCTATCGCGGCGCGCCACAGCCGCTCGCGCGTATCCGCGGAGCCCCGGCCGGGTGTGAACATGCCGCGGAGCCGGTCCTGGCCGGTAAGCGCGAGGGCCACCACGCCCGCAACCCCGGCCGCAGCCGCGGGCAGAAGCCACTTCCAGCGACGGAGCAGCGCGGCGATCACGACGGCGGCGACCGCAACCGCGAGCCAGCCGCCGCGCGAGCCGGAGAGCAGCATGGCCACGCCCATCAGCGCCGCGCCGGCCAGGTAAGCCCGCGCGCGGAATCCACCGGCCCATGGGCCGAGTGCGAGGCCGAGGGCGCCGAAGAGGGGAAGGGTGCGGCTGAGATACAGCCCGAGGGTGTTGGGATGATTGAAGACGCTCACCACCCGGTAGTTCCCGCCGACCACCTCCGGGCGAGTGATCACGACGCTCAGTGCCTGGAACAACCCGTAGAGGCAGACCAGGACCGCGCCCGCGAACAGCACGTCGAGCGCGAGCCAGCGGCGTTGGCGGTTCCGCGCGGCGATCAGTACGAGCGCGTATACGGCGATCGGCTCGATGATGAGCGAGTACGCGCGGAAGCCGACCCGAAGGCCCTCGCGGGTGTCGGGTAGCAGGATGATGAGCGTGACGGTGCTGATCGTCACCAGCAGCAAGGCGGGCCAGAAGTACGGGCTGCGGACCGCACGGCGTAGCGGGTTGATTAGCTCCGCGGAGGAGCCGGAGAGCAATGCGCGCCAGTACACGCCAAGCAGGAGGCCAAGCACGGAGGCGAGCAGCACCACATCGGGCAGAGAAAGCTCCAAGGGGCCGAACGGCCGGCGGAGTTGGAAGTGCAGGGGCAGTGTCGCAAGGATTGTCAGCAGGGAGAGCAGCGGGGACAAACACGCGACCCTGATAAAGCAGAGGAGTGCAAGCGCGGCACCCACATAGCCAGGCAAAAGTAGAAAGGCGGCGATCCCCGCGGCCAGAAACGCCAGCGCGGCCCCGCCCAGCGCCACGAGGTCACTGATGGCGGAACTCAGCCCCAGCCGTTCGGATGCGCGCACGCCCGCTCCTTTCCTTGCTCGCAACCCCCGCAGTATAGCAACGGGCTCCGACCGCCACAACGAGCGGCGGGTATACTGGCGAACGCGGCAACGCGCCGCGCGGGCAACAAGCAGGGAGGTGGAGAGATGCCGAGGGTACAACCAGTTGCGGTCGGCGCCGCGCCGCCGGAAGCCGAGCCGGTGTTTGCGCGGTTCATGGCCGAGCGGGGCAACGTTCCGAACATGTTCCGGACGCTCGCCGTGCGTCCGGAGATCATGACGGCGTTCGACGGCGCGCTCCACGCAGCGCTGAAGACCGGCACCCTGCCGCTGCGGCTCAAGGAGTTGGTCGCGGTTCGGGTCTCGCAGCTCAACGAGTGCCGCTACTGACTGTCGAGCCACTCCGCCTTGTTAAGGCGGCTGGGGGTCTCGCAGGAGGCGATCGATGAGATGGATGCACGCGGCAGTGGCGCGGAGTTCGATGGGCGGGAGAGTGCTGCCCTCGCGTTCGCCGAGGCAATGACCTTACACCCGCGCGCTGTGCCCGAGGAGGTATGGCGTGGGATGAACGCGTGCTTTGACGACGGCGAGATCGTGGAGATCGCCGCGGTGGTCGCGGTCTTCAACGGCTTCAATCGATTCAACGACGCGCTGGAGGTGGAGGTGACGACGTGATGCTTTTGCTGCGAACAGCTGGCAGGGCGCTCGTCCGCGCCATGCGGCTCGTGACGGTGGTCATCGCGGGGCTTGCGGTCGAGCAGGAACTCTCCAAGCCACGCCGACAGCGCACCTGGTACGGGCGCGTCGGGCCGGTGCCCTACGACTTCCTGCGGCCAACGTTGGAGCGCCTCAGGCGCGAGTGGTGGCAGCCCGACAGCGCGGAGCTCATCACGCCCCGCGCGTTCGGGCTCGGCTGGGGGCTGAATATCGGGCGGCTGGCGGCGATGCTGCAGCGGGGCGTGCGCAGGTGACGCAGCCCGGACTTTTCGACGGCCAATCGTTCGCCTCCCTCGATGCGGTGCGGCGGGAAGCGCTGGAGTGCCGCAGGTGCGACCTGTGGAGGTCAGGCCACCGGGTGGTGTTCGGCACGGGCGAGGAGGGCGCGCGGCTGATGGTGGTTGGCGAGGCACCATCGGATGCGGACGACCGGACCGGACTGCCGTTTAGCGGGCCTTCGGGCGGGGTGCTGGACGCGTGGC
>JADDPA010000006.1:9004-11106 GCA_016782125.1 Thermobaculum sp.
GTGGCTCGCGGAGGAGCTGCGGCACGTGCGACCGGATCTGGTGCTCGCGCTCGGCGGCTCGGCCGGCAAGGCGCTCATTGGGCGAGACTTCAAGATCACGCAGCAGCGGGGAGTAGTGCTCGCCGGACCGGACGATGTGCCGGTGCTCGCGACGTTCCACCCGGCGTACATCCTTCGGCTGGAGCCGCCGGAGCTTCAGAATGCCGAACGGCTGGTGCTGGAAGACCTGGCGCTTGTCCGGCGGACCTTGGACGTCCGATAATCTCCCTTGGCACAAGCGTAGACTCTGACCTGCCAATCCATCGGCGTGAGCCCGTTGTTTGCTTGTGCGCCTGCTTTACCGTATACTTATCGTAGCTACATAAAAGAGAACGCGTCCGTGAAGGATAGAGATGCCGCTCCTCTGAAGCGCATCTCGTTTTTTGTGCCCAGTGCCCATCCTCCCTCCTGAGTGGTCGGCTGAAGACGCAACCTTTGTATGTCAGCGTCGAACAACTCCACCAGAGGAAGGAACATTCACTCGTGGCAATCCAAACCATACCCGAGGCCCCGGCGTCCTCATTCTCCGACCTGCCCATCTCCCGAGAGGTCTACCAGGCCATTGAGAATCTCGGCTGGGAGACCCCGACCCCCATTCAGGCGCTCGCGCTGCCTGCGTTGCTCGGCGGCGAGGACGTCGTGGGCCTCGCGCAGACCGGTAGCGGCAAGACCGCCGCGTTCGGCATTCCCCTGATCGAGCGCGTGGATACTCGTCGCCGAGGCATACAGGCGCTGGTCCTCGTGCCGACGCGCGAGCTCGCGACCCAGGTCGCAGCGGAAATGACCAGGCTCTCCCGCAACACGCCGCTACGCATCCTGACGGTGTTCGGCGGTACGGCGATGAACCCGCAGCTCAACGCGCTTCGCGGTGGCCGCGCCCACGTCGTCGTGGGCACGCCGGGACGGATACTCGACCACTTGCAGCGGGGGACGCTCAAGCTCGACGCCGTGCACTATCTCGTCCTCGACGAGGCGGACCGCATGCTCGACATGGGCTTCGCGCCGGACGTGCAGCGCATCCTCTCGCACACCCCGAAGGATCGGCAGACCGCCCTCTTCTCCGCGACGATGCCCAACGAGATCCGCAACATCGTCCACCGGCATATGCGCTCGCCGCAATCGCTTCAGGTGGAGTCCGATGCCCCCACGGTCGATACCGTGGAGCAGGTGTACTACCACGTTGCCGACGGCGACAAGACGCGCGGCTTGCGCTCCCTGATTGACGCCGAGCGCGACCCGCTCGCGATCGTGTTCCGCCGCACCCAGCATGGGGCGGCAAAGCTGCACCGCCAGCTTGAGCGTGACGGCTACCGGGTCGGCGTCCTGCACGGACGAATGACCCAGGGGCAGCGCAACCGCACGCTCAGCGACTTCACGAGCGGGCGCACCCGTATCCTGGTGGCGACCAACGTCGCGGCGCGAGGCTTGGACATCCCCGATGTCACGCACGTCATCAACTACGACATCCCCGAGGATGCGGAGACCTACATCCACCGCATCGGGCGGACGGCACGCGCGGGCAAGGGCGGGATCGCCGCCACACTCGTCGGTGAGTCCGACCTCACGGCGTTCGAGCAGATCACGCGCCGGCTGCCCGTCACCGTCCGCGAGCAGCGGCTCGCTATCTACGCGTAACCGCGCGTTTCATATCGCACTGGCTTTCTTGCAGGGGCGTTCGATTGAACGCCCCTGCACCATTTGCCCTACCGTACCCCAGCCAGACCATACCCACCCAAGTCGTCGTCCACCGAGTCGCGCGTGCCGTGATGCTTTAGTCCGGCAATCAAAACGGAGGGGAATGATACAGAGTCCGGCTGAACGGTAGGGTACCTGTCATTCCGAGCGCGCGAGGAATCCGTGGTCCGGTTTACGGACCCCTCACTGCATTCGGGATGACATGCGGTAGGGTTCAACCGGATTGCGTATGAGCTCCTCGACGCTGGAGCGGATACGGTCTCGCGTGGCTCGGTAGATCGACAGCTGGTCCTCCTCGCAGCCCGTAGCCTTAGACGGGTCGGGCAGGGACCAGTGGAGGCGCTCGGCATTGCCGGGGAAGACCGGGC
>JADDPA010000214.1:0-10109 GCA_016782125.1 Thermobaculum sp.
GATTCACGGGTTCGTTCCGCGCCCTTAGCTGCCTAACGGCGGGAGCGCAGAAGGTAGAGAGCGATGCCGGTGGCGACGATGGTGAGTGGAGTGCTCGCGCTGCGGCGTACGGTCGCGCGCGCGGCGGGTTTGTAGCCGCCGCTGATTCCCGTCCACTCCGGCACTGGCTCGAAGAGGTTGCCGCTGTGCGGATCGAGCGGTTCGTCCCGTACCATTTGCTGCTCCACTGCGCGGCGGGAGCTTATTCGCTCATAGAGCTTGGGCGCGAGGGCGTGTAGCGCCGTGACCCCCCGTACCGCCCCGCCGACGGCGACCTCATGCCGCGGCTTCGCCGCGAGGCGGACGATCGTCTTCGCCACCTTCTCCGGCTCTAGCAGGTGTCCAAGTGGGCGAAGCTGGTGGCCGGTGTAGTTCGCGGCTGCACGGTACACGGGGGTGTCGATCGCGGTGGGCAGGACGGTGCAGACGTGGATGTTCGTGTCGTGTAACTCCTGACGCAACGCTTCGGAGAACCCTCTCTGGCCGTGCTTGGTGGCGACGTACGCCGCCTGCAGGGGAGCGGCGACTCGCCCGAAGCCCGAAGACACGTTGATGAGCACACCACTGTTACGCTCACGGAACCTTCTGATCGCCGCGTGGGAGCCGTAGAAGGTGCCGAGCAGGTTGGTCTCAACCAAGCGCCGATTCAACTCCACCGGTATCTCATCGAACCGGCCGTACATCGTTACACCCGCGTCGTTCACCCACGCGTCTATGCGCCCGAACTCCTCCATGGCCCTCCGGGCAAGCTGCTCCACCGACGCGTCGTCGGTCACATCGGTGGGGACGGCCAACGCCCTCGCGCCAAGGAGTTCACACTCCGCTTGTACCGCGCGAAGCGCATCGTCGCGCCGGGCCGCGAGCACGAGGGATGAACCCTTGCGCGCGAACTCTCGCGCGGTGGCGCGGCCGATACCGCTCGACGCGCCGGTGATGACAACAACCGCGTCCTTAAGTTTAACGCGCATGGACATCTCCTTTGACTGGGATTTCGGTTATGCCACGGCACGCTTATCCGTGGCGACGGATACGCTCGTAAAGGAACAGGAAGGTAACCCGACATCCATATCGGGCAGATCTGTTTGAGGGACTACTACTGGACGCTGATGTCTGACGAGAACACGTGGTAATATGCCGTTCTGCAGCGTACAAGCTCGTTGCCGTTCCGGCGCCGAGGTAGGCACAGACCGTGCCAGCCGCTACGATCGCCGTGAGGCACTGAGGTGGTCGTGGGACGACTGGGGGCCGGTACCATATTTCGTAAACATGCAGAAACCGCGGGATTGGCCTGCTTCTTGCATCCGAGCAGCCATTACGAGTTGAGCCTGCCGGAGAAGGATTGTGCTCGTTGCTCGTGCAAGCCGACCGTTGCTGGCAGGGTGTTTGGTGTATAAACTTGACTACCGATTGTGTCAGGGGAGGAGACTACGGTGTCCAACGTACTACTCGTCGTTGCATTCATACTTGGGGTGCTGCTGACCGTGTTCGGAGTGCAGAACACCGAGGGGGTCAGGGTCAACTTCCTGGGATTCAGTACAGGCTCCGCGCCGCTTGCTTTGGTGATCCTGGCATCCGCGCTCGTGGGGGCGGCCCTCACGTTCCTGATCGGTCTGCGCGGTCGTATCCGCACATCGCTGGAGTTGCGCCGCAGGGACCGAAGAGTGCGGGAGCTCGAAGCGGAACTGCGCGCTCGGCCAGGCGCTTCCGCAGCCCCGCCCCCGACGACGGTCGACTACAGCGCCGCAGACTCAACAACCCAGCCTCGGCCGCAGTAGGAGCGACGCTTCGTGGCAGTAATGCCAACCCTGTAGAGTCGAACCCCGTGACGGTCTAACCACGCGGTAGACGCGATGGTATGCAGAGAACTGAGCCCGCCACCAGCCCAATCGCGCCTGAGAATGCTCCCACGACGGTACCCCACCCACCAGCCGCTGCCAAGTGCAATGCCAACAGATGTCAGGTTGGCGGGACGCAGGTTTGTCGGACAACCCGCCCCAACTCCCAAGCCCCAGGACACGCGGGAGGATCTCGCTGGTGCTGTCGGTGGTCCGGACACCACAGCCCTCATCGCAAGCAACTTCCGTTACGAGAAGGTCGGAGGTTACTTTGCTGAGGTGTGGCGCTGCACTGCGTGTCCGTTCACACTGGCGTGGTGCTTCGCGATCGCCGTCGGCACTATCCGCCAAAGGGTATCAGCGTTTGAGGAAGATCTCCGCTGGGGTGCCGGACTGGTAGCGGTCGGGTGGCGGGTGAGCCTGCGTGAACGACTCGCGGGGAAGAATCTCGCGCAAATCCTCGGGGCGCAGCATACGCCACGGACTCTGCTCGGGGAGCTGTGTGGCGTGGCAGTTGAGCGAGGCGAGCTTCGCGTCGTAGGTCTCGGAGATATCGAGCTCGATGTGTACGTGCTCATCCGGCGTGCCGATCTCGTCGAGGTTCTCGATAAGCCCCATGGGGACGCCCGCAGCGTCCATCTTTTCCGCCAGTGCCCGAAGTTGGGTACGCCGGATTGCCATGTACAAGAGCAGGTTTGGCGCGTGCGGCTCTAGCGCCGCAAGCTGCTCGGGGAAGCATTCGGGGTTCCCTGCGTCGCGATATGCGCGGGTGGCGGCCCTGTGCGCGGCTAAATGGTCGGGATGGCCGTACCCACCGCTGGGATCGAACGTGATAAGCACATCTGGCTTATGCTCGCGGATAAGCCGCACCAGTTGCCTGGTGACCTCATCGGGCGCAGCGACGGCGAACGCGTCCTCATGCTCGTTATCGGTGGTGCCGGCCATGCCGGAATCGCGATAGCCGAGCAGGATGGGCGGGTCCGCGCCGATCGCTTCTGCGGAGCAGCGCAACTCGCGCTCGCGCACGGCCGCGAGGGTTTCGGATGTGGCGAGTGCCGGATCCGCGATCTCGCCGACCTCGCCGCGGGTCGCGCAGACAAGCACAAGCCGCGCACCTGTCTTCGTCAGTGCCGCGAACGTCCCTGCTGTACCGAACGACTCGTCGTCTGGATGCGCGAAGGTTGCCATGAACGTCCGGTGTATGCTCTCTGAATCCACTGCGGTATCGTCTCCAATCGCTGTCTTTCTGTGGCTATGATAGACGACGGATCGCTACGACGGCGCGACGGAAGAGCTTTTTCCCTCTGTCGGCTGGGGTGAAAGCGAGCACCGCGTCCACGGGGGAGGAGAGTCTGCGCTGTTGTCGACGAGTGGGAGGCTGGGCCGGTGGTAGGGTGCTCTATTCTCCGCCGTTACTACGGGGATGGCGTGGCATAGACTGACAGCGGAAAAGGTGACACCGAGAGAGCTACCACCCTGCCGGGTTGCTCCAGCTTCGCCTCCGAGAAGGAAACCACGCCCCGGTCCGCCACCTCAATATTGTATTCGCTTGCTTGGGGCAAGTTCTCCAGCCGGAACGGAAAGGTGCAGGTGAGCGCATCCTGGCCGAGACGTTCCAGATCCGAGCCGGGCTCGCCTCCCGAGAGCGTGCCACCCTTGCCGCGGCCGAGTGTCCCACGGGTCAGTACGCGCCCCGCGCCGTCGCTGACCGTCACGCTCGCGCCCTCGCGTAGATCCTTGTAGGCATCAACTCCACTGCAGTCGCCGGTGTGGCTGCCATCGATCCCGCCCTGCAGAAACACGCTGCTCGAGCGGCGGTCCGGGTAGGCGACGACGTACAGGTCGCCGGTTAGCGACGGTTGTCCCCTTGCGGGCGGCGCATGGTGATTGCCGTCACCTGCAAGGGGGTTCCGGTCCAGGTGCGCCCTCGCGGCGTGCGCCTCTTCGGTGGCCTCGTATTCCGTTTTCGTCGGCTCAGGGCCGCTTAGGAGATCCGTGGGGCCGCATCCCGCCAGAGCGAGTCCGAGTACCATCAACAAGTAGATTGCTAGATGGCGCACCATGACTAGCTCCTTTTGTGCGATATTGACTTACCCATTATGACGTCCGGATAAGTCGGAAAGTTCCGCCACACAAGGGCAGGGCTAACAGGTCCCTGCCCCTGCGAGCACCACCGATCGACCAGGGACCCTATTCGAACCGTGGGACGCGGTGGAAAGGGGAGCGGCAAGAATGAAGTCGCTGGCGTGGTGACGACGGCGCTTAGTCTCAAGCTGTTTGTGCATTCTGGTTTCGTCTATACGCTGCGAGTGAATGATGCTATGCTGCTGCCCTCTGTCCGAACGCAGTACTGGGAAGCGAAGCGAGCATGAAGGTACAGGACACCGGTGCGATGAGGCACTGGCGACCCGGCGTTATCCCCGCATGAATAAACGCGGGAGAACTCGGACCATTGTCTGCGGGGCCACTTGGTACCTGAGATTGACTACAGCAACGCACTCAAGCTCGCACCTACCCACGAAGGCGAGAGTATAAGCCAGCATGCATGTCACGCCCGAGGTAGTGCGCCGCCTGGAGAAGGACTGGGGCACACCGGTGAGTGCTGATCTTACATGCCCGATGGAGGAACGCGAGTGGGAGCTGGTGGCACGCAGTGTGGAGCGGGGGCGCACCCATGATGTGACGCTCTTCATCCCGCGGCATGGCACGCTCGCCGTGATCCGGAAGCCGAGCTATCCACTGGGCGCCTGGCGCACACCGAGCGGCGGGGTCGCTCCGGGGGAGCGGTTCGAGGATGGCGCCGTGCGGGAAGCGTGGGAGGAGACGGGGTTGCGGGTCGAGCCGGCGCGCTATCTCCTTCGTGCCCGCGCGACATTCACCCGAGGAGCGGAACGTCTCGTCTGGTGGAGCCACGTTTTTGAGATGCGGTATATCTCAGGTGAGCCACACCCGGTGGACACGAGGGAGATTGCGGCCGCGCGGTGGGCCGATCTTGAGGAACTCGCAGGGCCCGTGCACCAGGCACTCGTACAGGCGGGATCTGGTGGCCTCCTGTATCGGGCTCACCTGCAGGAACTGGTCGCGCCACTCCTGACCAGGGATATGGACGGAAGAGATCGATGAAGAAACCGAGGATCCGACCGATTGCCCTGTGCGTGTTCCGGCACGAGGGGCGCATACTGGTCTCCGAGAACTTCGATCCGACGAAGCGGGAAACGTTCTACCGGCCGCTCGGTGGGGGTATCGAGTTTGGCGAGCGGGGGATCGATGCGGCTATGCGGGAGATGCACGAGGAGCTCGGCGCTGCGGTGCACGACGTCGCGTACTTGGGCACGCTGGAGAACATTTTCACGTTCAATGGCAAGCCGGGCCACGAGATCGTGCTCGTCTACGACGGTTCGTTCGTGGACCCTTCTCTGTACTGTCGGGAAAGCCTGATCGGCCGAGAGGGGTCCCACGCCTTCAAGGCGGTGTGGAAGCATCTGTCGGACTTCGTACCCAGCCACCCGCCGCTGTACCCGGACGGCCTGCTCGACTTGCTACTGTCATCACGGTAGCCGTGGCCATAGCCCTCTTGAGCGGCAAAGGCATGCAGCCCCGTTGCCAAGGCACAAAAAAAGGGCCGGGCTACACGCCCGGCCACAACTCTTCGGCTCTACGAATACACGGCCGGTTACGCCGTTGCGTGCCGCGACCTTAGCGCCTGGCCAAGCGCGATCAGCGAGTCGGCCAGCCTGATGAGGGCACGCGCACCGGCGCCCTGACGCTCGGGCGATGCCTGCCGGACCATCCGGCGGATCTCTGCGTCGCGCAGCAACTGCTCATACCTGCCCGCCCCCATGTCCGCCGCCGTCCCCATAAAGATCGGATCAAACATCTGCCTGTCTCCCCTCATCGTACCGTCGCTGTCCGGCCTTGACTGATCGTGACCTCACTGTAACACATGTAATAACTGATTTCAATAATTTGATGAGATATTTCCAGAAATTAATAAGAATTAGTCTAATATTTTGAACAAGAGGGTTATTCTGGTAGTGTGTCGCCCCAGAAAGCGCGAAAGCACCCGCCATGCGCGGCATGATTCAGCAGTGGGGACGCGGGACCGTCGTTTGGACTGCCAAGCCATCGCTCCGAGCCGCATATGGTATCCACTTCAACGGCGATGCAAGCCATTCCGTCTGTGGCGAGGGAATCGTAGGCCGCGTAAGGGGCTCCTCTCAGGCTCGGAGCGCCAGATCCATTGACACTGAGCCGGGGGCCATCTTACGCCTGGCGGCCCCCTGTCGGCGTGGACTGCACAGGGAACCGCCAACCAGACCGCCCGTACTGCTAGACTTCGGTGTGTATGCAGGGAGTGGATCTCATGGTCGCGAAGATACTGGTGGGGACGTGCAACTGGGCGGATCATCAGGGCTACTACCCGCATGGTCTGAAGAGCACGGAACGGATCAGCTACTACGCGCAGCACTTCCCGGTGGTCGAGGTCGACAGCACGTACTACACCTTACAGCCGAGGCGCAACTTCGAGGCATGGTGCGAGCGCACGCCGGAAGGCTTCATCTTCAACGTCAAGGCGTACCGTGAGCTGACCCAGCACGATCGCGACGAGAACGGAGCGGTGGAGATGCCGCGCGCGGAGACGTTCGATAAATTCTCGTACTCGCTTGCCTCGATGCGCGAGTGCGGCAAGCTACGGGCGGTGCACTTCCAGTTTCCACCCTGGTTCCGCTTCGGGGAGAATAACCTCGAGTACATCGCCGCCGTGCGTGGGTTTCTGCCGGACGACCTGATCGCCATGGAGTTCCGGCACGGCTCGTGGCTTCAGGGCGACGCCGCCGGTCGCACCCTGGACTTCCTGCGCGAGTACAAACTCGCGTACGTGATGGTGGATGAGCCGCAGATCGGCGCCAGTACCGTGCCGCCGACGGTGGCGGTGACGAACCCGGATCTGGCTATTGTGCGCTTCCATGAACGCAACGCGGAGACCTGGTTCAAGAAGGGACTTCAGAGCTCGTCGGAGCGCTTCAAATACCAGTACACCAAGGAAGAGCTTGCCGAGTGGCTGCCGGCGATCGCCGAAGTCTCCACCACGGCACGAGAGGTTCACCTGCTCCTGAACAACAACTACGGCAACTACGCGGTGCGGAACGCGGTGGACCTGATGGAGCTACTCGGCCAGCCCGTACCACAGATCGATCTGCCGGACGTGCCGGCGAACCAGCCCCAACTCCTGTACGTGCCGAACCCATGCGTCCACAGGCGTGGACATTGAGGCAGAGCCAAGTAGGGGCAGGTCTCCGTGCCTGCCCGCAGTCCGCAGCCTGCCACCCGATAGGCGTGGGGGCTCGGACATCCTGCCCGCCGGTGTAGGATTGGTGTTTTTGGGCCGGCCAGCGGGTGACCTCAGATGTTGGGGGCAATGACAGAACAAGTGGCATAGTCTGCGAGAGCACGGAGTAGGGGACGAAGATGAACACGAATCCACAGATCGATCTGCCGCTGCTGGACGAGGCGGCCACCGCGCTGCGACAGACCGGACAGCACGAGAGCCGGCTGACCGGACCGCAACTCGCTCAGATCATGGCGAGCATCGTTCGACAGTTCCTGGCGGGGCAGAATATGGTTCGGGTGGCGGACCCGGAGATGTCCGTCGTGATCCAGGACAGCCGCGGGGTGGGCTCGGGCACCGTGATCGTGCAGAGCCCGATTAGCGCGACGATACGGGTGAATACGGTGCTAGCGAACGCCGCCGAACCATCCCGGATACGCCTCGAAGATCTGAACGTCCAGCAGCAGGCGGGCTTTGCCGCGAAGATAGCGCTCCGGGCGTTCGACGTCGAGAATCTGGCTCGCACCGCCCTGAGCGACCCTAACCGGGCGATGGAGTTCGCACTCGCCGATCAGCTTGCCACGCGCGGCGCCCGGCTTACGTCGGTAGGGTTGGCTTTCCGGGGCGACGCGCTTGCCGTGGCGCTGCGTGGTGAGGGGATGTAGAGCGTGGGCCGTCCCCGGCCCCGACCCTTGTGTGCTCCGTGTAACTCGGACAGCGCCACGACCCACGTGTCCCGACCTTCAGCCGACGCGGGCGAGCCATCGCTGAAGTTCCGCCTCCTCCTCGTCGGTTAGCGGTCCTCGCCGCTCGGAAGCCAGGTTCGCGGTGACCCAATCCGCCCGCCGCATAGAGACGATTACGGTGTCTACCAAGCTTTGCGCCGCGACCCACCGCAGGAGTACGTCCGATACGTGCGCCTTGTCGCCGCCGATCTCGTCGAGCTTCCAGCCGCGGATAAACGGCGAGAGCGCGATAGTCTGGAACCCCAACGCCCGCGCCCGTTCGAACGATTCCGCGGCCCCTCGTTTGAACGCGTTATACGGCGCTAGCACGGCCGAGACCGGATGCCCCTCGGGCAGATCATCGAGATATGAAGGCTCCACCATGCCAAGCGCGACGCTGCGGACCGCGCCGGATTCCTTCCACTCCTGCGCAAGTTCTAGCTCCCTCACGAGCCGCTCCCGGTCCGCGTGCACGTGAACGACGAGCACGTCCAGACGATCGGTCTGGAGTTCCCGCAACATCACGTCGAGATGGTGCGGCTCGTACGGGGTGAACGGCACGAGGTCGTCCTCCTGCCCCTCTTGTCGAAAGAAGTTCCACGCCATGATCCGCGCCTCGTCCCGCCGTCCTAGCCGATGCAGGACCTTCCCCAGCGCGACTCGCTCCTGATAGTACGTCGTGTCGATGAGCCGAATGCCGTTGTCGAGGCACACGGCGACGAGCGCGCACTGCTCTTCGAACGAGGCGGGTGGGTCGTTCCCCAACTGTTCTATGAATGAATGCCCACCCAGCCCCAGCTTCGATCCATCGCTCACAGACCGCTCCTCTCTCCCGCCTTGGCGCATGCAAACAGGTGCCGTTATAGCACAGACCTCGCGGGCAGGGTGGGATGGTGGCTGCTTGAACCTCGAAACTCCTGGGCGGACAACCTTCACCATGGCGGGGTAACCGTACCTGTGGTCGCGACAAGCGGGCGCTATGCAACCGGAAAGCACGGGACCGTGCGATGCGGCCGACTGCCGCAGTCTCACCGCAGTGGGTCCCTGCTAGCATCGGGACAGTCACTTGGGACAGATGGTGGAGAACGTTGTTGAAGGGAGAGCACAGACCATGAAGATCGCGATGATCGCGATGAGCGGGGTCCGCGCGTTCAGCGAGGAGTTGAATCGCATCGGTATGTCTCTGCCGGGGTTTGTCGAGCGCGGGCGGACCATCGCGTCGCTCCCGAGTTTGGGTCTGCTGACGCTCGCGGGTATGACGCCAGATCGATTCGAGGTCGAGTATCACGAGATCGCGGATCTGCGCCAGCTCGATTCGCTGCCACCTTGCGACCTCGCGGCGATCTCGACGTTTACCGCACAGGTGAAGGACGCGTACGAAGTCTCGCGGCGGTATCGCGCGGCCGGCACGAAGACGGTTATCGGCGGCTTGCACGCGACGGCACTCCCGGAGGAGGCGCTGCGCCACTTCGACGCCGTGGTCGTGGGAGAGGGCGAGTTGAGCTGGCCGTCGGTGCTCGCCGACTTCGAGGCCGGGCAATTGAGGGGTGTTTACCACGCGCATGGGCGGGAGTTCGACCTGGCCGATGCGCCGATGCCCCGCTTCGACCTGCTGGACCCGGAGAAATATAATCGGATCACGGTGCAGGCGCAGCGGGGCTGTCCGTGGCGGTGCGACTTCTGCGCCAGCTCGATCACGCTCACGCGCCGGTACAAGCTCAAGCCGGTGGCAAAAGTCATCGATGAGATTCGGGCGATCAAGCGTAACTGGTCCCGCCCCTTCATCGAGTTCGCCGACGACAACAGCTTCGTGAACAAGAAGCACTCCCGCGAGTTGATCCGAGCCGTGGCGGGCGAGGACGTGCGGTGGTTCACGGAGACGGATATCTCGGTCGCGGACGACCCCGAACTGCTCGACCTTATGCGGGAGTCCGGCTGTGCCCAGGTCCTGATCGGCTTGGAGAGCCCCACATCCGAGGGGCTCGATGGCCTCGAGCTCAACCGAAACTGGAAGCGCGGCCGGTTCGATCGCTATCGCGAGGCCATCGAGCGCATCCAGTCCCATGGGATCGTCGTCACCGGCTGCTTCGTGCTTGGGTTGGACGGCCACACCCCCACGGTCTTCGAGGATGTGCGGCGCTTTGTCGAGGAGAGCGGCGTTCGCGAGGTGCAGATCAGCGT
>JADDPA010000214.1:10255-35932 GCA_016782125.1 Thermobaculum sp.
GGTTGGTGCGGCGTACGACATCGTTCTGGGGCTGAGCTTTTTCTTCTTCTGGAAATGGCTCTTCGATACGCTGGGCATCGCTCCTCCGGCGAACACGTCATACATCCATATAACCGCCGCGTATGTGTTCATGCAGGGGCTCGGCTACTGGTTCGTCGCTCGGGATATGCTCCGAAACGTGGATATCGTCATTCTGGGCGTGATCTACAAGGTGCTCTACATCGGGATGTCTGTGTACTATCTCGCGATCAATGAACTCTTGCACGAGGTGTTCGCCTGGTTCGCGATCTTCGACCTCATATTCCTGGTGCTGTTCATCGCGTTCCTGACAAAAGCCCTCCCGTTGGCCCGGAGGAATCATGCAGGCACATAGCCACGATGCCGCGCCAGCCGCACCCCGGATCGCGCCCGGCCGGCCGGTGGAGCTCACCGATGATCCGGCGTTCGCGCGTCGCATTATCCGGCTCGCGCTTACTAGTTGCGTGGCCCTCGGGCTTGTCTGGTGGCTGGCGGTAGTCACCCTGGATACCCACCCGGTAATCGACCTCAGCCTCGCCGCGGGATGGGTGCTCATGCCATCCCTGCTGATGCTTAGCCTGCGCCGGCCGCTGCTACGATACGCGCTGGTGGTCCCGTCGTCGCTGGTCGGACTGCCGCTTCTGGTCATCGCAGCAAGCGGCGTGGCGGAGGGAGCGCTTGCGAGGGCGGGCTGGCAGATCCTGACCGCAGGTATCCTGCTCGGGGGTGCGCTGGGCATATGGTTCTGGTTCCGCTGGCTGCCGGTGCCGGGCTGGTTGCATGATCCCTTTTCGCCGCACCGCTGGTTGTTGGTTGGTCTGCACGTGGGGCTGGTCTTGGGCGGCCTGATGCTCGTTGGCATCGCCGCGGTGCGCTAAGGCGGCGCATCGACGGTTCATTGTGTCGTGTCGTCACGGCCGCTCGACGGGCAGCCAGGCACGCAGCCCTGCGCCTCACGAGGTACGCGCCAAACCAGAGCCCGATGCACACTTCGGCGGCTTCGCGTCCATGCAGCGCGGTGTGCTGACTTGTGCGCTCATTCTCTGCCGGGTATGATCCCTACACACCTCGGTTTCTCAACATGCCAGAGTCTTCCTGCGTGGTGAACCGGTGGTACGCGAAGGAGCTTGCGGCGTATGCGTCTGGACCGGGCGGAGTCCCTCGGCGGAGACACAGTCGCCGAGTTCGCGTGCGCAGCCGATCACGGCGCCGATCAGGCTCGCATCCTCATCGAGCCGCTGTTGGCAACGCTCTACGGCTTTCTCGCGCGACGCACCTCCGAGGCGGAGGAGGCCGAGGATGTTCTGGTGGACACACTGCTCGCCGCAAGAGCACACGCGCCACAGATGACAGGGGATGACCGCCCGCTGCTCGGCTGGCTGCTCGCGACAGCGCTGCACATTCTGCGATCCTGTATTGGCGCGGATCCGGTACTCGAGTCCGGCCTTGAACACCACCAAGCCGGTCTCCCCGTTCGACTGAGCGCGGGTTTGCACCAGGCGTTGCCACGACTGAGCCGAGTGGAACGGCTTGCGCTCGGCATGCGCTTCGCGGATGCCCTCCCTATCGCGGTGATCGCCCAGGCGATTGGCCGGTCGGAGCACGCGGTGCATGCGCTGCTCGGGACGGCGTTGGCGCGGATCGGGCGGGCATGTTACCCGACCCTCGCACCAACCTGGCCCGAGCCGGAGCAGCTTGACTACTATGTATCCGCACTCCTCGCCGGCGACCACGCCGCGCCTCCCGACTCCCTTCGTCCGGAAACCGTCGCCATAGTGACTGCGCTCGTCGGCCTGCACACCTCGGTCGAGGTCGTGCCGGGGCTGCACGAGCGCGTGTGGCACGAGTATGGGCAGCGACGCGAGGAATACTTGCCCGGCCGTCCGTTCCCGAGCGCGCCAACGTGGCTGCTTCCGATAGGGCTGATACTGCTGCTCGCACTCGCGCTCGGCGCTGGGTCGTACTGGCTGCTCTCGCGTCAGGTGCCGCAGGAGCCGAGGCGGATCGCAGGAGCGGCGGCACAACCATCCGCGACGTTCGTGGCCGTGTTCTCAGGGTCAGCAGCCCCGCCCACATCCGCCCGGCCGCTCTACACCCCGGGGCCAGGCAGGCAGGCGCTGAGCGAGCTGGCGGGCAAGCTGTATTACGTACAGCCCGGCACGGTGCTGGAGCTGTTCTCGGTGAATCTCGGGGCACGCGACCCGTCCGGGTTCAGCTCACCGGAACGGGTGCTGCGGATCGGGCCGGGCATCCTGGATTACGACATCTCGCCCACCGACGGCATGGTGGCGTACAGCACGGGGCGGGGGCTGTGGACGCAGGACGCCGAGGGAGGCATCCGGTATCTCGCCCCTCTCACCAGACGCGCCGAGACGAGCCCGACCCGGCGCGATAGGCCGGGAGACGTGGATGGGATGCTCCGAGCGCGGCACGCGGTGTGGCATCCGCAGGGACATACGATCGCGTTTGTCGACGACGGTCACGACGGTAGAAGTCGGGGGGCGCGTGCCGGACAATCGGTCTTCACCTATACCCCCGGCCTCGACACCGCCCTCGGCGAGCCGCTGTTCGTGCTGGATGCCTCCGACGAGGCACGAGCGCTGAGTTGGAGCGCGGATGGGAAGTACCTGGCAGTGCGCACGCGGCGGGGCAGCCACATGGTTCGGGTGGATGCTAAGGGGGCACGGCGCTCCTTCTTCCTTGAGAACCGTGACGTTCACTGGTCGCAACACCCCGCGAACCGCTCCGTATTGGTGACGGAGCGGCGTGAACCAGGGACGGATGCGCCGTTCGGTGTGACCGAGCTTGATGGGAGCGACTACCGGGTGCTCGGTACAGCCACCTTCGTGACGTGGCAGCCAAATGGAAAGGGCATCCTGTTTGTGCGACGCGGCAGGCGGGCTGGCAGCGGTATGAGTCTGTGGCGACATAACCTGGCATCTCAGGAACCCGAAAAGGTGTCGGACGTGCCCGCGATGGGGCGTGGCGTTCGTGAGGTGGTGTTCTCGCCGGACGGCCGTTACCTTGCCTTCACGACGGCGCGCGGCGCGTGGGTCGCAAGCGTTTCGGATGGCGAGGCGGTGGAGCTACCGGGAGTTCCGGGGCTTGCTCGCGGGCTACGATGGCGCGCCGACCCCGCGCGCTATGTGCCTCCACGCACCGCGTTGCGGGAGTCGGGCACAATTCTCTACACCCGAAGCGTCGATCGAGGGATGCCGTCCGAGCGGCGGGCGCTCATGCTGCTTGACCCCGTGAATGGTGTCGAGAACGAGTTACGGACCGGTGTGCGGTTGCAGTACGCTGTGTCTCCCTTCCATACATCCGCGCTCGTCGCGGCCGATGGCGCGCTGGAAGTGCTGGATCTCGAGGCGGGCACCTTCACCCGCTTGGAGCAACCGCCGGAGGATGTCAGTATCGGTGCCCTGGCGTGGCACCCGAGCGGGTTGGAAGTGGCCTATGTGGAGAGCGAGAACGGCGGGCGGGGCAGTTTCCCGCCGAGGCTGGTGCGGGTGGACCTCCGCACGCACCGTCGATCGGTGATGCGCGCGCCTAACCAGGCCCGAGCACCGGAGTCGATAGCGTACTCTCCGTCCGGCCGTCACATGCTGCTCTCAGCCGATGGGGACTGGTACCTGATGGATCTGAAGGGCGGACGAACCTCACCGCTGCCCGCGGCTTCGGGGTATGTGTGGCGGCCGGGGCAAGAAACGCTGCTCCGTACCGGGCGTCGAAGCGCGGTGGCGAACCTGCGCGGGAGGGTCATAGCGCGATTGCCCTCGGGGTACTCTGGCCTACGCTGGGTGAACAGGAATACAGTGCTTGCTTCTACGCAGACAGGCCAGTTAGCGCTCCACGACATGTCAAAGCGGCGTACCGTGGCCGCAAGCCCTGTACAAAGGCGGTACGGTGCTCCGTCGCTCTCGCCAGGCGGTACGTACGTGCTGGAGAGCACCGCCACCACACTCTGGGTGCGGGAGTTGCACACCGGTAGGCGCGAGTGGCTCGCGTCTGCCGGCTCGGCGTATGAGGATATGACGTGGATCCCACTGGGCCTTGGGCCTGACACGGTCCGAAACGAGCCCCTGCCAGTAGTGGAGCCGGACGCCGGGTCTCCCGCGCTGTTCTTCACGGACCTGGAGACGGATTCACGAAAGTCTCAGTCGGCGTTCGCTCCGTTGTGGATGTCCGTCCGCGGCAAAGTTCCCGAGCGGTTGGCGGACGTGTCCGCCTGGGACACATCGCCCGGTGGCGGCGAGGTTGTCTACATTGACCGCTATGGCTTGTGGATCCTGAATGTCGGTACCCGCGAGGAGCGGTTGGTGCTGCCATTCGAGGACGGTGTGACGGACCCAGACACCCGGCTCGCAGATCCCGAGTGGTCGCCCGATGGGACGCTGATTACGTTCGTCGTCGTGCCGCGCGATTACGGGTACCGCTACTTCCGTCACCTGCCGCTCGGCGTGTACCTCGTGGACCCCGTTACGGCAAAGCTCCATGGCAGGGCGCTGGCGTACAGCCGCAATCCGCATGTGATGGTTGCGACGGAGTGGTCGGCGGCGAGCGACACCGTGCTCGCGGCAGGCGTGGCGCGCACGGTCGAGTATCACGTCGCCGGCCGGAAGACGCAGCGCACGTTGCAGTTCGGGCAGACCTCGGAGCCGAAGGGGAGCACGCTGGCTTACGACCCGAGTGTGCTCTATCTCGCGAATCGGCACGGGCGCGTGGGTACGTTGATGCTGCGGCGCGGCGGGCGCGCCCACGAGCTCAGCGCGAGAGCGCACGCGCACGTGTGGTCGCCCGCCGGGGACTCCGTGTACTTCTTCGAGGGCGGGGACTTATGGCGCTCCAGCAAGGACGGCACATACCGGTGGCGGGTACGCGCTGCGCTGCCCGGGGGCAGGGATGCCCGTTCGCCCCTGTGGACGCGGGATGGCCGGCTGACGTACGTCTCAGGCAAGACCGTGTGGATTGTGGATCCGGCAACCGGTGCAGTGCGGCGGCTGTTGCGGTGGCATAACCCGCTACTCGAGGCAGAGTGGGGACGGTCGGTGGTGTCGAGGTAGTGATCCGATCGGGTACCTGGGTACGGCTAAAAGCCATACCGCCCGACGTGGCTGCGTTGGACGAGCGGACAAGGGCAATCTTTGATTACTGCCTGGGTCAGTTGTATCCGGTCGAGGAGATGGTTCACGCGCGGGGGAGCGACATCGTCCTGCGCGTACTCGACATCAGCGGCGATATCGACCATCGGTTCGGTGGCTTCATGAACGACATCCGTGTCGAGGACGCGTACCTTGAGGTCGTTCCCGGTCCTGAGCTCGGCTACCGACACTCTGGCTGAGATGATGCGCGGGCGTAGCGCGGATGGCCCATTGCCGCCCGTTGTGTCAGAATGGGACCGACATCATGCGTATTATTCTCCACTGGCTCGGGCTTTTCGGCTTCGTCTGGCGCCGGTTGCGCAGCCACGCCCCGCTGCTGCTCTCAGTGTGGGCGGGGTTGACGCTCGCGGTGGGCATCGTCGTGAGCATCCCTGTGTATGCGGATGCGGCCGGGTATCGTATTCTGCTCGCGGCGCTCCAAGGCTCTGATGAGGACGCCGGAGATCCGGTGCCGCCGTTCTCGCTCGTGTACCGCTACCAAAGCACCAGCGGCCCGGCGCTAACGTGGGACCGGTACAAAGCGGTCGATCGGCAAACGTCCGCTTTGTTTGCCAACACTATTGAGGTGCCCGCGGAGCGCCAGGTGCGGTACGCCGCGACCGATCGGCTGAGTCTGCTATGGGAGCGGCGAGGCCAGCCACTGGAGGTGACGACAGCGCGCTTCGCGTTTGTCTCGGACTTCGATCGCAACATCCAGATCGTCGACGGCGTGCAGCCCGCGGCGTGGTCGGGCGAGGGACCGATCGATGTCCTGGTGGGAGAGCAGGAGGCGAACTCCCTGACGCTGCTCGTCGGCGACACCTATCGCTTGTCGAGTCCGTTCGCGTTTGCTGGCGGTGTGGATCTCCCGGTACGGGTAGCCGGCATCTGGCGCCCTGCCGACCCGAAGAGCACGTACTGGTTCCAGCCGCCCGCAACGTTCAGCTCGATGCTGATCGCGCCCGAGCAGTCGTTCGCCAGGGCGCTGGGTGATCCGCGAATCGCGCGAATCAGCTACGCCACATGGTATTCCGCGCTGGACACCGAGGCGGTGAGCGGCGAGGGTGTGCCGGATCTGCTCGGTCAGATCGAGAGCGTCAGCGGTCAGTTGCGGGCCGCACTGCCGGGGATCGAGCTCGAGCGGTCCCCGACGGCGGCGCTCCAGCGGCATCGCGCCCAGGTGCGGGTGCTCACTCTGACGCTCGCGCTCTTCAGCATTCCCCTGCTCGGCGTCATCGCATACTTTATCGTGCAGCTCGCTGCGCTCACGGTGCAGCGGCAACAGCAGGAGATCGCGGTAATGCGCAGCCGGGGGAGCTCCCGTGCACAGGTGCTCGGGCTCGCCCTCGGCCAGGGGCTGGCGCTAGGCGCACTGGCGCTCGCCGCGGGTCTGCCACTCGGAGTCCTGATCGCGCAGTTGCTTGTGTGGACGCAGTCGTTCCTGTTTTTCAATCCGTCGCCCGGCCCGCCCGTCGAGCTGCTGGCAAGTAGCTGGCGCCATGGGCTGCTCGCGCTCCTGCTCGCGGTGCCGGCGATAACGCTGCCGAGCCTGCGTGCATCGGCCCGCACAATCGTGAGCTTTAAGCAGGAGCGCTCGCGCACCACTCGCCCTCCGCTCTGGTGGCGGCTGTACCTCGATGTATGGCTCCTCGTGCCCGCGCTGTATGGCGTCTTGCAGCTACGACGAAACGGGCTGATCGGGATACCTGGCATCGCGCCGTCGGCGCAAGATCCATTTCGCAATCCGTTGCTGATGCTCGCTCCGGCGCTCTTCGTACTGGCGCTCGCGCTTATTGCCCTCCGGCTGGTGCCGCTGCTGCTCGCGATCTTGGCGAGACTGCTCGTCCGCACACGTGGTCTCAGCCTCCTGACGCTGCGCTACCTGGCGCGGAGTACCCAGACCTACGCGGGACCGGTGCTCCTGATTACATTGACGCTGAGTCTCGCCGCATATACCGCGTCGATGGCGCGAACGCTGGATGGGCACACCGTCGCTCGCGCCCGGTATAGCACGGGCGCGGACATTCGGCTGGTGTACTCCCCCGGCCTCCTCCAGGGAGTTTTGCAAGGCGGCGCGGGTGGCGACCAGGGCGGCAGTGAAGATCTCGAAGCGCTGCCTGAGAATGGGGAAACCCCGCCTCAGGCAAGCATCGAGGGTGGGTTCGATAGCGGTGCCGCGGGCAACGGGATCCCTGGAGGCGAAGATCCCGCCGCAGTGCCGCCAACGGAACCCGGCGAAGCGGCGGAGTATACCACCCGCCCGGTCGATGAGTATCTGAGTATTCCCGGTGTGCGGGCGGCGACGCGCGTCGCGCCCAGCACCACGACAATCCGGGTGCCGGGCGGTGCTGCCGAGCGAGGCACGTTCCTCGCTGTGGATCGGGCGACCCTCCCTGGGGTCCTGGAGGAATCCTGGCGCGCTGACTACGCGTCGGAATCGCTCGGTGCGGTGATGAACCGGCTCGCGCTCGATCCTTCGGCCGTGCTGGTCTCGGGTCGGTACGCACGGGAGCAAGGACTCGAGTCTGGTGACCGGCTGACGCTGGAGTTGAGTGACACGGGTGAGGCGCAGACCCTGACCTTCGTCGTCGTAGGGGTGATCGAGTGCTTCCCGACGCTGTACCAGCAGAGCGCACCGTTCCTTATAGGCAACCTGGAGTACAGCTACGAGGGTCAGGGCGCGCCATATCCGTACCAGGTCTGGATGAACATCGCGCCGGGAGCCGACCTGGAGCGTATCGAAGGCGAGGCATTCGGGTATGACTTAGTCGTACTACCGGGTACGCCACGCGCGCTGCTCGAAGCCGATCTGTTGCGACCGGAGCGCCAAGGGCTCTTCGGATTGCTCTCCGTCGGATTCCTCGCCGCGGGACTAGTCACCATCATTGGTTACCTCGCCTCGACCTTGGTTGGCTTCCAGCGCCGCCTGGTGGAGATGGGCACCCTGCACGCGATGGGGCTCGGCACCGGCCAGCTCGCCGCGATGTTGGTGTCGGAGCAGATGCTCGTCGTTGGGGTGGGTGCCGTGGTGGGCACGGGGCTGGGGGTCCTCGCGAGCCGGGTGTTCGTTCCGCTGCTGCAGGTGCGAACTGGCCAGTTCCCCGATACTCCGACATTCCTCGTACGCATCGCGTGGGAGCAGATCGCTATGCTTGGCGCGGTCGCGGGCACGCTGCTGGCGCTCACGATCGTGATAACGCTGCTCCTTATCCGCCGGATGCGTATCTTCGAGGCCGTCAAGCTTGGGGAAGCGGTGTAGACCCACAACTCCTGGTCGGGTATGATGGCGCTCGACACCCATCCGCAGAGCACGCCGCCCGTCCCACGGAGCGGTGACCGGCATGGCGAGGAGGTAGGATGTCCGAACAGAGCGGTCGATGGCGGCCGGGCACCGCCGACTACATGCTGATGTTTGCACTGTATGCCGTAATACTTGTCCTGAGCTACTACCTTTTCTTCGTCTGGTACGCGGCCCTCAAACTGCTGGTGGGGGAGATACTGGAGCCCGGCAGTACCGCCACGCGAAGCGCGTTCCAGGGTGTGCTTCTGATTCTCGCGGTGCCCCTGTTCATCTTCGTGTTCAGCGCGTACTACTACCTGCAAGGTGGCCTCAACACAAGGCACCGGCAACTCGGCAGGCGCTTTCTGCGGATCAGTGTACCGATGGTGGTTCTCATGGCGCTTGGGGTCCTCTTACAGATGGTGCTGCGAGGATAGAGCGGGCGTGGGCAGTTGCAGTAGTGGACCGAGCGACGCGGTGACTTCGAACATAGACCGCGGGATCGCTTCTCCGGTTCTCGTTTTCCCTGCCACTACCATAGCCGGTGCCGCGATCACGAGGGATTTGAGGACAGGTACCACGTTGCCCGGTCACGTGCGCTGTGCCAGCACGCCGGTCCGGGGCGATATCGAAAGCCACAGCAGGAGTTCTGCGCCGTTTACGCGTGCAGTTGACGAGCAAACACGAGGTTCGTGATGCCCGCAATGTATAAAGACCCAGCGTAGACCGAGGGTGCTCGCGTACGTCGCTTGCTTCGTGCTCTGGCTGGTGATCGTTGCGATGAGCGTCGCTGCGTTGTTCGTGTTCCGCGAGACCGTGGTGCCCCTGCTCTCTTTGCTCGTCGGGCCAACCCCGTGGACCCAGGTCATCATCCTCATCGGTACGCTTCTCACGGGCATGGTGCTCGTCGTGGTGGCGTTAGGGGCTGAGCCATACCTGCGCCACGGTCTGGAGCGCGGACACTTGATGCGCAACTTCGCCCTGCTCGCCGTGCCCCTCGTGGTGGCCTGCGGCGCGGGCTTGCTGATCCAGTGGCTTGCAATCGCTGTGCTATGATCGTTATGGTTCGGGGCACGTGGCGTGTGCGCCTCAGTAGTTGGCACGGAGATCTGACCCGAATATGGTAGGGCGGCACGCCAGGCGGATCCTGATGCGTCATGGGCGGAGCAGAGATGGGGTGCCTGTAACAGGAGGCAAGTGAGAATGGACTTGAAGCCAGCGCTGTACGTCGTATTCACGATGGACTGCGAGCCGGTAGCGACCAAGGCAGTGCGAACCGGGCCGAAGAGCTGGGACCAGAGCGTGCGCGCCATCGAAGGCTTCAGTTACCGGCTCCTCGCCGCGGGGTATCCGCCAACGCTCTTCGTCTCGCCCCGCACCGCTGACGAGCATGCCCCGTTGTTCGAGGAGCTGGTGGAGAATGGGGTGGAGCTTGGCGCGCACATCCATCCGCCGCAGCTTTCGCCGGACCTGAAGCGCCACCTCGGGGGGTACCGCGAGCAGGACCAGCGGACGATTATCGGCGATGCGGCGCGGCGCATCGAGTCCGCGACCGGGATCATACCGCGGTCATTCCGCTCGGGTATGTACTCCGCGAGCGATGACACGTACCGCTTAGCGTTCGAGCAGGGGTTCCGGCAGGGCTCGGTGTCGCAGCCTGGCCGCGAGGTGAAGGGCGATGCCGCGGTATGGACCGGCAAGCATGCGGATCCGCACTACGTCCATCCAGAGGACCGGCTGGTGGAGGGGAGCATGCCGTTCCTGGAGGTACCGGTGACCGCAGATGCGCAGAGCACGTACCGCCGGGGTGTGCCGTACGATCTGAGCCTCGATCAGGGCTACTGGGACGAGTGGCACCAGCCACTCATCGAGGCACAGCTGCAGCGAATGGAAACGGAGGACGTCCGGTTCCGGTCGCTCTGCATACCCACCCGCAATCTGTACGGGTATCATCTGGATGATACCGTGCAGACCACCACACTCACGGCGCTCGTGGGCTACCTCGACACGTTGCGCGAGCAGTACAACGTGGTGCCCGCGACATTGGAAGGGGCGCACGCGCACTTCCGAAAGCACTCCCTCGTTTCATCGCACGAGGTTATGCGACGCGAGCCGTAAACAGTGCCCACGGGTGCAGTACCGCACGTTGCTTTAACTGCGCGTCACCCGGTTCCTGTCGGGTCCAACGTGCCCGTCGCCACGTTTCTGCCGGCCGGAGCGAATCCGGGCGATCGAGATAGCTCGTACGCTCATCCCAAGTCACTCGGAACGCCACTCGAGTCCGACCACGAATAGTCGCAAAGCCGTGTGTTTTAGCCATCGACTCGACGCGACACCTATTGACTTTCGCTCGCGACATGGACATACTTCACAAACCTTGCCATCAGACGTTGGGCTCATTTGACAACGCAGAGAAGTGGCGGTATTATCACGTTACACAAGGCCTCTTGGCATTGATGTTACAAGAATATGCAAGAGTGCGACTCAATCAGAAGGGGGTGAGGCTTTTCGTCCGCTAATCGCATTGGCGAGTCTTTGTCCGGCGCATGTGCCCGGTGCTTTCCGGGTGCTGAGAATTACCAAGGGAGGAATAGTTTGGAAGAGCTAAAGAAGCTCGATAGGCGCGGTTTCCTGCGGGTTTCCGCTGTCGCCGCGGGCGGCACGATGCTGGTTGCATGTGGCGGTGGCGACGCTGCCACCACCCCTCCGGTTGGCCAGCCCACGACCGGAGCTGCCGTAGGCTCGCCCACCGAGGCCGGTCCTGTGAATACCCCGGCGTCGGAGATCGGGCAGGGTCAGGAAACCGCGGTAACCCTCACCGGCGACTTCAAGCAGGCGCCGATGCTGGAAGGTATGGCCGGGCTGCCCCCGGTGGCCGAGCGACTGCCGAAGAAGCCGTACGTCGTCCCGCACAAGTGGGTGAAGCCAGGCAAGTACGGCGGCCACCTGCAGATGGCGTGCCAGAGCGCTGACGGCTGGGGCGTCGGCCACTTTATCCAGGAGAGCATGTACGGCCATGCGATCCTCCGCTGGCTGCGCGACGGCCTGGCGATCGGACCCGGGCTGGCTGAGAGCTACAAGTCCAACGCCGACGCCACCGAGTGGACGTTCAACTTCCGCGAGGGGCTGAAGTGGAGCGACGGCAAGCCGTGGACCACCGCGGACATCCTGTACTGGTGGGAGGACATGGTGCTCGATGAGGACCACCCCGCCAATCCGCCGGACGACTATCGCTCCAGCAAGGGAACGCTCGCGAAGGTCCGCGCCGTTGATGAGTACACGCTCCAGCTCACCTTCGACGCTCCGGCGGTACTTGTGCCAAACCGGTTCGCCATGTGGGTGCGCCGCGGCATCGGTGACGATTTCATGCAGCCGAAGCACTACATGCAGCAGTTCCACCCCAAGTACAACAAGAAGATCAAGCGGGGCGGCGAGTGGGCAACAGTCCACGACCAGAAGAAAGACTTCGCGGTCAACAAGGACAGCCCGACGATGACCGGCTGGAGGCTGACGTCGTACAAGGAAGGGACGAACTCCGTCTGGGAGCGTAACCCGTACTACTACGCCGTCTCGCCGCAGGGTGAGCAACTGCCGTATATCGATGGCATCACGATGACGAACACCCAGAACGCCGAGGTGTTCAAGCTCCGCCTGCAGTCGGGTCAGGTCGATTACGTGCACGGTGGTCACACCCCGCTCACCCTAGGTGACGTCGCCGGCCTGCGACAGGCGGAGGGCAAGAGCAAACTGGAGACACGCTTCTGGGACTCTGGGTCGGGCACCGGCTCGATGTTCTTCCTGTCCTACGATTATCGCGACAAGAAGTACCGGGACCTCTTCCGCAAGAAGGAGTTCCGCCAGGGGCTGTCGCACGCGTGGAACCGCGCAGAGGTCAACAAGCAGTTGTACTTCAACCAGGCTCCGGAGTTGAGCACCGGGACGATCTCCAAGAAGGCGATCGAGTACAACTTCAACGACGAGGCGAAGAAGCGCTACGAGGAGTGGCGCGACGCCTTCGTGAAGTATGACCCTGAGAAGGCGAAGCAACTGATCACGCAGGCCGGTCTGAAGATGGGGCCGGGCAACAAGTTCACGTTCGCCGACGGCAGCAAGTTCGAGTTGCTCCTGCAGTACGGCGCGCCGGGCGATCCGGAGCACATCAGCAAGAACAACTTGCTCGCGCGTGACCTGAATGCGATCGGCCTCCCGACCAGGCTAGCACCGGTGCCCGCAGAGTCCAAGTCGGACCAGTGGGGGCAGGGCAGGCTGATGACCACGACCGACTGGGAGGTCGGCGACGGGCCGGACCACCTCTCGTACCCGCAGTGGACGACGCCTATCCAGAGGGATCACTGGGCGCCGCTGCACGGTGTGCAGTACAGCCTCAAGGGCACGAAGCAGGAGAAGCAGGAACTCGACAAGGACCCGTGGAAGCGGCAGCCGCCGCGCACGCAGCCGGAGAAGGGCAGCCCGATCGAGACGATCTACGGCCACTACGAGAAGGCCAAGTCCGAAGTGGATGCGATCAAGCGGCACCAGCTCGTCTGGAACGTGATCAAGGTCCACGTCGAGCAAGGGCCGTTCTTCATGGGCGCGGTGAGCAACCCTCCACGCATCGTGCTCGTTGGACAGGGCCTGAAGAATGTGCCGACACAGGCTGAGCTGAAGCAGTTCGCGCAGGGCGGGTTCGTGAACCCGTGGATCATCCCTTCGCCTGCGGTGTACGACCCGGAGATCTACTTCTGGGAGAATCCGGAAGAGCATACGTCTTAACGCCGGGTAGGGCGGGGGCCATGGCCCCCGCCCTACCCACACTAATAGATAGCTTTCGTTGATGCTCGGTAGCGCCTCCCGCCGAGGCGTAGGTGCGTCCCAAGAGGAGAGAAAGCCGTGGTCAACTTCATCATCCGGCGCTTGTTCGCCATGGTCATTACCCTGTTCTTCATCTCGATCATCTCGTTCATTTTGATCGAGCTCCCCCCCGGTTCCGCACTCGATGCGGAGATCGCCCGGCTGCAGGCCCTGGGCGGCAATCTGAACTTGTCTCAACGCGAGGCTTTGGAAGAGCGCTATGGGGTGAACGACCCGATCCATGCGAAGTACTGGAAGTGGATATCCAACGCCGTCCAGGGCGACTTTGGCAACTCGTTCCAGTACAACATGCCCGTGACACAGCTCATCTGGGGGCGCTTGGGATTCTCGATCATGCTCGCAGGTTCCTCGATCCTTTTCGCGTGGTTGGTCTCGATTCCACTCGGCGTGTATTCCGCCACCCATCGCTATACAATCCCGGACTACGTCATCACAGTGCTGCAGTTCATTGGGGTGGCAATCCCGGAGTTCCTGCTCGCACTGGTGCTGATGGTGACGTTCGAGAGCGTGGGCGGGCTCTTCTCGCGAGACATGGAAACCGCGCCCTGGAGCTTTGCGAAGTTCGTCGATCTGCTGGAGCACTTGTGGCTGCCCGTGATCGTCGTGTCCGCCGGCAGCACGGCGTGGCTGACGCGGGTCATGCGCGCCAACCTGCTTGACGTGCTGAACCAGCAGTATGTCCAGACGGCACGAGCGAAAGGCCTCAAGGAGTCGAAGGTCATCTGGAAGCATGCCGTGCGCAACGCGCTGCACCCGCTGATCATGACGATCGGCGGCGTATTGCCGGCGCTCATCGGCGGCGACGTGGTTGCGTCCATCGTGCTGAACCTGCCCACCGCAGGGCCGGTGTTCATCAACGCGCTCCGCAACCAGGACATGTATCTGGCTATCACGTTCCTGATGTTCTTTTCGCTGTTGCTCGTAATCGGTAACCTGATTGCCGACCTCCTGCTTGCGTGGGTTGACCCGCGTATCCGATTGGAGTAATATCCACGAAACACTGTCTAGGCCGCAGGAGGTAACTTCGGAAAGGGAGCAATCTTATGGCAGTGCAGGCAGGGTCGGCGGACGACACGCGAGCCGTCGCCAAGAAAGACAAACAAGATGCGGGGCAGATGTCCCAGCGGCAACTTATGTTCCGCCGCTTCAAGCAGAGCAAGCTAGCCGTTTTCGGCCTGATCGTACTATTCCTGATGTATTTGATGGCCGCTTTCTCCAGTTTCCTCGCGCCGTACGACTACGACGCGATCGACAGCAGCAGTTCGTACAAGGCGCCCACGAAAGTGGTTTGGGCGGGCGGTCCGGCGGTGTGTGGGGAGGTCCAAACGCTAGACGAGGTCAACCTCGAGTGGAAGTACGCGAATGACTGTACGAAGACGTACCCGATCCAGTTCTTCAACCGCAGTTACCCGTACAAGCTGTTCGGCTTGATCCCGACGAACATCCACTTGTTCGGTGTGCCTCAGCAGCCGGCCGATGCGAACGCAGTGCCGACCGAAGGACAGGCTCGCCCCGCGAAGCTGTACCTATTAGGCGGCGACAAGGAAGGTCGCGACGTGTTCTCGCGAATGCTACAAGGTTCGCGCGTCTCGTTGACCGTCGGTCTCGTCGGCGTAATATTTGCGACGGTGCTGGGGTCCATCCTCGGTACCGCTTCGGGTTACTTCGGCGGCGCGATCGATAACGTCATGCAGCGCGTGATCGAGTTGATCGGTTCCATCCCGACGATTCCTCTCTGGGCGGCGCTGGCGGCAGCGCTACCGGGCAACATCTCTGTGGTACGTCGGTACTTCTTCATCACGCTGATCTTATCGCTCATCGCGTGGACGGGACTGGCCCGGCAGGTGCGCGGTAAGGTACTCAGCTATCGGACCGCCGACTATACCTCCGCCGCACGTGCCGCTGGTGGCTCGCACATGCGGGTTATTCTCACGCACATGGTCCCGAATGCGATGAGCCACATCATCGTCGTGGCCGCTTTAGCCGTTCCGGCGACAATCCTAGCGGAGACGACACTCAGCTTCCTCGGGTTCGGCATGCAGGCTCCGGCAGTTAGCTGGGGCACGCTGCTGCAGGACGCACAAAGCATTGCCGTCGTTACGCGGTATCCATGGCTGCTGCTGCCTGGAGTGGCGGTGGTGCTTGCGCTGGTCTGTTACCAGTTTCTGGGTGACGGCCTTCGCGATGCGGCGGACCCGTACGGTTAGGCCAGGGAGGGACGTGCAATATGGTTTGTCCTGGTACGAGTTCCTGGGCGATGGCCCCCACGCGATGCGGCTGAGCCGAACGGTTAGGACGAGGGAGGGAGCACGTATATGGCTGACCCAGTAACGAACGTCGAGACTAGTTCGGCGAGGCAAGATGGGACGGACGATGTTATCCAGGTGAAGGATCTGCACGTGCATTTCCACACGGCGTTGGGCGTCGTCCGTGCATTGAACGGCGTGAGCTTCAATATCCCCCGCGGCAAGGTGCTCGGCGTGGTGGGCGAGAGCGGGAGTGGCAAGAGTATAACCGGTCTCTCCATCATGCAGCTTGTCCCGCCGCCGGGAAGGATGGAGTCCGGCGAGATTCTCTACAAGGAGAAGCCGGATACTGCCAAGCCCCTAAACATCCTGTCGCTCGGCAGGCACAGCGACGAGATGCGCGCCATCCGTGGCGATGATATCTCGATGATCTTCCAGGAGCCGATGACCTCACTGAATCCGGTGTTCTCCGTTGGACACCAGATCCGGGAAGCCATCATGCTGCATCAGAACCCGAATGAAGATGAAGCACGCGCCCAGTCGGTGGACATCCTCCAGAAGGTGGGCATGCCAAACCCGCAGCGCATCGCGCGAAGTTACCCGCACGAGCTATCCGGCGGAATGCGCCAGCGCGCCATGATCGCGATGGCGCTCTCGTGCACACCCGCGCTCCTGGTCGCGGACGAGCCGACGACCGCGCTCGACGTGACAACGGAGGCACAGATCCTTGAGTTGATGCGCGACCTCCAGAACGACATCGGCACGTCGATCATGTTCATCACGCACAACATGGGCGTGGTCGCGCAGATGTGCGATGAGGTCGCGGTGATGTACCTGGGCCGGATCGTTGAGCGCGCCACGGTGGATGACATCTTCTACGATCCGAAACACCCATACACGATCTCCCTGCTGCGCTCAATCCCGAGACTCGGGACGAATCGCGGGCAGAAGTTGGAGACGATCAAGGGCGGCGTCCCGGACCCGTACACCACGGTGACGGGGTGCCCCTTCCACCCGCGATGCCCGAGCTTCATGCCGGGCCTGTGCGATACCGTTCTGCCGGTGGAAACGATTATCGAGGGTAAGGATCACCACACGGTCCGATGTCACCTGTACCCCGGTAGCACTCCAGAACAAGTCGCTGATGGGGATGGCCGGGTAACCGGGACGAGCGGTACCGCGCCGAACACCGGCAGGGCGAACTGACCTTCAGCTTCAGTACAGCGTGAGGGGGATTCATGACAGTAGAGAGTACCAGTAATGTCAACGAGGACGAGATTCTCCTCGAGGTGAAAAACCTCAAGAAGCACTTCCCGATCAAGGGAGGGTTGATGCGCCGGGTCGTTGGGGAGGTCAAGGCCGTCGATGGCGTGAACTTCTTCATCAAGAAGGGCGAGACACTCGGCCTGGTAGGGGAGTCCGGCTGCGGCAAGAGCACGACGGGACGCGCGATCCTCCGGCTCCACGAGCCGACGGACGGCGAGATCATCTTCCATGATCCGAAGCTAGGGAAGGTGCACATCGAGGAGCTGAACGCGAAGGATCTGAAGCGTGTCCGCCCGAACATGCAAATCATCTTCCAGGATCCGTTCTCTTCGCTTGACCCGCGCATGACGGTGGGCCGCATCGTCGCGGAGCCGCTGGTCATAAACAACGTCGTGAAGGGGCGGGCGCTGCGCGACCGGGTGGCAGAGTTGCTCACGGTGGTCGGGCTGCGTCCCGAACATGCGACGCGTTACCCTCACGCGTTCAGCGGCGGTCAGCGCCAGCGTATCGGCATCGCGCGCGCACTTGCGCTCAACCCCGAGTTGGTAATCTGCGACGAGCCGGTGTCCGCGCTGGACGTGTCGGTGCAGGCGCAGGTTCTGAACCTGCTAGAAGATTTGCAGGAGCAATTCAACCTCACCTATCTCTTCGTTGCGCACGACCTGAGCGTCGTGGAGCACATCTCCGACCGCGTTGCCGTGATGTACGTCGGGTATCTCGTAGAGATGGCCGATACGGAAGATCTGTACTACAACCCGCAGCACCCGTACACGGAAGCCCTGCTTGCCGCGATCCCGAAGCCGGACCCGCGGAACCGGCACCGGCCGGTGCGACTCCCAGGCGATGTGCCCAGCCCGGCGAACCCGCCCACCGGGTGCTACTTCCACCCGCGCTGTCCTTACGCTCAGGACGTCTGCGTCACCGAGCGGCCACCGCTCCGGGAGGTCGTGCCGAACCACTGGTCCGCGTGTCACTTCTCGGAGGAGCTCAACCTTAAGGGCGTGCCACGGCTCAATGAGATCCCGGTTACGACGGCGCCGTCCGCGGCAGACGCGAACCGGCTTCAGGTGGAGGGCACCGAGCCACCGCATTCGGGCTCGAGCAACGGTGAGGTGACGGTCTCCCTGCAGTAGTCTTACACAGAGGACAAAGCCGAAGAAACCATCGGGGCGCTCAACTGAGCGCCCCTACAGCGTTCTAACTCCCGACTGTTCTGCTGGCTGATACGTAATCCGCTTGATCCCTGATGTATGTCATCCTGAACGCAGTGAGGGATCCGTAGCCCGTATCACGGATTCCTCGCACGCTCGCAATGACAGATACCCTACCGTTCAGCCGGAGTCCGTATAATTTGCGGCTGCTTACTGCACCGCGCTTGGCGTGTCGGTTTTTTTCGGATCGGTCGTGGCATCGATAAGCTCGGCCCGAGTCGTGTTTCCGGCGATCGTCCGGTCACTCGCGAACCACAGCACGTCGGCGATGTCGAAGGTGCTGAAACTGTAGTTCGACATCATCAACCAGTGTTCGTACTCTTCCACGTTCTCGCCCTGCCACGCGACCACCATCACCCAGCGGTCCACGTACAGAATCCAGACGCGGCGCTTGCGGGTGGCCCCGTCCTCGTCGAACGTATAGATCCGCTCAAACTTGAGCATGTTATTCAGCACGTCCTCGGAGGCGGACTCGACAACGCAGTTCGTTAGCTGGGACAGCCCCTCATCCACGCCCTCGCGCACAACTTCCAGGTCCTCGGCGACGACGGTGCCGGGCAGCTCGGTGATGAGCACCGAGAACCAGGTCACCGGTGGTGACGAGGGATAGGGGGAGTAGATAACGCCATCCTGATCGCCAGCGGGCTTGAAGGCGTGCCACTCCGACGGGATCCAGAAAGTGAATCGTCCGTCGGGGTCATTGTACGCTTCGATGCCGCGAAACAGCGGCTCCTCGCGCGTGGTCATCATGGTTCTCGCTTTCTAAGGCTGGTGCTGGTGATTCCTGTTCAAACTATTTTACTGCATACGGTCGGTTCGCCTGACTCGCGTGTGGTATGCTCGACACCGAAGTGGAGGGGCGCGGTGGTTCTGTGGTGGGCACATCGGCTGCGGAAGATCTACTGGCGCTTGCTCAAGCCGCAGACGCTCGGTAGCCGCTGCCTGGTCGTCTCCGGGGAACGGGTGCTGCTCGTGCATCATAGCTACGAACCATCGTGGTATCTGCCCGGCGGTGGCGTCAAGCGTGGAGAGGGGTTCAGGGAAGCCGCCGCGCGCGAGGTGCAGGAGGAGACGGGGGTGACCGTCCGTGATCTTCGTCTTCTTGGACTGTATCACAGCCGCAGCGAGGGCAAGAGCGACCACGTTGCCGTATTCGTCGCCGGCGAGTTCGAGGGAGAAGCACGGCAAGGCAGCAGGGAGATTGACGCAGTCGGATGGTTTCCCATGCATGAGCTACCGACCGACACCTCACCGGCTAGCCGCCGCCGAATCGAGGAGTATTTCGAGGGAGGTCCGCGAGACTCCTGGTAGGGAACGTGACTCCGTGTACCTGCTACCGACAAAGCATCGCATGGGCAGTCCAATGGCATAGGCGGAGCGTGGAGTAATGCAAGGGCCTGCAAAGAAACATAGCGGGTTGACTTGAGCAAGGGGGGATTTGCGAGTGGGTACGCGGGAAGAACGACCGATAGACGCGAGCCTGTACCACCGCGTGCTTCGACCCCGTGAGGAGACGTCGGGTCAGCCACCCGCGTTGTTGATGCTGCACGGTCGTGGCAGCAATGAAATGGACCTCATAGATCTCGCAGGAGCGTTAGATGGACGGTTCCTGACACTAAGTCCGCGTGCGCCGTTCGCGCTCGGCTTTGGCTACCACTGGTACGAGCTCTCGCGGGTTGGTGTGCCGGATCCCCAAACGTTCGAGCAGGGGCTGGCGACATTGCGGCGGTTCGTCCACGAGGCGGTGGATGGGTATGGCATCGATCCCGCCCAACTGTACGTGCTCGGTTTCAGCCAGGGCGCGGTGATGACGGGAGCGTTGGCCCTCACCAATCCGCCACTCGTCGCCGGCGCAGTGATGCTTAGTGGCTACCTTCCCCTGCACTCGGGGCTGCCGATCGACGAGCCGGCACTGGCCGGGCGTCCGTACTTCGTCGCCCACGGTACGCAGGACGCGGTGATCCCGGTGACGTTTGGCCGTGAGGCACGCGCGTATCTGGAGCGCGTCGCGGTCGATCTGACGTACCATGAGTACCCGATGGCGCACCAAGTCGAGAACGCGGAGCTGCAAGCAATCGGCGCGTGGCTGACGGAACACCTGGACCGAGCTGCGCCGTCTGGCAATGCTCGTGAGGGTGTGGGACCTTGAACCTCCGAAGCGCTTGTCCCGCGGCTCCCAGAGTGGCGTGATGCGGGTCTATTTTTACTCCTGTGAGGGGCCGCAACCCTGCAGGCCGTTTGCTAAACTGGGAGGAAACCAACCAATCTAAACAACCGGGGGTGTCATGCGGGTCTTCTGGCGCGGTCTCGTCGTAGCGTTGCTCTTGATGAGCGCAATCAGCAGTCTGGCCCAGGTCAGCGCGCAGGAACAGTATTACATCGTCATCGTCAAGGACGAGCAGCGCCTATACCTGGCGCAGGGCGACCCCACGAACCCCGAGAAATCGGACGCGATCAAGGACTTCCCGATCACGACCGGCGCCCTATGGACGCAGAAGGGCCTAGAGACGCCGAGTGGTTTCTTCACCATCATCGAGAAGTCGAACAGCCCAGTGCAGGGGGGGTACGACTTCAGCGACACAGGTGATGTTACCCTCACCCCCTACTTCATGCGCCTCAATGTGCCGAACCGTGGCGGTATCGGTATCCACACGTACACCGGACGCACGCTTGACCTCTGGCGCTTCGGCGCGACGGGAGGGCAGACCACTCACGGCTGCATAGCCGGTCCGCCTGATGACATCATCGATCTGTACAAGAACTACGTGCGGCCAGGAAGCACGCGGGTGTGGGTTGTCGATCACCCGTCCGAGGCGTTCAAGGACATCCCGAGCGCTCCGAAGCCCGATCGGACCTACGTGAATGACAAGGCTTGGCGCGCCCTCCCCAGCCCGACGAAGCAACAGCTTTTCGCCGTGGACATGGTTCGCCCCGACCTCGGCTGGGCGGTGGCGGGTGACGCGACGTTCATCGATGAGAAGTACGCATGGGAGAGCAGCATCCTCCGCTGGGACGGTCGCCGGTGGACAGAAGAAGCGAAAGTGCCGTACTGGCTGCACGGCATTGACATGCTCAATGAAGACGAGGGCTGGGCCGTGGGCCAGAACTACATGGCCGGTGTCCACCGCAAGAACGGCAAGTGGACAAATGTGGACCGTGCCGTGCCGCGCGTACCGTACATGAGCGAGGTCTCCGCGATTACCGAGGACGACGCGTGGATGGCTGGCGGCGGCGGGGAGATCTTCACCTATGACGGTTCGAAGTGGGACGTATTTATCGCACCGGACGTAATGAAGACCGTTCGATCCATGGACATGCTTGACGCCAACTCTGGCTGGTTGGTCGGCGGCGGCTGGAATACAGAGTCCGAGGAGAAGGAGACTGTCCCACTTATCGCCTCGTATGACGGCGATCAGTGGAGCCTCGACGAGAGCCCGGTCGATGAATTGTGGTACGGCGTCGACGCGGTAGCCGAGGACGATGTGTGGGCGGTCGGGTCCAATGGTGCGATCATCCACTGGGACGGGTCGTCCTGGGAGAGTATCGAGAGTCCAGCGAAGGGCCGGTTGAGCGACATCGCGATGTCAAGCTCCTGGGACGGCTGGGCGGTAGGCGATGAGGAAGGGGTGGCCTTCCACTGGGACGGGAGCGACTGGAGCCGCGTGCGTCTTCCGGTCGAGGAGAAGTTCTACGAGGTCTCGGTGCTGAAGGATGGCAGCGCGATGGCTGTCGGGGGCGGGGGTTCCATCATCCAGCTCGTGGACGCGAGCCAGGCACCGCAGCACGCTGAGCCGGAGCCGATAGAGGCCGCGCGGGCTCCTCAGCCCACTCCGGACGAAGCGAACCAGCCCGACGAGCCGTACGGCACCGCCGCACCCGAAGCCACGACGACAAACCCAGATAGCGTCAGCGCGGAGGCCGACCCGACACAGGGCCGGACGGTGGCCGAGGTTGCCGCTAAGAGTACCGTTATTCCGGCGCAACCCACGCAGGAATCGGAGCCCGAGCCAACCGTTGTTGCAGCCGCCCCGGCGGACCAGCAGGACACACCGCCGGTGGCCTCAGCAGAGCCCGACGAGGGAGGCTTCCCGGTTATGACGATCGCCGCGGCTGGAGCAATCGCCGTAGCTGCGGGTGCCGCGTTCGTGGCGCTTCGGAGGGCGTAGCGCCGCCCCGCCGCTCCAAGTTAAGGCATTAGCTGGTATGCCGCGTTCTGGACGCCGATGGTTGCGCTAGGTCGGGCGCGCGGGAGTTAAAGCAGGCTGGAATGTCAGTCCGAGGTTGTCGCCCTTCGCGCGCAGTAGATCCTTGGCTGCGGTTATGCTCGCACCCGCGCCGCTAGCCACCTCTATCTCGCCTGCTAGGCCAAGAAGCTCGTGGATTGCGGTAGGGGTGTCCAGGTCGTTGTCGAGCGCCATGGCAAACTCGGTGTTCCTAAGCGAAGGGTCCAGTGGCTGGCCTTCTCCGGACGGAAGTTCGAGCGCGGCGGCTAGCTGGTCCGCCCAGTCCTGCGCCGTCGCGAGAACATCGACCTGGTACTCCCAACTCTCCCGGTAATGGCGTGACAGGAGTGCGAGGCGGATGGCGTCCGCGGAGTATCTCTCCAATAAGTCACCGACAAGCACGAGGTTGCCGAGGCTCTTGCTCATCTTCTCGCCCTCGTAGCGCAGCATCCCGACATGCACCCAGTAGCGCACGAACGGGTGTTTGGGGTCCAGGCTCTCGGACTGTGCCCGCTCGCATTCGTGATGCGGGAAGATGAGGTCGCTGCCGCCGCCGTGGATGGTCACGGGCTGACCAAGGTAGCGGAGCGCCATCTCAGAACACTCGATGTGCCAGCCGGGCCGTCCGTCGCTCCAGGGGCTCGGCCAGCTTGGCTCGCCCGGCGCGGCCTTCTGCCAGAGTTGGAAGTCGAGTGGGTCGTCGCGCAGGGGGTCGTCCGGATTACCGCCACGCTCGGCGGCGATCTCTAGCATCTCGTCTCGGTCGAGCTTGCTGAGTGCGCCATAGGCTGAGAAGCTGCTGATGCGGAAGTACACGTTGCCCTCGCGCTCGTACGCGTGGCCATCATCGATCAACCGCCCGATGAGATCGACCATGCGGTCGATCTCATCGGTGGCGCGCGGGAAGTGATCGGGCGAGCGTACGTTCAGCGCGGCGAGGTCGCGCTGGAACCGCTCGGTCTCGCGGCGCGCCAACTCCCGGTAGTCCATGCCTAGTTCACCGGCCTTTCGGAGGATGTCGTCGTCGATGTCCGTGACGTTCTGCGTGTACGTTACGGTATGGCCGCTCGCCTCCAAATGCCGCATGAGCACGTCGAAGACGACGTACAGAAAGGCGTGGCCGAGGTGCGTGGTGTCGTACGGGGTAATGCCACAGACATAGACGCTGACCTCGGGTCCAGACTCGAACATCCGGGTATCACCGGACAGGGTATCGTACAACCGCATGGCGGGGAGTCCTCCTCATGGATCGGGGCCGGAAACGCCCCATTATACTCGGGCAAGATGACGCACATTCCCGGCCACCTTCTTGCATCGCGGTGCGACGGGAGGAAACCCGATGGAGATAGCACCAGGGGTACATCAGTTGAGCGCAGGACGGGCGAGCAACGTATTCCTTGTTACGGAACCCGTCCCGACCCTGATAGATAGCGGCACGCCCCGCAAAGGCAAGAAAATCGCGGATGCGCTGGCCGAGATCGGTCTCTCGCTCGGCGACGTGCAGCGGCTTATCCTCACCCACTGGCATCTGGACCACATCGGCAGCGCGGAGGAAATGCGCCGGGTGAACGACATGGAGGTGTACCTCCACCCGCTCGATGTGCCATACGCCCTGCGGGAGAAGCCTGCTCGTGCGCACGGGGCCAGATTAGCAACCAGGCTGATGGGCAGGAGGATGCGGTATGGTCCGCCTCGGAATACGCTCCCGCTCGCCCATGGCCAGCGTATCGGGGATTTGGAGGTGATCCACACACCGGGTCATACGCCCGGTCACGTCTCCTTGTTGCAGGGAGGGGTGCTCTTTGCGGCGGACGCGCTAATGACTGCAGAGAAGTTCAGGGTCCCGCCGTTCTTGTTGAACGAGGATACTGCCCAGGCCCGCGCCTCCTTGAAGATTTTGCTCGAGTATCAGTTCCATACAGCGGTGAGCGGCCATGGCCGCACCGTGGATGACGCGCGAACGAAGCTGGCCTCGCTCGTCGATTCGCAGTAGAAGGAGCGACGATTGCTAAAGCGCGACGCTGTTCGCCGTATGCTGGATGCTCGCCTCCTGCTCGTGCTCGATGGTGATGGGAGCGCCGAGGACCTCGTGCGCGACGCGATGGACGCTGGTGTCGGTGCGGTGGAGATCGCCGTTGGTGACGAGGCGGCGGCTGTGGCGGCGGTGGTGCAGTCTAATTCGGACGTCGCCGTGGTGGCGGGAGCGGTCATGGCCGCGGCGCAGGCATGGGACGCGGTTGAGGCGGGCGCCCACATCGTTAGCGCCACACCACTTGACGCGGAGATCGCTGCCGTGTGCGAGGCGGCGGATGTGGCGACTGTCGCGGTTGTCGCGGCAATGGAGGATGTCCCGCAAGCACTCGCGCTGCGCCCCGACTTTCTACGGCTGCCTGCGGAACTTGTTCAGAACGTCACGGCAGGCACACCAGTCATCATCGATGCCCCGATGCCAGCCGATCCTCCACCGGGTGCGGTGCTTGCCGTGTCTTTGCGATCTCTGGATGCTCGCTCACCCGAAGAGCTACGCGCGAACCTATCTGAGTTAATCGTTCCCACAACCAACTGATCGGAACCGAGTATCTCGTAAAGCGGTGGCTTAGTGCCACGAGCCATCCGGCAGGGGCGGGGTTGAAAAGGCACTACCATAGGGCTGACCGTATGGGTGTATGACATTACACCCGCGCGTTAACCTTCGCTACAGCAGCCTTGCTTGCTGACCGGCCAGGCAGTTCCCGAGCATGACGCCCTCCAGGCGGAGCAGTTGTGTCTTGAGGGGCAGCCCGCCACCGTAGCCGGTGAGCGTGCCGTTGCTGCCGATGATCCGGTGACAGGGCACGATGACCGGTACCGGGTTCGAACCATTCGCGAGCCCCACCGCTCTTACGGCGGCGGGTCTTCCCACGTTTGCTGCGAGGGAGGCATAGCTGCATACTGAGCCGTACTCGACCGAGAGGAGCGCCTGCCACACGCTCAATTGAAACGGCGTGCAACGAAGGTCGAGCGGCACGGAGAACACCCGAAGGTCGCCGTCCAGGTACGCGGTGAGCTGCTCGGCGAGCATTACGAGGGGCTGGTGGTCCGACGCGTGTCGTGCGCCGGGTAAGCGGCGTGCGGCCCACGCCTCGCATACCGCGAGCTGCTCGGATGAGAACGTCAGCCGCGCCAGCCCCTTCTGTGAGAACACCGCCCCGAACGAGCCGAGTGGTGTCGGCACCTCCCCAATGAGGACCCTGCTCTGCTCCCACGCGGCAGTTCGAGTGCCCGCAGACATGATGGTGTGTGCGCTCATTGTGCTCCTTTGTCTGTCGCTAGGTGAAGGTCTCCCACCGATAGATCACCGCGTATGTTCGTAACAACCGCCACGTCTCTGCCCGCGCGGTGGTGCCCCGTGTGTCGGTAGGCGGGCCAAGCCGACGCGTC
>JADDPA010000177.1 GCA_016782125.1 Thermobaculum sp.
GTTTCGCACAGTGCATAACAGCCTCTAGCCGAGCCGCCTTGTCTCCGCCCCCTCGGCCGCCTGGCACACGAACACCGTTGCCTCACGGCCGCTGCGCCGCGGGTACTCCGTGGCAAGCGCCTGCTTGAGCCCGTCGACCGCACCGTCCTGGACCAGCGCGACCGCAGCGCCGCCGAACCCTCCGCCCGTCATCCGCGCGCCGATTACGCCCTCCGTGCCCGTAGCGATCTCCACAACAGCGTCGAGCTCGGGTGCACTGACCTCGTAGCGGTCGCGCAGGCTCTCGTGCGACTGCTGCATCAGCGCCCCGATACGCGCGGCATCACCGGCTTCCAATGCCTCGGCGGCCTCCAGCGTGCGCGCGTTCTCCGTGACCACGTGGCTGGCGCGCTTCCGCTGCGTTTCATCAAGCACATCCGCGTTCGCCTCCAGGTCCTCGGGCGTCACGTCGCGAAGCGCCCGAATATTCGGCAGTCGTGACCGCAGCCGCTCCACGGCCGCCTCGCAGTCGGCGCGCCGCTTTCGGTACTCGGAGTTCGCCAACTCGCGGTGGACGCCGGTGTCCATCACCACGATAGACACGCCCGGCAGGTTGATCGGTATGTGTCGGTAGTCTAACGAGCGGCAGTCCAGCAGGAGGGCGTGGCCTTCTTTGCCGAGCGCGGAGATGAACTGGTCCATCACGCCCGTCGGCACGCCGACGAACTCATTCTCCGCGAGCCGGGCGATCGTCGCGATCTCCGGACCGGGCAGTAAGATGTCCGCAGCCAGCGCGAAGACCCCGGCGAACGCCACCTCCACTGCCGCCGACGAGCTGAGAGACGCACCGCGCGGCACATCCCCCCCGTAGACCGCATCCAGGCCGGTCAGCTGGTGCACCGCCTCCTGCATCTTCACCGCAATGCCCTGCGGGTATCGCTGCCACAGATCCTCGGACGGCTGGGTGTCGTCGAGCGCGAACGTCGCCTCCTCACCGAGGTCGTGGGCAACGAGACAGACCTGCTCGTCCGCTCGTGGAGCCGCGACGACGTTCACCTCATACGGGATAGCGACCGGCATCACCCAGCCATCGTTGTAGTCCGTGTGCTCGCCTATGAGGTTGACCCTGCCCGGCGCGCGGGCGGCAAGCGTCGGTGCCTTCCCAAACCGCTGCTCGAACGCCCGTGTCAGCGCCTCGACGTGCCTGTACCTGTCGTTCATTGGTGCTCCTGGAGTTCTGGACTGACGTTGCGGGTACCGCGATGGCTGCCCGGCTATGGCAAAATGATGGACGCGTTGGTGTTCGGTCTCGGTCGCGTGCCCTCAAACATCGGAGGGGAGCGCCGCGCGCAGCTCCGCCGCCTTCTCCTCCGGCAGGGAGTCGTTGATGAAGGTGCCCGCGCCCGTCTCGCTGCCCGCGAGATACTTGAGCTTCGTCGCCGTCCGGTGCGGCGGGTACAGCTCGATGTGCAGGTGCGCGTACGGGTGCTCCCCGCCATCCGTCGGCGCCTGATGCATCGCGAGGATGTACGGCATGCTGAAGCCGAAGAGATGATCGTAACCCACCAGCACGCGCTTCAGCGTGCGGGCCAGACTCCACGCCTCCGCATCCGACAGATCCAGCAGGCTGGCCCGATGCTTCCGCGGGGTGATGTGCACCTCGTACGGCCAGCGCGCGTAGAACGGGATCACCGCGCTGAAGGCATCGTCATCGGTAACCACGCGCCGGCCGTCCTCCCGTTCACGCGCCAGCAAGTCGCAGAACAGGCAGCGATGCTGCTGCTCGTAATGGGTCCGCGCCGACTCCAACTGCCGCTTCGCGATCGGTGGCACGAACGGGTATGCGTATATCTGCCCGTGGGGGTGATTCAGCGTCACGCCGATGACCTCACCCTTGTTCTCGAAGATAAAGACATACTCCACATACGGCTGTGCCCCAAGCTCACGATACCGGTCTGTCCACACCGCGATCAGCCGCCGGATGTGCTCGACGCTCTGCTGGGCGAGCGTGGTGTCGTGTACGGGCGTGTACACGACCACCTCGCAGATACCCTGTGCTGGTCGTACGTCGAACGGTCCGTCAGACTCGACCGCGGGCTCCGGCGGCTCACGCCGTAGTGAGGGGAAGCGATTCTCGAACACCACGATCTCGTAGCTCGGTCGCGGGATCTCCGTCTCATACCCGCCGGGCTTGGTGGGACAGAGCGGGCAGTAATCGCGCGGCGGCAGGAAGGTACGGTCCTGCCGCTGTGTCGCCGTGATCACCCACTCGCGCAACACCGGATGCCAACGCAGTTCAGACATCCCCAGCCTCCTCGTGACGCGCCGCTGTTTCTGCTGGACCTGGCGCGTTCTGCACCGTGTTGTCGGATGTATTCGCGGAGGTGGAGAAAGCATAGTAGACGATGTAGCGGCCGTCGGGCTTCGTTTCCACTTCCCTGGTAAACCCCACTGGTGTTTCGATCTGTGACACCGGCAATTCCCTCCCGGACCGTCTTGCGGCGAAGCCCCCGCGATTAACCGGACAAGTCACCGGGTTCGCGATCGAGCGCCAGCATTATCGCAAACTCTGGCCCGTCTCGTGCAGGCTTACGCCGTGGAATTGCGCGAAAGGAGTCCCTATGTCGACCATACGAGTGCTCACGTTCAACATACGTGGCGCGAACCGCGATGATGGCGAGAACATCTGGGAGCGTCGGAGCGATCTGAACGTGCGCACGATCAAGCGGCATTCCCCGGACCTGATCGGATTCCAGGAGATGCAGGAGGGCAGCAAAGAGACCTACGACCGAGAGCTCGCTGAGTACCGCTTCGTGCTGGGGCCTAAGACGGAGAACGAGCCGCCACACCAGCGCAACGCGATCTACTGGAATCCCACGCGGCTGGAGCTACTCGACCATGGCGGCTTCTGGCTGAGCGAGACGCCAGATACGTGGTCCGGCTCCTGGGACACCCGCTGCATCCGAGCCGCCAACTGGGCGCGCTTTCGCCTCGCGGACTCCGGTGCAGAGATCGTCTACCTGAACACCCACCTCGACCACATCAGCGAGCGCGCCCGAGTCGAGGGGAGCAAGTTAATACTCCGCCAGCTGCGAACGATCGCGCCCCACCCTGTGCCCATCCTTCTTACCGCCGACTTCAACTGCAACCCCAGCTCTGAGTCCCACAGGCTGTTCCTCGCGGAGCGATTCACGGATGCCCACCTTGCGACCGGAAACGCGCCCACGAACACCTTCCACGGCTTCCGCGGCGATGACTTCGAGCCATGGGATCCGAACGAGGAGGTACGCATTGACTGGATACTCCTGCGCGACGACCGATCTGGGCGCACGATGGATGTGTGCAATTACTGCGTGGTCCGTGACGCCGAGCCACCGATCTTCCCGAGCGACCACTATCCCGTCCTCGCCGAAATCTCAGTCTCCGGGTAGCGTTCCGCCACGCTCGTACGTGTTGGCATCGCTGGTGCGTTATGCCGGGGAGGGACCAGTCAATCGCGAACAGTATTCAGGAGAGAGATACCATGGGACTTCTAGGACAGCTTTTCGGTGGCGGCGACGAGGACAACCAGCGCCAAAGGGCGATGGACTTCACGAACCGGTACGACCAGGGCGCCCCGTACGACGGCATCTCGGACGACGAGGCGTACGGCCACTATCAGCAGATCTCGGGTCAGATACCGCCCGACGTCTACCAGCAGTCAGCGCAGGAGGCGTTCTCCCGCATGGGCCCGCAGGAGCGAGTTCAGTTCGGACAACACCTCCAGCAGCAGGCGCGGCAGCAGGGCATTCACGACTCGGCGTGGGATGAGGATGATAACCAGTACCAGGATCCGGGCTATCTTGCCCAGGTGACATCGCGGCTCGATCAGCAGCAGCCCGGTATGCTTGGCCAGTTGCTTGGTGGCGGTGGTGGCATGATGGGCGGTGGCGGCGGTCTTCTCGGCGGCGCGAACACCGGTATGGGTGGTGTGCTGGGCGGTGGTGGTGGAGGTGGTAGCATGCTCGCCAACCCGCTCGCGAAGGCGGCCCTCGGCGGCATCGCCGCGATGGCGATGAAGAAGATGATGAGCGGCAGGTAATATCTGCCACCTGGTCTCAAGAGCGAGCGAAGCTGAAAACTTCGCTCGCTCTTTCTGTGTCCGGCCATGGAGCCTCATTCCGAGCCCACGGCCCCGAAACGGTGACCGCGATGGGCGACAGTGGGGGCGTGCAATTGTCCGTTCTCTGCTGCCTCGCCGCGTGACCACCTTGAGGATCGATCCCTCGGCCCTACGCTATACGGTCGCGAATGCCCCTCGCCCAGTGGTCGAGACAGATTTCCTCGGTGCCCTCGCGGTATGTATCCTGCAACCCTTCGCATCTTCGACACCACTTGCACCAAAGCGGGAGGACAGGGTATGGACACGCTACGCATCGGGATAATCGGCGTCGGCTGGCCGGGGCAGCGCCACATCGAGGGCTACCAGAAGAACGATCACGCCCAGATCGTTGCGCTCTCCGACGTAAACACCGAGGCGGCCGAGAACGTTCGGGCGGAGTATAACGTGGACGGCGCCAAGATCTATGGCGATTACAAGGAAATGCTCGCCAGCTTGGAGATCGACGCGGTGAGTATCTGCACTCCCAACTTTCTCCACGGCCCGATGGCCATTGATGCGCTTGATGCGGGCAAGCATGTCCTGCTGGAGAAGCCGCTCGCCCACACCCTCGAAGAAGGAGAGCGGATCGCGGAGAAAGTCGCCTCCTCCGGTCGGGTCTTCTCGATAGCCTTCAACAACCGGCACCGGCCGGACAGCGTAGTGCTCAAGCAGCAGATCGAGCAGGGCACATTGGGCGACATCTACTACGCCAAGGCCGGCTGGCTACGCGGCGCATCGAGCTTCTTCCTGCGTGGCTGGTTCACCCAGAAGGAGCGGTCCGGCGGTGGTCCGCTCATCGACCTGGGCGTACATATGCTCGACCTGACGCTGTGGTTCATGGGTAATCCGCGGCCCGTCAGCGTGTCTGGCTCGGTGTATCACAAGTTCACGGATGTCATGCGCGAGAGCGGGGGCGAGAACGTGAACGTCGAGGACCTCGCGACCGCGTTCGTGAAGCTCGACAACGGCGGGACGATCGTGCTGGACGCGAGCTGGCTCTCCCACATCGAGCAAGGGGACCTGGTCTACTCGCAGCTGTTTGGTACAAAGGGCGGGGCGAAGATTGACCGGGGCGGTGGGAAGGACGATCTGCGGATCACCACGGTCGGGGGCGAGGGCGCTGCTCGTTCCACGATGGTGACCTCGCCGACATTCAACACTTGGGCGGCACAGCAGCCGGGCTTCATGCTATACGAGTCGTTCCGCGGGGAGGTTGCCGACTTCGTGGACAGCATACGCGAGAACCGGCAACCTGGCTCGACGATCACGCACGGCCTCGATGTCCTGCGGGTGCTCGACGCGATCTACCGCTCTGCGGAGTCCGGTCGGGAAGTAGACCTGCGGCAGCCTACCCCCGCGGACGCAGCCCCCGAGCCAGGAGAGGCGGTCACGGTGTAGGGAGTTCTTCCCTCTGGTTGCGGCGCGGGGGCACGGCAGCCGTGCCCCCGCGCGGGTAGTCACACGCGGTGAATGTTCGCGATATATCGAGGTCCCATAATGCGCTCAACTATTGCGCTCACCGTTAGGCGATCACTCCGACCGCGCGCTGGAAGTCGGTCTCATACGGACTCCGGCTGACTGGTAGGGCATCTGTCATTCCGAGCCTGCGAGGAATTCGTGGTATGGGCTACGGATCCCTCACTCTGTTTGGGATAACACGCACCACGGCTCAAGCGGTTCGCATATCCGTGTCGCACATGTGAAGCATCGCGGTGTCCTGCGAGTCGTGCCCAGCTCACTGAGCTAGACAGCACAGGCCGACGCCGTACGCCATCGGGTACCCGAAGCGGTGTCGCCCGTAGTGTGGGTAGCTGACCTGCACTTTCGTGAGCCTGGCATAGCCGCCGACGGTCTTGTCCCAGGTGCGGCGCGCTCACGTGCCCGTCCTTGCGGCTATAGAAGGGGCACGGCTGCTCCAACCGCGTTCCCTTCCGTGCTTCCTCACATTCGCGCACTGCATCTTGGGCGACGGAGTCCATGGCACCGCCCGGTACTGGTTGCACGTGCCCTACACCGTGACCGCCCCAGACGCTCCCTGCGATCCCCGTACTCACGTCGTATGCAGGATATAAGCTCGCCCCCGCGGCCGGTGTGCAGCGCGCGGTCGCATACTCCCGTGCTTCTCGACCGCGGCCAGCAGCGCGTTCTCCGCTCCGGCGGAGAGATGTCGAGGTGAGGTGTCCACAATCGGGACACCGGCCGGGACAAAAGCGGGACGCTGCCTCATGACGGCGGGATACCGGACGCACTAGCGTAGTGGCAGGCGCGCTGACACGGACGTAAGTAACCCCCAATAACAGGAGAGATGATGAAGACACTGGCTTCAAGCCTGATGGCCCTGACGCTCGCGCTGCTGCTCGCGATGCCCGCGCATGCGGGCGGCGACGAGCGGGATGACACGGTGACGAAAACGTTCGAGCTCACCCTGTATGGCGACGTGCCCGCGGATCAACTATTCGCCGTGGGCTACGCCACGCGAGCACAACTCGTGGACGGCGCCTTCCCCGACCCGGTCCCGTACATACTCCTCTGCGGGACCCTGTCGGAGGGCGACGATCGGCCCGCACAGGTGGTTACGGAAGGCTCCTGCACCGGCGGTGTAGGTACCACGTACCGCGCGGACGTGGAGTTGGACCGAGGCGCCGAGCTCGCATACTTCTTTGTGAGGGCGAGCAGTACAGACCCCAACCTCTTCGACGCGTTCCTCACCACCCCGATTAATGAGGAACTGAAGCCAACCGCGTACGAGACGCTCGGCGACGACGCGACCGACGCGGCGTACTATCGGTACGGCACTGCTGGCGAACCGATGCCGGAGATGCCGGCGACGGGTGCGGGCGGTATGGCCGGCGGCCCGCTCCCACTCGCGAGAGTCGCCGCCACCCTGAGCCTGCTCGCCGCGGGCGCGTACACCGCGCGAAGGCGCATCTAGAGGCGTATTGATCTAGAGCCAGGGCCGGGCTAGCAGGCACGCCCGGCCCGACACGCAGGAGAGAAACGATGGAACAGAATAGCACCCACGGGACTTCCACGACCTCCGGGACTCACTCCAGCAGCCCTGACCTGAGCACTCCGGTGAGTTCGATGGGGGCTCGGCGGCAGGGAGCAAGCCAAGCACAGACGCTCGCCACGATCGGACTCGTCGGTCCGGCGGCCTGGACCGCGGCACTCGCAGCGCTACACGTTCTCCGGCCCGACGTCAACGACTCGAGCGGGATCAGCGCGTACGCCGTCGGCCCATACGGCTGGTTGATGACCTTCGCGTTCCTCGCACTTGGACTCGGCGCGCTGGCACTAGCCATTGGTATCCGCCGAGCGACGATCCCGTCGAGGTGGTCCCTCGTGGGTACGGTGCTCGTGGGTCTGTTTGGTGTAGGGTTCGTCCTTGCCGGAATCTTCCCCGTCGGCGGATGTCGGGATATCGAGTGCATTGAGAGGTTCGACGCGGGGACGCACGTTTCGATGTCGGCTGCCGCGATCGCCCACGGGGTGGGCGCCCTACTCGGTATCCTGCTCCTGATCCTCGGCATGCTCGTACTCTCCAGGGCATTCAAGCGGGATCAGAGGTGGCGTTCACTCTGGCCTGGGTCCCTGGCGCTCGGGCTGGCCGCGCTAGTTCAATTTTTCCTCGCTGGAGAGGGCCTCGTGGGAGCGATACTCATGCGCACCCTCGTGGTCACGCTGGTCATATGGATGGTACTCGTGGCGCTCCGACTCCGCTCGAGCGCCCGCGATCTGGCAACGTAACGGGATCCGCTCCGGCGCGCCCTCATACGGTCGCGCGCCGCGAGCCTCGATGAGATCCCATATTGGGAAAGGAGTGGAGTAAGATGTACGCTGGACGCCCCGCAAATACAGCACGGCGTGGCATTCGGGGGGGAATGCAGGGATGAGTACCGAGCAGGCGAGAGCCGGGAGGACCGCTCTCGCCCCACCGATAGCTACCCTGCATGGTCGCCGTCTCGGTATAGCCCGAGCGGTCTGGGCAGCGCTGTTCGCGTTGAGCCTGGGTGCCTATGTCCTCGCGATCCCCGCGATATATGAGACAGCCCTGATGGTCTGCCAGGGACCGGACTGCGCCCAGTGGCGGCTCTCGGTGGCAGGTGCGGGCGCCCTGCGGGATGCGGGCCTGTCGGCTGAACTCTACGCCATGCTCACCCTCGCGCTTAGGGTACTCTCCGCCTCGGTGTTCTTCGTGGTGGCGGCAATGATATTCCGGCGTCGGTCCGAAGAGTGGCTGCCGCTGTTGCTCTCGTTCTTCCTCGTGCTGCAGGCGTCGGGCTCGGACGTGGGTGCACTGAGGCTGGCGCTCCCGCAACTGGCCCCGCTCGGCACGCTCATGGAGTACCTGGCGACGGCGCTGCTGGTACCCCTGTTCTACCTCTTTCCGGACGGTCGATGGGTTCCCCACTGGAGCCGCGTGGTCGCATTGTTCTGGGTCGTGCTGCAGTTTTTCTATTACTTCCTCCCCGGCTCGCCGCTGGACGGGGACACCTGGCCACCCCTGCTCCAGGGCATCTTGTTCCTGGGCTATCTGGGCTCTGCGGTGTTCGCGCAGGGGTACCGCTACCGGCGCGTGTCCGGGCCGGTCGAGCGGCAGCAGACCAAGTGGGTGATCTTCGGTCTCACCATCGCGATCCTGGGCTCGGCCGTGCTTGCGCTGATCGAGGCGGCACCCGCGCCCGTGCTTGTCCGCGAATTTGCCGGCACGCTCGTAGATCCGTTTTTTCTGGTGCTACCGCTGTCCGTCGGCATCGCGATCCTCAGATACCGCCTCTGGGACATAGATCTCATCATCAACCGCTCGCTCGTCTATGGCGCGCTCACGGGCATAGTCGTCGGCCTCTACGTCCTCGTTGTCGGCGGGCTCGGCGCGCTGTTGCAGGCGAGGGGCAACCCCATCATCTCCCTGGTCGCCACTGGCCTGATTGCCGTACTATTCCAGCCGCTGCTCGACCGCCTGCAGCAGACAACAAACAGGGTAATGTACGGCGAACGCGACGAGCCGTATGCAGTACTCTCGCGTCTCGGTCAGCGCCTTGAGGGCACGCTTGCCCCAGCTGAGGTACTGCCGACCGTAGTCCGGACCGTGAGGGAGGCACTCAGGCTGCCATACGCCGCGATCGAGCTTTGGCAGGACGGAGCGTACAGCGTCGTCGCCTCCGCGGGCCAGCCCGCGAACGGTTCGCTGCGGCTGCCGCTCGTCTACCGCGGCGAGCAGGTGGGACAACTGGTCCTGGCGCCGCGCGTGGGCGAAGACTCCTTCAGCGCGTCCGACCGCCGCCTGCTTGTAGACCTCGCCCGGCAGGCGGGGGTGGCCGCCCACGCCGTACGCCTCACCACCGACCTGCAACGTTCGCGTGAGCGGCTCGTGACAGCGCGCGAGGAGGAACGCCGGCGGCTCCGGCGCGACCTGCACGATGGGCTCGGCCCGACGCTGGCCAGCCTGTTCCAGCGGCTTGATACGGCCAGCGCGCTGGTCAGGAGCAATCCGGAAGGTGCGGTGGAATTGATAGGCGACCTGAAAGGACGGGTGAAGACGACGATCGCGGACATCCGCCGTCTGGTATACGCGCTGCGCCCCCCCGCGCTGGACGAGTTCGGGCTCGTCGGTGCGATCCGCGAACATGCCGGCCAGATTAACGGGTCGGGCGGCTTGCGCGTTGCTGTAGATGCGCCAGAGACGCTACCTCCGCTACCCGCGGCCGCCGAGGTCGCGGCCTATCGGATCGCGCTCGAGGCGCTTGCCAATGTCGTACGCCACGCGCAGGCCACGGTCTGTCGTGTCCGGGTAACCGTTGACGGCGATGTGCTCCAGATAGAGGTGGCCGACGACGGCATCGGGCTACCACCCGGGCATCAGGCCGGGGTGGGTATTGCGTCAATGCGAGAGCGCGCGGCCGAGCTCGGCGGAGAACTGCGCATCGAGCCGGGAGAGACAGGCGGGACGCACGTTTCTGCTCGGCTGGCCCTCAGGAAGGGATAGATGATGGACCGGATTCGCGTGCTGGTCGCCGACGACCACCCCTTCTACCGGGAGGGTGTGCGCTCCATGCTCGGCGCGGCACCAAAGATAGAGGTTACTGGCGAGACGGCGACCGGGGAGGAAGCGATAGAAGCGGCCGCCAGGCTGCAGCCCGACGTCATCCTCATGGACATCAAGATGCCCGGCATCAACGGCATTGAGGCAACGCGGCGTATCGTGCAGACGAGTCCCCATATCGGGGTGCTCATGGTGACGATGTTCGACGACGACGACTCGGTGTTCGCCGCGATGCGCGCGGGAGCCCGCGGCTATCTACTCAAGGATGCGGCACTGGATGAGGTAGTCCGGGCGGTCACCGCGGTCGCACGTGGAGAGGCGATCTTCAGCCCGGCGATAGCCCAGCGGTTGATGGGCTATTTCGGTCGTACCCGCTCCTCCCCTCCCGCGGCCTTCCCGGATCTCACAGACCGTGAGTACGAGATCCTAACGCTGATCGCGCAACGCCGCTCCAACTCCGAGATCGCCGCCCGGCTCGTGCTGAGCCCGAAGACGGTGCGCAACCACG